>NZ_AJJL01000028.1 GCF_000257905.1 Streptococcus mitis SK579
GATGGAAACCCAATCACAGTAACAATCGGTGAAGACGGTAAAGGTAAAGTACCAAACAGTGAATTACCAGACGGTAAAGTTCCAGGAACAGGTAAGATTACAGAACCAGGTAAACCAGCTGTTGAAGTTCCAGTAACAACACCAGCTAAGGTAACACCAGGTAAAGTCACACCATCAACACCAACAGATACAAATCCAGTTGCACCAGTGACACCTGATATGCCAGTCAAACCTGATACTAATGGAGATTCTGGTCAAGATAAACCAGCACCAGCTACTCCAACTCCAAATGCAGTTACTCCGAATGCAGATCAGGTAGATACTAAGACTACTGTTGATAATGGAGCTAAGTCAAATGATTCTCAAAATGTATTGCCAAATACAGGAACAGAATCAAATGCGACTCTTGCATCTCTAGGACTTCTTGGACTATTGAGTGGATTTGGACTTGTAGCTCGCAAGAAAAAAGAAGACTAAAAATTTAGTCAAAATATGAACTGTTCATTGTTAAGTGGACAATGAATAGAAAAGATTAAACAACGGCTTTGTTCCTCGTTTTAAGAGGTACAAGGCCGTTGTTGTGTTTTTGGAAAGTAGATGCTAATCTTTGTATTAAGAAGCTCTCAATTGGATACGCTATTAATTGGGATATGGAGTGAGTCATTTGTTACCATTAAATTTTTTAGGTGATTATTTTTTACTATTAAAAATGACGATGAATTATCTGATACGATAGGTGGTTACAGATTTATTTTAAAGCTAGAGAGTTTGTTGTATTCAAAATATAACATAATAACATTTTATGTATAGTTAAACAATTTATCCTTTATTTTATGGAATAAAATAGTTTTGTCTTGTGTAAATATATTAAAAATGGTATAATTGAGCCGTAATAGCTGTGATGTGTAAACATGCTCATCATAGTAGGCTTCATGGGTGCGTTACTATAAGAAGTGTAGCCATGAAGAATACTTTTAATTTGATTTTGTGTTTTAACATAAGGAGGAACAATGGAAAATAAATCAAATTCGCTCAATAGAATAAAGCGCCAGCAACGTGAAAAAGTTTTGCGCTTTTCTATTCGTAAATATAGTTTCGGTGCCGCTTCAGTTGCTGTTGCAGCGCTGATGTTTTTGGGTGCCCGCGTTGCGAGCGCGGATAGTGTGCTTCCAAACGCTCCACAATCTAATACGGCTAATGCGGGTGTAGTGAACCCTAAAGATAAGGTCGATTCGCCTGTGGATGTTGCAGAATCTACTGAAAACAAAGTAGACGCAGGAAATCAAGCGCTTACAAATGCTGCACCTAGTGCGTCTACAGTTGATAAGGCCAAGTTGAAAAAAGTAGTTGAAGAATTAAATGTTCTTCTTTCAACTAAATTAAACCTTGACGAATCAGTAGTCTCACCTGTTAAAGACAGACTTCAAAAAGGGAAAGAAGCCCTAGAAAGTTCTGAGCTAGCTCAAAAGGATATCGATGAACTGGTAGAACTCTTGTCTAAAGATGTGACAGTCGTATCAGCTGCTAAGGAAGCAACTGAGGTTCAAGTTGATAAACAAGCAGATAAAACTGAGAAGCCAGCTGACAATCTAGCAAGTCAAACTTCTCCTGAAGTAAGCGCAAGCGAAGAGAGCCAAACTGTATCAGCTAAAAAAGATGCTTTGAAAGTATCTGTAGATCAATTGCAGGCAGCTGTTTTGGAATTGCCTGAGCATGAGACTAGCAAAGAAGTTCTTGAAAAAGCCAATGAACTATTGGGCTTGGCTCAAGGTGTTCTTGAAAATACAACAGTTTCTCTGAACGATGTTGAAGATATGACAAAACGTGTGAAGAGAATGTTTACTTCTGTTAAAAATGCTACAACACGTTTGACTTCAGGTGCTCGTGACTCACGTAATGGCAAGAGCATGGCTCAAGGAACAAACTTTAGAGCAAATGGTGAAATTAATCAAGGTGCTTTAGCCAATATTAAATATTTTGCTTCTGTTGACCCTAAAGATAACGGTGGGCGAAACACAAGGAACGATGATCCTGAGTTTACCAAAAATAAGACTGATATTAAGGCAACCTATGTACAAGATAGTGAAGGGAAATGGATCGTCTATGATGTCTTCTTCAATAACGACGGACATAAGATGACGGTAAGTTCATACCAGCAAGAATACTATTTCCAAGCTCCTTTTAATATCATGCACTCATCTAACACGGTGAGAGATTTAAGTTTCACACGTTACCAAAATACTGGTGGTAGAAGACTTTCTGATGGTTTCCAAGGATTTACTCAATATGGAAATACAGCCAATATCTCAAATGTATGGGGACAGAACTATAATATCTTTAATAATGATAAACGAACAATCTATGATCCATCTTCAGGGGTAACTCGTGATGGCCAGAGATGGCAGGTATTTAAACACAATCAAAATGACTCTACTTTAAATACCCTTACAAAAAATAAAAACGGTAGCTATCCAGGTCTATCATATTACTTGGGAATTAGGGTCGGAAAAGAGAGTTCTGATTATGCAGTGCACATGCATGCTAAGATTAGACTAAGAGATGATGTGACACCTCAAGAAGCAGCTCAATATGGTCGTGTCTATGCAGCATCAGTAACTGCAGGAAGAACGACTAATCAGTCTTATATTATGGGGGCAACGGGTACTCGTTTACAAAGTGATCCAGAGGCACCAAAAGATCCAATTCAAGGTTTAACAGTTACAAAAACAGTAGGAGATAACCCAGGAGATCCAATAAATCCTGTATCTTCAGGTTATGTTAAACATAAAAATGGAAAATCATTCCCTGCAGGTATGAACTGGACTTGGAAAGATGATCGTTCACCAAGTACAGCACAAGCCGGAGTATTCAAGTATACTTCTATTGCCACTTATAAAGACGGTTCTAAATCAACTGATGCCAACTCTGGTTCAGATGGAACAGTTACATTAATCGTTAAACCGAAACAACCGACGATTACAACAAGTGTAGAGAACAAAAAAGGCTTACCAAATCAACAAATTACGGTTAATGTTGGAAGTGGAGTGCCAAACGGTTCTACAGTTAAGCTTTACGATGGTAATACAGTTATCGGAACTGGAACAACTAATGGACAGACTGCTACAGTTACAGTTACAGAAGCTTTACCAGGAACCCCTATTACTGCTGAAACAGTTGTTACTAATGCTAATGGAACAGTAACTTCTGATAAAAGTAACCCTGTTACTCCAACACCTAAACCAGATACACAAGATCCTACATTGACTGTTACACCACTAGAACAAACTGTAAAAGTTGGTGAGAAAATCTCATTTAATGTAGATGGACGAGATGATACTAAGGTAAATTTAGATTTTTCAGATATATTTACAAAATATCCTAATCATCTATTTACGCAAAAAACGAACTATTCAGTAAATACTGATAAACAAAAGACACTATCTATTGACCTTGGAGAGGCAAAGGAATCTGATATTGGAGAAAAAACAGTTACTGTTAAGGCAACTGATGACGCTGGTCACAAAATTGAAAAGACAGTAAAAGTAAAAGTTATACCAGCCACGAAAGAGAATGAAAAACACAATCCAACAGCAGAAACTCTTGAAATTGGAATCAAACAAGAATTAACAGATGAAGCAATTAAAGCAAAAGTTAAAAATTATCCAAGTAATGCGACGTTAAGTGTTAAACAAAAACCTGATACAGATACAACAGGTAACAAAACAGCTACAGTTATTGTTACTTACTCTGATAAATCAACAGATGAAGTAACAGTTCCAGTCATCGTTCGTGATACAACTCCACCAAAAATCTACTGGGCTAAAGACGATGGTAGCAAAGTGGAGTTAGGGAAAACTCATGCAGAAGGACAAAATATAGTTATTCCACTATACCGTGGTGATGCAGTAAATACACGTCTTATCACTACAGATGATAGTGGAAAAGTGACGAACTTCAAAACGGAAAACTTACAAAGTGGCTTTAACTTTACACCTGTCAGTGGTACGGCAACAGAAGGTTCGCCATTAGGACAAAATGTAACAGGAACAGTAGGTTTAGGTGTTGTAAAAGGTAAGTATACTGCCCGTGCAATTTCAACAGACGGAACCAACACTACAACAGGGCATTTTGTATTTGAAGTACATGAACAGGCAGAAAAGTATACTCCAGCAGCAAATACACTGATTGTACCATTTAATCATAAGATCACAGATGATGAGGTTAAAGGAAAAGTCATTGCTAAACCTGGTACGCCAGCCTTCCCAAATGGAACCATCTTTGAAGTAGTTTCAAAACCTGAAACCAATACTACAGGAACAGATAAAAAAGCAGTCGTAAAAATCACATATCCAGATAAGTCAACTGAGAATATTGATGTTCCTGTTCATGTAGGAAAAGACTTAGCTAGCCAGCATCCACTGGAAGGTCAGACAGTAACTGTTACAGTTGGAGATTCATTAAAGACATGGAAGGGACGTGTAGATTCTAACCAATACACAAATGCACCAAAAGGACGTGGAAATGGTGTAGAATGGGGTTGGAAAGGGACAACGCCTAAAGCTCTTCAAGATACAGCAGGTGTCTTTAAGTATACAGCAACAGCAACTCACCCAGATAAATCAGTAGCAGAATCTAATCCACAAGTAACCGTTATCGTTAAACCAAAAGCTCCAACAATTGAAACGGATCTGACTGGTAAGGCAGAATTACCTAACACATCAGTTGTTGTAAATGTTCATAACGGGGTAAAAGATGGCTCTATTGTAACACTTTATTCTCAGGATGGACGTGCAATTGGTACAGGTACTGTAACTAATGGAAAAGCGACAATTACAGGAACAATTCCAAAAGGAAATATTACAGCTAAAACAACTGTTCAAACACCAGGTGAGCAAGATGTCACATCTGATCCAAGTCCAGAGAAAGTAGCGACAACTAATAAAGCAGCTCTTTATCCTATTAAAGGTAAAACAGCGACAGTTACAGTTGGAGATTCATTAAGACAATGGAATGGGCGTGTGGACGCTAACCAATATACAGACGCAGGACCTAATGGTAAAGGAATTGGAGTTGAATGGGGCTGGGAAGGAACAGCACCAAAGATACTTCAAGATACAGCAGGTGTCTTTAAGTACACAGCAACAGCAACTCATACAGATAAAACAGTAGCTAAATCTAATCCGCAAGTAACCATCATTGTTAAGCCAAAAGCTCCAACGATTGAAACGGATTTAACAGGTAAGTCTAATCAAGAAAATGTCCCAGTAACTGTTTCTGTTGGAGGGGGAGTTAAAGATGGTTCAACCGTGACTCTTTATGGTCCAGATGGAACAACTGTTATTGGTACAGGAACTGTAACAAACGGAAAAGCAACTGCAATCATCACAGGTAAGGTTCCAGTAGGAAATATTACAGCTAAAACAACTGTTCAAACACCAGGACAAGATGATGTTGTGTCAGAACCAAGCCCAATTAAGGAAGCAACAAATATTGCTCCAACAGCCAAAACTCAAACAGTAGGGCTTAACGAGAAACCGAATGCTAAGAACAGTATTGGTAATAATGGAGACCTTCCAAATGGTACAAATTACACATGGAAGACTACACCAGACACTTCTACACCAGGTGACAAGCCAGGTGTCGTAACTGTTACCTATCCAGATGGTTCGACAATCGATGTCCCAGTAACAGTTAAGGTGACTCAAGTATCTGACGATTACACACCGAAGTATGAAGATGGCAGTGGAAAACCAGGCTCTAAGGTTGAAATTCCATTGAAAGAAGAAAATGGAAAAGACATTCCAGCCAAAACAACATACGTAAGTGATCAACCAGGTGTTATCGACGTAGATGACAAAGGAAAAGTAACAGTCACAATTCCAAAAGATAAGAATCCTGGCGATAAGATC
>NZ_AJJL01000029.1 GCF_000257905.1 Streptococcus mitis SK579
TATTAGAAGGCAGTGATTTGAAACTGCCTTTTTTGAAGGATTTGAGAATGTAAGCAGTTTCCAACTAGTTGAAAAAGCGTTATAATGGTAGTAGGAAGTAATTTGTTTGAGAGAGGGTGGATCTAATGGCTTATATTGAGATGAAACACTGTTACAAGCGTTATCAGGTTGGGGACACAGAGATTGTGGCCAATCGTGATGTGAATTTTGAAATTGAAAAGGGTGAATTAGTGATTATTCTAGGTGCATCTGGTGCAGGCAAGTCAACGGTTCTTAACCTTCTTGGAGGCATGGATACCAATGATGAAGGGGAAATCTGGATTGATGGTGCCAATATTGCAGACTATAGTTCCCACCAGAGGACCAATTACCGCCGCAATGATGTCGGCTTTGTTTTTCAATTTTATAATCTAGTTTCCAATCTAACCGCTAAGGAAAATGTGGAACTGGCTTCTGAAATCGTGACGGATGCCTTGGATCCTGAGCAGGTATTGACAGATGTAGGTCTGGCTCATCGTCTCAATAACTTTCCAGCCCAGCTTTCTGGAGGGGAGCAACAGCGAGTCTCCATTGCACGCGCAGTAGCCAAAAATCCTAAAATCCTCCTTTGTGATGAACCGACTGGAGCCTTAGATTATCAGACGGGCAAGCAGGTTTTGAAGATTCTCCAAGATATGTCTCATCAAAAGGGAGCGACGGTGATTATCGTGACTCACAATGGAGTTTTGGCGCCCATTGCTGATCGCGTGATTCATATGCACGATGCCAGTGTCAAGGATGTGGTGATCAACCAGCATCCTCAGGATATCGACAGTTTGGAGTACTAGCATGATCAAGCGAAAAACCTATTGGAAGGACTTAATTCAGTCCTTCACAGGCTCCAAGGGACGTTTTTTATCTATCTTGACCTTGATGATGTTGGGGTCTCTAGCTCTAGTAGGTCTCAAAGTGACTAGCCCTAATATGGAGGCGACAGCTAATGCTTATTTAACAACCGCTCAAACCTTGGATTTGGCAGTTATGTCTAACTATGGTTTGGATCAAGCAGATCAAGAAGAACTAGAACAGACACAGGGTGCAGAGGTTGAGTTTGGTTATTTGACAGATGTGACTATGGATAATGGGCAGGATGCTATTCGGCTGTACTCCAAACCAGAGCGAATTTCAATATTTCAGTTAAGAGAGGGACGACTCCCTCAGTCAGACAAGGAAATCGCTTTGGCCACTCATTTGCAAGGCCAATACAGCGTGGGACAGGAGATTAGTTTTAAAGAAAAAGAAGACAGTCATTCCTCTTTAAAAGACCATACTTATACCATTACTGGTTTTGTGGATTCAGCTGAAATCCTCTCTCAGAGAGATATGGGCTACGCAGGAAGTGGAAGTGGGACTCTGACAGCCTATGGGGTTATTTTACCTAGTCAGTTTAATCAGAAAGTCTACAATATAGCTCGTTTGAAATATCAAGATTTGACAGGTTTAAATGCTTTCTCATCAGCTTATGAAGAAAAATCCAAACAGCATCAGGAAGACCTAGAACAAGCTTTATCAGATAATGGCAAGGTACGTCTGCAACTCTTGAAAAAAGAAGGTCAAGAATCTCTTGACAAGGGCCACGGGACCCTTGATAAGGCTGATACTAATTTGCAGGAAGGCAAGCGTCGTTTAGCAGTTGCTCAAGCTCGTTTACAGGCTCAGGAAAGTCAACTAGCCTTGCTTCCTCAAGCTCAGAGAGAGCAGGCCAGTGCTCAACTTATCCAAGCTAAGCAGGAATTGAGCAAGGAAGAAGACAAACTCAAGCAGGCTGAACAAAATCTAGCCCAAGAAAAGGAAAAATTAGAAAAACATCAGCAAGTCTTGGATGAATTAGCTGAGCCAAGGTATCAGGTCTATAATCGTCAGACCATGCCTGGCGGTCAAGGCTACCTCATGTACAGTAATGCTTCAGCCAGTATTCGAGCAGTGGGCAATATCTTTCCTGTAGTGCTTTATGCCGTAGCAGCCATGGTGACCTTTACAACCATGACTCGCTTTGTGGATGAAGAGCGAACACATGCAGGGATTTTTAAGGCCTTGGGCTATCGTAGTAAGGATATTATTGCTAAATTTCTCCTCTACGGTCTAGTAGCTGGGACTGTCGGAACAGCTTTAGGTAGTATACTTGGCCATTATTTACTAGCCGGTGTGATTTCAAGTGTCATTACAAAAGGAATGGTAGTGGGAGAAACCCAGATTCAGTTCTATTGGACCTATAGTTTGCTGGCTCTTGGCTTGAGTTGGGTAGCGAGTGTGTTACCAGCCTATCTGGTGGCTCGGAGGGAACTTCATGACGAAGCAGCCCAACTTTTACTGCCTAAACCACCTGTCAAAGGGGCTAAAATCTTACTGGAACGTATCGGCTTTATTTGGCACCGTCTCAGTTTTACTCATAAGATAACAGCTCGCAATATCTTTCGTTATAAGCAGCGGATGTTGATGACGATCTTTGGTGTGGCAGGTTCTGTAGCTCTGCTCTTTGCAGGTTTGGGAATCCAATCCTCTGTAGCAGGAGTTCCGTCTAGACAGTTTCAACATATCCAACAGTATCAAATGATTGTCTCTGAAAATCCTAGTGCGACCAATCAGGACAAGGCAGAGCTAGAAGAAGTGTTGAAAGTTCAGGATATCCAAGCTTATCAGAAAATCTATTCTAAAACGCTAGACAAGGATTTCAAAGGTAAGGCTGGTCTTCAAACTATTACTCTTATGATGACAGAGAAGGAGGATTTGACTCCCTTTATTCATCTGCAAAATCATCAGCAGGAACTGACATTAAAAGATGGCGTCGTTATTACAGCTAAACTCTCCCAGCTGGCAGGTGTAAAGGCTGAGCAGACTCTAGAAATTGAAGGTAAGGAACTAAAGGTCGTTGCCATTGCTGAGAACTACGTTGGTCACTTTATTTATATGAGTCAGGCTAGCTATGAGCAACTTTATAAACAGCTACCCCAAGCCAACACTTATCTGATTACGTTAAAGGATACCAGTGCTACTAGTATCGAAAGACAGGCAGGTTTACTTATGAATCAATCTGCGGTGTCAAGTGTTGTCCAGAATGCTTCAGCTATTCGGCTCTTTGACTCCGTCGCTAGCTCACTCAATCAGACCATGACCATCTTGGTCATCGTATCGGTTCTATTGGCTATTGTTATCCTTTACAATCTGACCAATATCAACGTGGCTGAGAGAATCCGTGAACTCTCCACTATCAAGGTTCTCGGTTTTCATAATAATGAAGTCACTCTCTACATTTACCGTGAGACGATTGTGCTGTCCCTTGTGGGAATCGTATTTGGTCTGGTATCTGGTTTCTACTTACACCAATTTTTGATTCAAATGATTTCTCCTGCGACTATTCTCTTTTATCCGCAGGTAGGCTGGGAAGTCTATGTAATCCCAGTGGCAGCAGTAAGCATCATTTTGACCTTGCTTGGTTTCTTCGTCAATCATCATCTGAGAAAGGTCGATATGCTTGAAGCCCTGAAATCTGTAGAGTAATACTCTTCGAAAATCTCTTCAAATCACGTCAGCTTCACCTTGCCATACTTAAGTACAACCTGCGGCTAGATTCCTAGTTTACTCTTTGATTTTCATTGAGTATAAGGTAGTTGTTTTTAGCTGATTGAACTTATATTTACTCGTAAACAAAAATCCTCCGTTTCAAAGAGTAGGGAACTCTTTGTGACAGAGGATTTTTTCTATAGGGCTTTAGCAGCTGCAATTGCGGCTTCGAAGTTTGGTTCAGAGTTGATATTGTCCACGTATTCAACGTAGCGAATCGTATTGTCAGTATCGAGGACAAAGACTGCGCGTGCCAATAAGTGCCACTCATTGATTAAAAGTGCATAGTCACGCCCAAAGGAATGGTCGAAATAGTCTGAGAGCATGATGGCATTTTCAATTCCCTCAGCACCACACCAACGTTTTTGAGCAAAAGGTAGGTCCATAGAAACAGTCAATACGACCGTGTTGTCCAGTCCAGCCAGTTCTTCATTAAAACGACGCGTTTGAGTTGAGCAGATACCTGTATCGATAGAAGGAACGACACTCAAGACTTTTTTCTTTCCATCAAAATCAGCCAGAGATTTTTTAGAAAGGTCTGTTGTAGTGAGAGAAAAATCAAGCGCCTTGTCGCCGACTTGTAGTTGTTTACCTGTAAAGCTCACAGGATTTCCGAGAAAAGTTACCATAGGATACTCCAATCTTTTTTCTTCCATTTTAGCTGAAACAGTCAGAATTTTCCAATGATTTGACTGAAAATATGGGCATAGAAAAAACGCCAGTTCAATGTGAGAATGACGTTTTTCAGAGGATTATTTTGCCAATCCTTCAGCAATCTTGTCAAGGTTGTATTTCATCATGTTGTAGTAGCTGTCGCCTTCTTTACCTTGTTCTGCGATAGAGTCAGTAAAGATTTGTGCGTAGATTGGGATATTTGTATCTTGTGAGACAGTCTTCATTGGACGGTCATCTACACTTGATTCTACAAAGAGTGATGGAACTTTTGTTTGGCGAAGTTTTTCAACCAAGGTCTTGATTTGTTCAGGTGTTCCTTCTTCTTCAGTGTTGATTTCCCAGATGTAAGCACTTGGGACACCATAGGCTTTAGAGAAGTATTTGAATGCTCCTTCGCTGGTTACAATGAGTTTCTTTTCAGCAGGGATGTTATTAAATTTATCCTTACTTTCTTTATCAAGTTTGTCTAACTTATCAGTATATTCTTTGAGATTTTTTTCATAGAATTCCTTGTTGTTAGGATCTTTAGCGCTCAATTGTTTGGCGATATTTTTAGCAAAGATAATTCCATTTTCAAGGTTAAGCCAAGCGTGTGGGTCTTCTTTACCTTTTTCATTTTTTCCTTCAAGGTAGATAACATCAACGCCTTCGCTGACTGCAAAGTAGTCTTTGTTTTCAGTTTTCTTAGCATTTTCTACCAATTTGCTAAACCAAGCATTGCCACCTGTTTCAAGGTTGATACCGTTATAGAAAATGAGGTCAGCCTCAGAAGTTTTCTTAACATCTTCAGGGAGTGGTTCGTATTCGTGTGGGTCTTGTCCAATCGGAACGATACTGTGAAGATCAATCTTGTCACCAGCAATATTTTTAGTAATATCAGCGATGATTGAGTTTGTAGCAACAACTTTTAGTTTTTGACCAGAAGCTGCATCTTTTTTTCCGCTAGCACATGCTACAAGAGCAATAACGGAAAGAAAGAGAACGAGTAATGTACCTAATTTTTTCATTAGATCCTCCAATTTATTGGGGTTTTGCCCCTTATTTTAACAAATGTTTATTTTTCAGTTTCAAATATCGTTGTTTAGGAGAGATAAAGAAACTGATTAAGAAGAAGCTAGCAGCTGTAAGTACGATGCTAGAACCAGCTGCTAAGTTTAAACTATAGCCAATAAAGAGTCCCAAAACTGAAGCTGTAGCTCCAAAGGTTGAGGAAAGGAAAATCATACTTTTCAGGCTATTAGCATACAGATAAGCAGTTGCAGCTGGGGTAATCAGCATGGCTACAATCAGGATAGTTCCAACACTTTGCATGGCTGTCACAGACACGAGAGTCAGGAGTATCATGAGGAGGTAGTGATAGAAATTGACAGGCATTCCCATGGCTTTAGCCAGAAGTTCATCAAAGGAAGTTATCAAGAGTTGCTTGAAGAAAATCCAGATTAACAAGAGAATGACCGCCCCTACGCCCATAGTGATAAACATATCCGTATCTTGGACGGCTAGAATATTACCAAAAAGGATATGGAAAAGGTCAGTTGAACTTTTAGCGACACTAATCAAGATGATACCGAGGGCTAAGAAAGAAGAAAAGGTAATGCCGATGGCGGTATCGCTTTTGATAATCGAGTTCCCCTTGATGTAGGTAATGATGATAGCAGCTAGCAATCCAAAGACAATGGCTCCGATAAAGAAGTCAACGCCTAAGATGAAGGAGAGGGCTACACCTGGTAAGACAGCATGTGAAATAGCATCTCCCATGAGTGACATCCCACGTAGAATGATGAAACATCCCACAGCTCCAGCTACGACCCCGACGACAATAGCTGTTATCAAGGCATTTTGTAGGAAATGGAATTTTTGCAATCCATCGATAAATTCTGCAATCATAGGTCACCTCCATTGAAAAAGAGTCGATTACCGTAAGCTTCTTTGAGATTGGCTTCGGTAAAGGTTTCTTTGGTTGGACCAAAGGCAATCACTTCTCGATTGACAAGTAAGACTTGATCGAAGTAGTGGGAAACCTTGCTGAGGTCGTGGTGAACGATGAGAACCGTCTTACCAGCTTTTTTCAAATCTCTCAGCGTATTCATGATGATTTCCTCACTGACAGAGTCAATCCCAACAAAGGGTTCATCCAAGAGGATATAATCGGCTTCCTGCACCAAACATCTGGCAATCAAGACCCGCTGGAATTGACCTCCAGACAGTTGACTGATTTGACGTTCAGCGTAGTCAGCTAGGCCGACGATTTCAAGGGCTTCCTCTACTTTTTTCCAATGTTTAGCATTTAAACTGCGAAAGAGAGGAATAGAAGGAAATAGTCCTAGCGAGACACATTCCTTGACCTTGATGGGAAAGTTGTAGTCGATATTGATTTTTTGTTCGACATAGGCAATTCGGTGTAAGGATTTTTTAACTTCCTTGTCATCGAGAAATGCCTGACCTTGATGTGGGATAATTCCCAGCATACCTTTTAATAATGTTGATTTTCCGGCGCCGTTTGGACCAATGATTCCGGTAATTGTTGGTCCTTGGAGCACTAGTGAAATATCCTTAAGTGCCAACGTTTCTTTGTAGGAGACACTGAGGTTTTCGATACGTATCATAAACTTGTATTCCTCCTAACTCTTAATATACCTTAAAAAAAAAATTAAGTCAAGTTAATTTTTCAAAAAATTAAAATATTAACTGAAAAACAATAGGAAACATCCGTTTATTTTTAATTGCATTCCCAGGTAATTTTTGTTAAGCTAAAAACAAATACAAATGAAAGCGAGAACAAGATGACACGTTATCAAGACGATTTTTATGATGCAATCAATGGAGAATGGCAGAAGACAGCTGAAATTCCAGCAGATAAGTCTCAAACTGGAGGTTTTGTTGATTTAGACCAGGAAATTGAAGACCTGATGCTGGCGACAACAGACAAGTGGTTGGCAGGAGAAGAGGTGCCTGAGGATGCTATCTTGGCAAACTTTGTTAAATACCACCGCCTAGTTCGTGATTTTGACAAGAGAGAAGCTGACGGTATCACACCTGTCTTACCACTCCTTAAAGAATTCCAAGAGTTGGAGACTTTTGCAGATTTCACTGCCAAACTAGCAGAGTTTGAGCTTGCAGGAAAACCTAATTTTCTTCCTTTTGGTGTATCGCCAGACTTTATGGATGCCAGAATCAATGTTCTATGGGCTAGCGCTCCAAGCACGATCTTGCCAGATACGACCTACTATGCAGAAGACCATCCTCAACGCGAAGAACTCTTGACTCTTTGGAAAGAAACCAGCGCAAATCTCCTCAAGGTTTATGATTTCTCTGATGCAGAAATTGAAGACTTGCTAGAGAAAAGACTAGAATTGGACCGTCGAGTTGCGGCAGTGGTGCTCTCTAATGAAGAAAGTTCAGAATATGCTAAACTCTACCATCCATATGCTTACGAAGATTTCAAGAAATTTGCGCCTGCCCTACCTTTGGATGACTTCTTCCAAGCTGTTCTTGGACAAGTACCAGACAAGGTTATTGTAGACGAGGAACGTTTCTGGCAAGCCGCAGACCAATTCTATAGTGAAGAAGCTTGGCCTCTCCTCAAGGCAACCTTGATTTTGAGTGTTGTGAATCTTTCAACCAGCTATTTAACAGAAGAAATCCGTGTCTTGTCAGGTGCCTATAGCCGTGCGCTTTCTGGAGTTCCAGAAGCCAAAGACAAGGTCAAGGCAGCCTACCAGCTAGCACAAGGTCCTTTCAAACAAGCCTTAGGTCTCTGGTATGCCCATGAAAAATTCTCTCCAGAAGCCAAGGCGGACGTAGAGAAAAAAGTGGCAACCATGATTGATGTTTATAAGGAGCGCTTGGCTAAAAATGACTGGCTGACTCCAGAAACTCGTGACAAGGCCATCGTCAAACTCAATGTCATCAAACCTTATATTGGTTACCCAGAAGAATTACCAGAACGCTATAAGGACAAGGTAGTGGATGAAAATGCTAGTCTTTTTGACAATGCTCTAGCCTTTGCGCGTGTGGAAATCAAGCACAGTTGGAGTAAGTGGAACCAGCCTGTAGATCACAAGGAATGGGGCATGCCTGCTCATATGGTCAATGCCTACTACAATCCTCAGAAGAATCTGATTGTCTTCCCAGCGGCTATTTTACAGGCGCCTTTCTATGACTTGCATCAGTCATCTTCTGCTAACTACGGTGGTATTGGGGCGGTTATTGCCCATGAAATTTCTCACGCCTTTGACACCAACGGAGCTTCCTTTGATGAAAATGGTAGCCTCAAGGATTGGTGGACAGATAGCGACTATGCTGCCTTCAAGGAGAAAACACAAAAAGTTATTGACCAGTTTGATGGACAGGATTCTTATGGAGCAACCATTAATGGTAAATTGACTGTGTCAGAAAACGTGGCTGACTTGGGAGGAATCGCTGCAGCGCTTGAAGCAGCTAAGAGAGAACCAGACTTCTCAGCAGAAGAATTCTTCTACAACTTCGGTCGCATCTGGCGCATGAAAGGTCGTCCAGAATTTATGAAACTTTTGGCTAGCGTCGATGTGCACGCGCCAGCCAAACTCCGTGTCAATGTGCAAGTACCAAACTTCGATGATTTCTTTACAACCTATGATGTCAAAGAAGGCGACGGTATGTGGCGTTCACCAGAAGAGCGCGTGATTATTTGGTAATGCAAAAAATCTAGTCATCAGAAAAAGGCATCCAATCAGGTGTGAAAACCTTGATAGGATGCCTTTTATAATGGAAAGACTTGCTGTATAGTTTACTTATACTCTTCGAAAATCTCTTTACCCACGTCAGCTTTATCTGCAACCTCAAAGCGGTGCTTTGAGCAATCTGCGCTAGTTTGCTCTTTGTTTTTCATTGAGTATTAAATTGCGATATACATAATCATCAGCTGACTAGAAAAAAAGGATTGAAGGTCTTTTCGTGAGCGATAGTAGTAGCTGGACCATGCCCTGGATAGACGTCGTAGTTTGGTAGGGTGAAAAGTTGGATTTGGATACTATGGAGAAGTTGCTCCGTACTACCAGTTGGAAGGTCGGTCCGCCCGATAGTTTCACGGAACAAAGCATCTCCTGTCAAGACTAGGTGAGCATCAGGAAAGACGATAGAAACGCCGCCGATAGAGTGACCTGGTGTTGGCAAGACAGTGAAACGAAATTCCTCTAGTTGGTATTCTTCATGAAAGACAAAAGTGTGTTCAGCAGGTTTTGCGACCACATCCGTCATATCATCGTGGCGGGGAAGCCCAGAGAGATTGTCGACAGGAGTATAGAGCCAGCTAGCTTCGCTCTCTGCGATATAGACAGGAGGATTGCCAAAAGTCTCGCGAACTAGGTCCAGACTCATGATATGGTCATAATGGGCATGGGTCAGGAGAATAGCGCAGATCGGTTTGTTGATCTTCTCGATTGTATGACGAATGGCTTCCCAATGGCTACCAGGATCGACGACGATGAGGTTCTTTTCGCCTTCCAAATAATAGGTATTTTCATAGGCAACGGGATTCACAGTTTTATGGATTTTCATATTAGCTCCAATCTCAAAGAATGTACTAAATTAAGTATAGCATAGTTAGGGAGAATAAGCATAAAAAGGAAATAATTCTAGAAAGAAGAATACAGTTTGGATAAGAAAAAAACAAGCCCCGAATGAGATCGAGGCTTAGACTGTTTTAATTTCCTGCGTAATATTTTTGGATTCCCTTGACAATCCCTTCAACCTGTTTATCTTGGTAGTCACTACTGCGGATTTTTTGGTTTTCTTCTGGATTATCCATATACCCCATCTCTAGCAAAACAGCTGGTTTAGCAGTTTCACGAAGAACAGCAAAGGTTGCTTGCAAGAGTCCAGCATCCCTAGCTCCAGTTTCGACTAGCAGTGAAGAATGGATATCGGCTGCGAGACGATTACTTTCACTCATCCGTTCAGGATTATTATGCCAATCCTTGTTAATCTTGCTAGGATTGGCAGCATTTTCCTTGTAAGAATAGGTTTGTATACCAAGATTAACGGTTGTATCATCCCCTTTTGCATTAAAATGAAGGCTGATGAAAAAGTCAGCATTGGTCTTGTTGACCATACGAGAACGCTCGGTAATGAAATCAACGTCTATATCACTGTCTCGAGAGGTAAGAACGGTATAGCCTAGGCCTTCTAATCGTTTACGTAGCTTACGATAAACTTGTAGGTTTAAATCTTTTTCAGCTATGCCATAGTAATAAGCTCCGCGGTCCTTACCACCGTGTCCTGGATCTAGAAAGATTGTTTTAGAGTAATGTCCTTTTTGAAAACCTTGTGTTAATTCACGAATCCATTTTCCATTTCCTTGGAAAAGTTGGTTTTTACCATCCACAGCATAGGTTCCTGTGACATAGACACCATCGTCCTTAAGATAGTACCAAGCTTGATAGTCTTGGTCGTAGATCCATTCTTTGTGGGCCATGTAGCCACCAGATTTGAGATAGTAGGAACCAATCCATTGTTTTTGGGCGTAGCGTCCGCCAGATTTGAGGTAAAACCAACTAGAGTAGTTTTGGTCATAGACCCATTCCTTATCTGCCATAGCACCGCTAGATTTGAGGTAGTAATCGCCTTTCCAGGCATTGGCCAGCATTCTACCGTAGCCATCAAAAGCATACCACTTGCCATTGATTGGATAAATATTTACCTGACCCATTGATATAGTACCAATTATTCCCCATCTGATACCAGCTGTTTTCAAGCAAATAGCCATGATTATCAAAGAGATAACCATCATAGAGAGTATCTGTAAATTTGACCCCAGTTTGACTATAAAAAGTCCACTTGCTCCCTTCTTTTACCCAGCCAGTCTGTAGAGGTTGATTGGGTTTGGTTTCCGTAGAAAGAGAAGGCTTGGTTTCTTGCTCACTTGAACTAGATGTACTTGACGAAGTTTCTGTACTAGCTTGTGAACTGCTAGCAGAAGTAGTTGTAGAACTACTAATATGGTTACTAATAGAATGACTCGTATCATCAGCCAAAACCACTTGGCTTGATAAGCCAAGAACAGTCAAAGCTAAAAGTGTCAGTCTTTTGTATGAATTCATGTTATTTGCCTTTCTAGAGAGATGAAAATTTAGTAATTATCGTAAAAAACTGTTCTTATTATCATTATACACTAAAAAAGTTAGAAAACTACTAAAATATCAAATCTTTTCTTATTGAAAAAGAAGAAAGTATTTTCATTTCACTAACTTTTAATGCAGTCAATATCAAAACAAAGTTAGATGAAGAGCTAGATAAATTTGTTGTTTTAGTGTGAATCTTATTTTATCCTCCTTCCCAACAAACTGAATAAGCTTTAGAATCCTCTTTTTCTAGTTTTCATATTCTTAAAAAAGTGATAAAATGGTAGGAAGAAT
The DNA here is from genome assembly GCF_000257905.1 of Streptococcus mitis SK579. Taxonomy (GTDB): domain Bacteria; phylum Bacillota; class Bacilli; order Lactobacillales; family Streptococcaceae; genus Streptococcus; species Streptococcus mitis_L. The sequence continues at coordinate 11,670 of NZ_AJJL01000029.1, forward strand.
TGGAGAGTAGAGATGCCAAAAGAAGTGAATTTAACAGGCGAAGAAGTTGTCGCTTTAACAAAAGAATATTTAACAGAAGAGGATGTCCATTTTGTCCATAAGGCCTTGGTCTATGCGGTGGATTGCCATAGTGGTCAATACCGCAAATCAGGCGAGCCTTATATCATTCACCCTATCCAAGTGGCAGGTATTTTAGCTAAACTCAAGCTGGATGCTGTAACAGTAGCTTGTGGTTTCTTGCATGATGTGGTAGAAGATACAGATGCGACCTTGGACGATTTGGAAAGAGAGTTTGGCCCCGATGTGCGCGTGATTGTCGATGGGGTTACCAAACTTGGTAAGGTCGAGTACAAATCAATTGAGGAGCAATTAGCGGAAAATCATCGCAAGATGCTCATGGCCATGTCTGAGGACATCCGCGTTATTTTGGTTAAACTGTCTGACCGCTTGCACAATATGCGGACTCTAAAACACCTTCGAAAAGACAAGCAGGAGCGTATTTCCAAAGAAACTATGGAAATCTATGCCCCACTGGCCCACCGTTTGGGGATTTCCAGTGTCAAATGGGAATTGGAAGACCTGTCTTTCCGTTATCTCAACCCAACGGAGTTTTACAAGATTACCCATATGATGAAGGAAAAGCGCAGAGAGCGTGAGGTCTTGGTGGATGAGGTAGTTACGAAACTAGAAGACTATACGACAGATCGTCACTTGAAAGGGAAGATTTACGGTCGTCCCAAGCATATTTACTCGATTTTCCGCAAAATGCAGGATAAGAGAAAACGTTTTGAGGAAATCTATGACCTGATTGCCATTCGCTGTATTTTAGATACCCAAAGTGATGTTTATGCCATGCTTGGTTATGTGCATGAGCTTTGGAAACCCATGCCTGGTCGCTTCAAAGACTATATCGCTAATCGCAAGGCCAATGGTTACCAGTCTATCCATACGACTGTTTATGGGCCAAAAGGACCGATCGAATTCCAGATTCGGACCAAGGCCATGCATGAGGTAGCTGAGTACGGGGTTGCGGCTCACTGGGCTTATAAGAAAGGCATTAAGGGGCAGGTCAACAGCAAGGAATCAGCTATTGGGATGAACTGGATCAAGGAGATGATGGAGCTTCAAGACCAGGCTGATGATGCCAAGGAATTTGTTGATTCAGTTAAGGAAAACTATCTGGCTGAGGAGATTTACGTCTTTACCCCAGATGGAGCTGTCCGCTCTCTTCCAAAAGATTCAGGACCGATTGACTTTGCCTACGAAATCCATACAAAAGTTGGGGAAAAAGCGACTGGTGCCAAGGTCAATGGTCGTATGGTTCCGCTGACAACCAAGCTCAAGACAGGGGATCAGGTTGAAATTATCACCAACCCGAACTCCTTTGGACCGAGTCGTGACTGGCTCAATATGGTCAAGACCAGCAAGGCGCGCAACAAGATTCGTCAGTTCTTTAAAAACCAAGATAAGGAATTGTCTGTTAACAAGGGTCGTGAGATGCTGATGGCCCAGTTCCAAGAAAATGGCTATGTAGCCAATAAATTCATGGACAAGCGCCACATGGATCAAGTTCTGCAAAAGACTAGCTACAAGACAGAAGAATCCCTCTTTGCGGCTATTGGTTTTGGAGAAATCGGTGCTATTACTGTCTTTAACCGTCTAACTGAAAAGGAACGCCGTGAGGAAGAACGTGCCAAAGCCAAGGCTGAAGCAGAAGAACTTGTCAAAGGTGGCGAGATCAAGGTTGAAAACAAAGAAACCCTCAAGGTCAAGCATGAGGGTGGTGTGGTCATTGAAGGTGCTTCTGGTCTACTTGTGCGGATTGCCAAGTGTTGCAATCCAGTTCCTGGTGACGATATTGTCGGCTACATTACCAAGGGGCGTGGTGTGGCTATTCACCGTGTGGACTGTATGAACCTGCGTGCCCAAGAAAACTACGAGCAACGTCTCCTTGATGTAGAGTGGGAAGACCAGTACTCTAGCTCAAATAAGGAGTATATGGCCCATATCGATATTTACGGCCTCAACCGTACAGGACTGTTGAACGATGTACTGCAAGTCCTCTCAAACACAACCAAGAATATCTCAACAGTCAATGCCCAACCAACCAAGGATATGAAGTTTGCTAATATCCATGTATCCTTCGGCATTGCCAACCTCTCGACGCTGACTACGGTTGTAGATAAGATTAAGAGCGTGCCAGAAGTTTATTCTGTCAAACGGACCAACGGCTAATTGTCCTAGCTCTTACTAGAAAGGCTATTATGAAAATCATTATCCAACGGGTTAAAAAAGCCCAAGTGAGTATCGAAGGTCAGGTTCAGGGCAAAATCAATCAGGGACTTTTATTGCTGGTTGGTGTTGGACCAGAGGACCAAGAGGAAGATTTGGACTATGCCGTGAGAAAGCTTGTCAATATGCGAATTTTTTCAGACGCAGAAGGCAAGATGAACCTGTCTGTCAAAGATATTGAAGGAGAAATCCTCTCTATTTCTCAGTTTACCCTCTTTGCGGATACTAAGAAAGGCAATCGTCCAGCCTTTACAGGGGCAGCCAAGCCTGATATGGCATCAGACTTCTATGACGCTTTCAATCAAAAATTAGCACAAGAAGTGCCCGTTCATACAGGCGTCTTTGGAGCGGATATGCAGGTTGAGCTGGTCAATGACGGGCCAGTTACCATTATCCTAGATACTAAAAATAGATAAGAAAGACCAAGCCCAGCGGGCTTGGTTTTTCTCATCTATCATAAAATACTCCAAAAAGAAATCGGTGCTTGATAGGCTTGGGGGAAGTCTTGTTTCAGGATTTGACAGGTGCGATAGGAAGGGATAAAGTGGCCTAGGATGATGAGAGTTCCCTGAAGGAAAAGTGGGACACCACTTAAAAACACCAAGGAGAGAATTATCAGGATATCACATAGGAGGATTTGTAAGGTAAAACGCCAGAATCTCGGTCTAATCTGGGAATAGAGTTGACTAAAGTGGTCACAAAGCTGGTTGGACAGATAGGTTAATAGCACAGGATGAAAGAAAATGAGCCAACCGCTATAAATCAAAATCCAGTCCCCAGTAAGTTCCTCTTTAAATGTCAAAAATGCCAGCATGATTCCATCAATGATAAGGAGTTGAATGGTTTTGATGAAGATGATTTTTTTCATGCTAAAACCTCCTTTTCTTTAGAGGCACTCCCACAAAGAAATATGTTTGTCGTAAAAGTCTGGATACTTGTCCCTTAGGTAGTTAGTCGTCGTATAATAAAAAGTAGAATGCCAAGCAGTGACGATTGGCATAAGAGAGGAAAAACGCTGAGAACTAACGAAGGCTAAAAGGACAAAAAATAGAAAATCAATGGTGAGAACTCCTAAATAGTAGAAGCGAATCTTTTTATTGATTTGAGGATAAATATCAGAGAATTGATGTTTGAGTCGGACAACCAAGCGAAATAGTAGTAGTCCTTGAGCAAGGAGGAAAATAAAACCAGCGAACAGGAGCTCCTCCAAAGAGGTCTCGGATCTAGTGCTAAAAAATGCAAATAGTAGCAAATCGCTGACTACGATGGCTACAAAATGGATTCTAAAGAGTTTTTTCATGACAAGACCTCCCTCTTTTATCTAGCTTTATTTTACACCAAACCAATGGGAGTTACAACTAATATTCAATGAAAATCAAAAAGCAAACTAGAAAGCTACCCGCAAGCTGTACTTGAGTACGGTAAGGCGACGCTGACGTGGTTTGAATTTGATTTTCGAAGAGTATAAAATGATAAAAAATAGCAGAAAGGACATTCTATTAAGTCGACTTGCTTTCTTTATTTGAGTTTCCTTCTATTTTTCTACTTCTTCATCATTCCAGACAAATAAAGCTCCGATTGCATTGAGAATATAAAAGATGTATTTTCCAATATTAGCAAAGTTTCCTTGAATGCCAGCCTTTGTCAGCTGAACGAAATTGTAAATCAACCAAAAGCCCCACTGAGTTGTCAGTTTTAATGCGTTCAAAGCATTGGCAATGAGGGACAGTGCAAAGGCAATAGTTGTTACGTAGGCAAGGAGATTCATCTTTCCTCCATAGCCGATATAGTTGGTCACAAAGGCAAAGAGGAAGGCGATGATGGAAATAATGATGGCCGCCAATTTTAGCTGTTTTTGGCTCATTTGGTTGGGTCTGCCTTCTTGCGAAGCTTCCCATTTCTTAATAGCAAAGGTATAAATGAGGAAGGTGACAGGATAGGTGATAATGGCCGCCTTATTTCCAAGGATATAATCAATAGTACCGGACAAAATCGTATTGATAATGCCAAAGTAATTTCCCCACTTGCTTAATTTTCCTGTGAAACGAGTGGACAACATGGAAATCCCAACGTTGGTTACAGAAATCAATCCAAAGGGGACAAGGGCAGTCCATGGTCCCCAGTCTACGAATTTATCGAGACGAGAATTGAGGTAACCAGATGCAATCGCAATCCCAACGACCAGAGCAACACCGAAGAGGTCAAACCATTTAGATGTCGCAAAAATTTTTAGTGATTTTTTCATAGTTTAAACTATCTTTCTTTTTTTTAACAAATATTCTACAACTAAATGAAAGCAAAATCAAATGATAAAAATAAAACCCTGAAAATCAAACTTTCAGGGTTGGTAGGGGTGCTTGAGAAATTAGTCGATTTTTTCGACGTAGAGTTGTTTGGCAGTGTCCATATTTACTTGTAAATCCTTGTCTTTACTGAGGATAGTGAAGCTATTGCTGAAGCCATCAAACTGCTGGACTTGGAGCTGGTCACCGATGTGAAGTGCATGCTTGTCTAGATAATTGAGAATGTCAAAACTATCGTGCACCCGAGTCAGACGGTAGGCGCCAGCTTCTTTAATATCCGAAAGGGGGAGGTTATTGATTTCAACCAGAAGTTCACCCTTGGCAGGAATGGTTCCTCCGTGGGGGCAGGTCTTGGGGTATCCAAGCAATTTATCCAGTCTTTCCACGAATAGGTCAGAGACAGTATGTTCCAAGACCTCAGCTTCCTCGTGAATCTGGTCACTTGTATAGTCTAAATGATGGACTAGAAAAACTTCAATCAAGCGATGCTTACGGTAGAGCTCAGAGACCAATTTGAGGCCAAGGTCAGTCAGTAGATAGCCACATTCCTTGTCCTTAAGGATGAGGTTTTCGCTCTTCATCCGTTTAATCATTTCAGTTACGGCAGGGGGAGAAACTTGCATACGAGCC
>NZ_AJJL01000030.1 GCF_000257905.1 Streptococcus mitis SK579
GTTCTTAAACAGGGTGAGTTGAAAGATAGATTGGGTGAAGTAGCAATTCCTAAGATAACTGTTGGAGACATTAGCAATTTAACTCCTACAGATAAAAATGCTATTAAAACAGCTGTTGAAAATGCCTATCCAAAGGATAAACATCGTATCAGTACATACACTCAACAGAATGATGGAAGTGTATTGATTACCTATAAAGATGGAACGTCCAGAACAGTTACTCCTAATTTGGACTATGGTGTTGAAGCCGCGAGCAATGTATTTTACACCTATGTTGGAGAAGGTGACACGATTCATCCAAAAGACGTAATTAAAGCTGTTAACGGCGGAACTATTCCAAGTGATGCTGTTGTAACCTGGTCACAAGCGCCAGATGTGACAAACTCAGGAAACAACAAAAAAGCAGAAGTGAAAGTGACTTATAGGAATGGAACAGTTAAGCTAGTCCCAGTAACCTATAGCACAATGTCTACTTATGATGCTAAGGCACCAATTTATGATTGGGCTGGAGAAGCACCACGATATGGACGAGACCGAGCAGCATATTTAAAACAAAGTGGTAATGACAAGATACCAACTGGAACCGAGGGGGCTTGGTATGATGCGAACGGAAATGTTGTAGGAGATACTTCGCCAATCCCAGCAACAAACGTAGCTGGAACGCATGAGTATCGCCTGAAAGTTACCTATCCAAAGGGACGATTTGATAATAGTACGGTTAAGCTCAGCAAGGATGTAACGGTCAGACAAATCGTTGTAAATCCTGTTAAGAAGGCAGACTTGACCTATGTGCAAGGAGCAACAGATGTTGCAAGTGCTTCTGATGTGCTCAAAAATAGTAGCAATACAACATCAGGCACTGAAGCGTTTCCGGCAGGAACAACATTTGAGTGGGTAGGGGGTACACCATCTACTGCTACACCAGGAATCTTTGAGAAGAAGGTTAAAGTTACACTTCCGCCAGATGCAAATGGTCAACGAATTTCGAAAGAAGTACCTGTAGCTATCAAAGTTAGACCGAACCCACCACAAATTGCAGATGACCAGCTAAGAAATACAGGTGGTTTATCAAATAAGGGAATTACTGTAACGAATGCTCTACCAAATGCGCAAGTAACCTTGACGATCGGTGGTAAAACAGTTACGAAACAAGCTGATAATGCAGGAAATGTAACCTTCTCTTCTACTGATGTTGCAGATGGTAATGGCTTACTTCCGACAGGAAACGTAACAGTTAAACAAAGTAAGGAATTTGATAATCCAGTAACGAATAAAAAAGAAACTTTGGAATCGGATGTAAGGACAGTTGCTATTACACCTGAAACAGAAAAGCCACAAGTTATTGATACGGTAGTCAAAGTAAAGAATGCTGATAATACATGGTCTGATGTCCCTAAATCAATGGAAAATGGCATTCCTGTG
>NZ_AJJL01000031.1 GCF_000257905.1 Streptococcus mitis SK579
TATAAATATTATAACAAACAATTTATTCTAGTTCAAGAAATTGAACTGGAAATACAGTCTTGCATTCACAAAGACAGCAGATCTTTCTTTTGCAAAAAACAAATGTCTTGTTTGATAGATTAGCCATTTGAGCTAAATCTAGGCATAGCTTTTTTAGAAAAGGGAAACTTCCACTTACTTAGAATCCAAGGATAGATACCTATTGTTCACTCATTTTCCGAACAGTTTTTTCTATATTTTTTGCATACGATATTGCTGAAATGATTGAAACACCATCCATATTAGTCTTCATAATGTCTTTAATATGTTGCGTCTGTATCCCACCAATTGCAACTAAGGGCAGTTGTGGCAATAGTTTTCTCATCAATTTAAGACCTTCATAACCTATAGCACCACCAGCATCCTCTTTTGACTGGGTATCAAACACAGGACCAACACCGACATAATCTACATATTCAACTTTTGATTGTTGAAATTCTTCCTCGTTTTTTATAGAAAGACCAATTATTTTAGCTGGCATCAATTTTCTAATTTCATCAACTCCAAGGTCATCCTGTCCTACATGTACGCCATCAGCATCTATTTCCAATGCTAACTCAATATCATCATTAACGATAAATGGAACATTATATTTTTTACAAAGATCTTGTAGTTTAATTGCTAATTCGACTTTTTCTTTACCTTCTAAGGCTCCCTCACCTTTTTCACGAAATTGAAATAAGGTTATACCACCTTTTAAAGCTTCCTCAACGACTGTATATAAATCTTTTCCTTGGCAAGTAGTCGTTCCACAAATAAAATATAGTTTTAGTAATTCTTTATGAAACATTTTACTTCACTCTTTTGAATTCCTTTACATCTTCATCTGTAATCTCATATAAAGCATTTATAAATTCAACTTTAAATGTTCCAGGAAGATGTCCATTTGGACGTTTTTCTGCCATTTCTCCAGCGATATTGTAAACCAACATTGCTGTTTCTAGTGATTTCAATTCTTGACCTTTTTCAAGTCCGATAAAGCTTGCTACTACAGCACCTAATAAACATCCTGTCCCAATAACTTTTGGCATCATGGCACTACCATTATGAATCGTTACCACTTCTCCATTTACTGCAATAGCATCCACTTCACCTGTTACTATTATAGGAATATTGAACTTCTCATTTGCTTCTAGAGCAATTTCATCAATATTATCTACGCCCGCACTATCTACTCCTTTAGATGCCACATTTATCCCTACTAAAGAAGCAATCTCGCCAGCATTTCCTCTAATCGCAGCTAGTTTGTAATTGTTGATTAGATCATCTGCTACTTTTTTTCTATATTCTCCTGCTCCACAGGCTACAGGATCTAAAACTGCTGGGACATTATATTTCTCTGCGATTTTCAGAGCAGCTTGGTATAATTTCCAATTTTCATCTGTCAATGTTCCTATGTTTATTAATAAACCTCCAGCATACTTTAATAAATCCTCTAAATCTGCTGGAAACTCACTCATGGCTGGTGATGCACCTAGTGCTACTAATCCATTTGCTGTGAAATTTTTTACTACATCATTGGTTATGCAAATGACCAAAGGTGCTTTTTCTTTTAATAATTTTAAACTTGTCATATTGAAATCCTTCCTTTTCACTTTATACGATCTACTGATTTCGATTTATCTCTATCTTTAGTTGAGAATTTTTTTCATTTACATTGAATGATTTACCTCATCAAATTTGTAAATATCCTGAACCTTATCTAGGCTTCATAACCAATATCAAAAAATGCTAATTCTAAAGCAACCGCTTGATCCCAGCGTTGCTGAAGTTCTGTCAAATCTTCTCTACCTTTCCCAACACGATTGAGTTCGTCAACCAAAAATTGAACCCACTCTGCAAAGAAAGGACCTCTGTGTAGATTAATCCATTCCGAATGAATGTAGGCTTCAGGTAGAGCCAAATCTTTAGAACCCCAGTCTAAATAGAGACCTTCTGCAATGACCAGCATGACCAAAAGATGGGCATAGTCTGATGAAGCCACTGCCGAATACATTAGATCCTGAAAGGCTTTTGTTACAGGGTGCAAGGTCACTTCCAGATAATCATTCTCAGATACTTTTAACTCTTTGAAAGCCTTCTGAAAATAACCGTCTTCATCTGCTTCAAGAAAGCCTAGTTGCTTGGCAAAACGAAGCTTGGATTCAAGCTGGTCAGCGTGGGCTACACAAGCACCCAACATGGATAAGAAGGCATCAAAGAAGTGATAATCTTGAATTAGGTAGTCTTTTAAGACCTTATTCTCAATTGTCCCCGCAAAAAGTTCCTTAACAAAACGATGATTGATTGCATCCTCCCAATTCTTCTGACTGCTTTTTAATAATTCTCCAACAGTCAAACCTGGCTGAAATGCATAGTCTTGTATTTCCATATTTACTTTTCCTCTCTTTACTCGTTCGTAATCAACAACATACCAAGAAAATCCTAGTTTTACTTGACCTTTTTAAAGAAAATCAAGGGCGTTCAAGCAGAGCTACCTAAATGCTTTGTATCACCTTCATCCAGCTTATATAAACAAAAAAACTCCAATTACAATCAAGAATTAGAGTTGACTTACAAGATTAGATCGTTCATTTCGAT
>NZ_AJJL01000032.1 GCF_000257905.1 Streptococcus mitis SK579
GTAGCGATTGATGCAGCAACAGACGATGTAGCATTGGATAAAGCTAAAGAAGCTGGTAAAGGAGCTGTAGAAGCTGTGACACCAGTAGCAAAAGCAGCAGCTAAGCAAGCAATTGCTGATGCATTGAAAGCTAAAGAAGCAGAAATTGATGGCCGTAACGATCTCACAGATGGAGAGAAAGCCAAAGCCAAGGAAGCTGCTCAAGCGAAAGCTAAGGAAGCAACAGCTGCAATTGATGCTCAACCAGATGCAGGAACAACACCAGAGAAAGCAGCAGAAGCTCAAACAGCAGTAGATGGTGCTAAAGATAAAGGTGTGGTAGAAATAAAAGCTATCAATCCAGAAGCTGTTAAACAAAATACAGGTAACTTAACAGACGCTGACAAAGCTAATGGAGCATCTAAGTATAGTCAAACAACATCAGCACAAGCAAATGCGCGTAAAGGAGCTAAAGAGTTACCAAATACAGGTACAGCAGATTCTACTGTAGCTATGGTAGCAGCTGCAGCAAGTGCATTACTTGGTCTTGGTCTTGCAGGCCGTCGTCGTAAAGAAGACGAAGAAGCTTAATTGGTAGATTGTTTGATAAACATCAGATGATAAATCCGATTTTCAAAGCTTAAACAAGTACCTCTCATAAGAAAATCTCCTAGCAGGAAAGTCTGCTAGGAGATTTTTGCATTTCATGAAATTGACGAGTGATTTGGCAACCAGCTAAGTGTAAAGATCAGTTGTTCAGCTTTTAGGAGGTATTTGTGTTGAATAGTTGATACTAGGGTTTTGTCCAGTCGGCATTCTTTTACAAAGTTAAAATGGCTGTGGTTTTGTTTAGTATGGATATCCAGCCATTTATCTTCTTTAGCCAGATAGACTCGGAGGTGGTCAAAGAGAGGGATTCCGAGGTCGTAGCTTGGTTTGCCTGGGCAGGTTGGATAGAATCCGAGAGCTGACCAGATGTACCAGGCTGAGAGACTGCCATTGTCTTCATCGCCAGGATAGGCTTCCCAACTTGGCTGAAAGGCTGTCTGACGGAGAGTCTTGATAAGAAGGGCAGTGTAGTCAGGGTAATCGCTGTAGCGGAAGAGGTAAGGAATGTGGAAGCTCGGTTGATTGGAAATAGCGAGTTGTCCAAATGGAGCGGTAGCCATTTCGCTCATTTCGTGAATTTCATAACCATAGCCTGTTGTCTCAAAGAGGGGAGCCTCCTGACAGGCTTTTAAAAGATAGTTGCTAAAGGCTTCTTTTCCACCCATAAGCTGGATCAAGCCTGGGATGTCGTGGAGGACGCCTAAAGTTGCTTGGATGGCTGAACATTCGGCATAGTCGCGTCCCCAACTATAAGGAGAGAAGTCAGGGCGGAAGTTGCCTTGACTGTCACGCGCTCGCATGTAACCTGTCTCAGCGTCAAATAGATGGCGGTAATTTTGTGATGCGGCCTTGTAGGTTTCAGCGATTTCTATTTTCCCTAGTTTTTCAGCACAGCTAGCGATACAAAAATCACTATAGGCGTAGTCTAGGGTGTGGCTGACGCTTTCGTGGTGGTCTGTAGAGAGGTAACCTAGTTCTTGATATTGGGCTAGTCCGTGACGGCCATTGATGCCGAGAGGGTCGGTCTTGCTGGCTGTTTCAAGCATGGCTTGGAGGAGTTCTTCTTCGAGGTCGGGGGCCATGTCTTTGCAGGCGCTATCTGCGATAATACCGTCTAAAAGTGTACCTGGCATCATTCCACGTTCATCTGGGGCCAGCCATTTTGGAAGGAAAACAGTATCGCGGTAGCTATTGAGAAAACCTTCTAAAAAGCGGTGATAGTGTTCCGGTATGATAAGGGCAAAGAGGGGGAAGGTGGTCCGGAAGGTATCCCAGAAACCATTGTTGCTGAAGAGAACACCGGGTTTGACAGTACCAGTGACCAGATCCATGTGGATGGCTTGCCCAGATTCATCAACCTCATAAAAAGTTTGAGGAAAGAGGAAGAGTCTGTAGAGGCAGTGGTCAAAGAAGGTTCGGTCAGCCTCTCCTGTCTCTATAATGTCAAAACGATGGAGAAGATTTTCCCAATCCGCTTGGGCATTTGCTTTACAGTTATCAAAATCTTCTTGAGGTAGATTGATTAGAGCTTGAGAGGGAGAGATGAAAGAAGTGGCTAGCTGAACCTCAGCATGGCTATCTGCCAGGTCGATTCGCCAATCTCCACCTTCTTGGCTGATAGCAAGAATATCCGTATTCATTTTTAGGGATGTAAACATAAACAGTGGATTTTTGTTGGTCTCAGTTTTTCCTTCTTGTCGCAGGGCAAGAGTTCGCTTATCTACCTGCTCTACTGTCAGTTTATCTGCTGCGTGAAGATAGAGGGAGAGGGCTTTGCCTTGCTTTTGCTCCAAACGAATAGAAGCACCGTAGCAAGTCGGTGTGAGCTGGGTTTCAATCTGATAGCGAAGGGAGAAAATCTTCAGATAATGAGGTTGGAAAGAGGCCTTATCTATGTCATAGGAAGACTGGCGATGGAAGAGGCTGTCTCCACCTAGCTGGCCTGTGACAGGTGTCAGGAGGAGCCAAGAGTAGTCGCCAATCCAAGGGCTGGGCTGGTGGGTTAATCGAATCCCTTGAAAGATAGGCAGATGCGGATCGAAAAACCAAGAGCCCTCCTGGTCACTGGTCTGGGGTACAAAGTAATTCATCCCAAAAGGCACTCCTGTGTATGGCAGGGTATTTCCCCGAGAGAAGGTATGCTTGCTAGCAGTTCCAAAGCGGGTATCGATGGTTTCAAGTAGTGGTTTCATAGTCTTTCCTTTAGCTGTTTTTTTACATTATATCAGAAAAAGAGGGCCTTTAGAAAAGGAGCTTCAAAGATAACTATTTTGTAGAAAAATGACTATCATTTGTGTATGTATTTTCTGTCTCAAAAGCTATATACTGAAAATGAAACTTGTTTGAAAGAGGATACTGCACGATGATTTATTCAAAAGAAATTGTTAGAGAATGGCTAGATGAAGTAGCAGAGCGGGCTAAGGACCATCCAGAGTGGGTGGATGTTTTCGAGCGTTGCTACACCGACACCTTGGATAATACGGTTGAAATCCTAGAAGATGGTTCAACTTTTGTCTTGACTGGGGATATTCCTGCTATGTGGCTTCGGGATTCGACAGCCCAACTCAGACCCTACCTTCATGTGGCTAAAAGAGATGCCCTCCTGCGTCAGACCATTGCAGGTTTGGTCAAACGTCAGATGACCTTGGTACTCAAGGATCCTTATGCCAATTCCTTTAATATTGAGGAAAACTGGAAGGGGCACCACGAGACTGACCACACAGACCTTAATGGTTGGATTTGGGAACGCAAGTATGAGGTGGACTCGCTTTGCTATCCTTTGCAGTTGGCTTATCTTCTTTGGAAAGAGACTGGCGAGACCAGTCAGTTTGATGAGACTTTTGTTGAAGCGACTAAGGAAATTCTCCATCTATGGACAGTTGAACAAGACCACAAGAACTCTCCTTATCGTTTTGTCCGAGATACGGACCGTAAGGAAGATACCTTGGTAAATGATGGCTTTGGACCTGACTTTGCAGTAACAGGCATGACCTGGTCAGCTTTTCGTCCGAGTGATGACTGCTGCCAGTATAGTTACTTGATTCCGTCAAATATGTTTGCTGTAGTAGTCTTGGGGTATGTGCAAGAGATCTTCGCAGCATTAAACCTAGCTGATAGCCAGAGTGTTATCACAGACGCTAAGCGTCTTCAGGATGAAATCCAAGAAGGAATTGAAAACTACGCCTACACAAGCAACAGCAAGGGGGAAAAGATTTATGCCTTTGAAGTGGATGGTCTAGGAAATGCTAGCATCATGGATGATCCAAACGTACCAAGTCTGCTGGCTGCACCTTATCTGGGTTACTGTTCGGTCGATGATGAAGTTTATCAAGCAACTCGTCGTACCATTCTGAGTCCTGAAAATCCATATTTCTACCAAGGAGAATACGCTAGCGGTCTCGGAAGTTCTCATACCTTCTATCGCTATATCTGGCCCATCGCCCTTTCTATCCAAGGATTGACAACCAGAGATAAGGCAGAGAAGAAATTCTTGTTAGATCAGCTGGTTGCTTGCGATGGTGGTACAGGTGTCATGCACGAAAGTTTCCACGTGGATGACCCAACTCTCTACTCTCGTGAATGGTTCTCTTGGGCCAATATGATGTTCTGTGAGTTGGTCTTGGATTACTTGGATATCCGCTAATGCTCTTCGAAAATCTCTTCAAACCACGTCAGCTTCACCTTGCCGTAGGTATGGTTACTGACTTCGTCAGTTCTATCCACAACCTCAAAACAGTGTTTTGAGCTGACTTCGTCAGTTCTATCTACAATCTAAAAGCAGTGCTTTGAGTAGTCTATGGCTAGCTTCCTAGTTTGCACTTTGATTTTCATTTAGTATTAGCGCAACCGATTCTTGTCAGAATCACAAATTTACATTTAAAACATAAAAAATTTAATTTAGAATGAGGTTTTACTTCATGGAAAATGTTGTCGTACATATTATCTCACATAGTCACTGGGATCGTGAGTGGTACTTGCCTTTTGAAAGCCACCGAATGCAGTTGGTGGAATTGTTTGACAATCTCTTTGATCTCTTTGAAAATGACCCTGAGTTTAAGAGTTTCCATTTAGATGGACAAACCATTGTCCTTGATGATTACTTGGAAATTCGCCCTGAAAATCGCGACAAAGTCCAACGGTACATTGATGAAGGAAAATTGAAGATTGGTCCCTTTTACATCTTGCAAGATGACTACTTGATTTCCAGCGAAGCCAATGTCCGCAATACCTTGATTGGACAAGCTGAATGTGCCAAATGGGGTAAATCAACTCAGATTGGTTACTTCCCAGATACCTTTGGAAATATGGGACAAGCGCCTCAAATTCTTCAAAAATCAGGTATTCACGTGGCGGCCTTTGGTCGTGGTGTGAAGCCGATTGGATTTGATAACCAAGTCCTCGAAGATGAGCAGTTTACATCCCAGTTTTCAGAAATGTACTGGCAGGGTGCGGATGGTAGTCGTGTTTTAGGTATTCTCTTTGCCAACTGGTATAGTAACGGGAATGAAATTCCAGTTGATAAAGATGAGGCCTTGACCTTCTGGAAACAAAAATTGTCAGATGTGCGTGCCTACGCTTCGACCAACCAATGGTTGATGATGAACGGCTGTGATCACCAACCTGTACAGAAAAATCTGAGCGAAGCCATTCGTGTGGCAAATGAACTCTTCCCAGATGTGACCTTTGTTCATAGTTCTTTTGATGAATATGTTCAAGCCGTGGAAAGTGCGCTTCCAGAGCAGTTATCAACGGTTACAGGTGAGTTGACCAGTCAGGAAACAGATGGCTGGTACACACTTGCCAACACTTCTTCATCCCGTATTTACCTAAAACAAGCCTTCCAAGAAAATAGCAATCTCCTAGAGCAAGTTGTAGAACCCTTGACAATTATCACTGGGGGCCACAACCACAAGGACCAGTTGACCTATGCTTGGAAAACTCTTTTGCAAAATGCGCCGCATGATAGCATCTGTGGCTGTAGCGTGGACGAAGTTCATCGAGAGATGGAAACTCGTTTTGCTAAGGTTAATCAAGTCGGAAACTTTGTTAAGACCAATCTTCTTAACGAGTGGCAGGGTAAAATCGCTACGGCTAAGGCTCAAAGTGATTATCTCTTTACTGTCATTAACACAGGCTTGCATGATAAGGTTGATACTGTCAGCACAGTGATTGATGTGGCGATTTGTGATTTCAAGGAATTGCACCCAACAGAGGGATACAAGAAGATGGCTGCCTTAACCTTGCCAAGTTATCGTGTGGAGGACTTGGATGGTCGTCCTGTAGAGGTTAAAATCGAAGACCTTGGGGCTAATTTTGAGTACGATTTACCAAAAGACAAGTTCCGCCAAGCTCGTATCGCTCGACAAGTACGTGTGACAATTCCAGTTCACCTAGCGCCGCTTTCTTGGACAACTTTCCAATTGCTGGAAGGAGAGCAAGAACACCGTGAAGGCATTTACCAAAACGGAGTGATTGATACGCCATTTGTAAGGGTGAGTGTGGATGACAACATCACAGTCTATGATAAGACAACTCACGAAGTCTATGAAGATTTTATCCGCTTCGAAGACCGTGGTGACATCGGAAACGAGTATATCTATTTCCAACCAAAAGGAACAGAGCCAATCTATGCAGAGCTTAAGGGCTACGAGGTCTTGGAAAACACAGCTCGCTACGCTAAGATTTTGCTCAAACATGAATTGACCGTGCCTGTCAGTGCAGATGAAAAGCTAGAAGAAGAGCAAAAAGGCATCATCGAGTTTATGAAGCGTGAAGCTGGACGTTCAGAAGAATTGACAAACATTCCTCTGGAAACTGAGATGACTGTCTTCGTTGATAATCCACAAATCCGTTGCAAGACTCGCTTTACTAACACTGCCAAAGACCATCGTATCCGTCTCTTGGTCAAGACTCATAACACGCGTCCAAGCAATGATTCTGAAAGCATCTATGAGGTGGTGACACGACCAAATAAACCAGCTGCTTCATGGGAAAATCCTGAAAATCCTCAACACCAACAAGCCTTTGTTAGTCTGTATGACGATGAAAAAGGTGTGACTGTATCCAACAAGGGATTGAATGAATACGAAATCCTTGGAGACGACACCATTGCAGTGACTATTTTGCGTGCATCAGGTGAGCTAGGTGACTGGGGTTACTTCCCAACACCAGAAGCACAATGCTTGCGTGAGTTTGAAGTCGAGTTTGCGCTTGAATGCCACCCAGCCCAAGAACGCTTCTCAGCCTATCGTCGCGCTAAAGCCTTGCAGACACCATTTACCAGCCTTCAGCTTGCTAAACAGGAAGGAAGCGTGGCTGCGACTGGTAGCCTCTTGAGTCATACGGCACTCAGCTTACCACAAGTTTGCCCAACAGCCTTTAAAGTAGCGGAAAATGAAGAAGGCTATGTCCTCCGTTACTACAATATGAGTCAAGAAAATGTGCGCATATCAGAACACCAACAAACCATTCTTGACTTACTTGAGCGACCATATCCAGTTCATTCAGGACTATTGGCTCCACAAGAAATTCGTACAGAATTCATTCAAAAAGAAGAAATTTAATTTCAAAAAGTAAACATAAAAAGAAAGGAGGGGCGAAAAGGTAAGAACTAACTGCTGATTCGCCCCTTTTTATGGTAAAAACAATGACCATTGCAACGATTGATATCGGAGGGACTGGAATTAAGTTTGCTAGTCTGACTCCTGATGGGAAAATACTAGATAAGACAAGTATCCCAACACCAGAAAACTTAGAGGAATTACTAGCTTGGCTAGACCAGCGCTTGTCAGAACAGGATTACAGCGGGATTGCTATGAGCGTTCCAGGCGCGGTCAATCAAGAAACAGGTGTGATTGATGGCTTCAGTGCGGTGCCTTATATCCACGGCTTTTCTTGGTATGAGGCGCTTAGCTCTTATCAGATTCCTGTCCATCTGGAAAATGATGCCAACTGCGTTGGACTCAGTGAATTACTAGCTCATCCAGAACTTGAAAATGCAGCTTGTGTCGTGATTGGGACAGGGATTGGCGGAGCCATGATTATCAATGGCAGACTTCACCGAGGTCGCCACGGCTTGGGTGGGGAATTTGGCTACATGACAACTATCGAACCAGCAGAAAAACTCAACAACTGGTCGCAACTAGCGTCAACTGGAAATATGGTGCGATACGTGATTGAAAAATCTGGTCAGACTGACTGGGACGGTCGCAAAATTTACCAAGAGGCTGCAGCTGGGAATACTCTTTGCCAAAAAGCTATTGAGCGTATGAACCGCAATCTGGCACAAGGCTTGCTCAATATCCAGTATCTGATTGACCCAGATGTCATCAGTCTGGGTGGTTCTATCAGTCAGAATCCCGACTTTATCCAAGGTGTTCAAAAAGCTGTCGATGAATTTATCGAAACCTACGAAGAATACACGGTCGCACCTGTCATTCAAGCCTGCACTTATCATGCAGATGCCAATCTCTACGGGGCCCTTGTCAACTGGCTACAGGAGGAAAACCAATGGTAAGATTTACAGGAATTAGTGACAAACAAGCGCAAGCTATAGACTTACTTCAAAAGCACATTTCTCTACCAGATGTAGAAGTGGCAGTTGCTCAGTCTGACAAAGCCTCTATTTCTATCAAGGGTGAGGGTGGCCACTATCAATTGACCTACAGCAAACCTCACCAACTCTACCGCGCCTTGTCCTTGTTGGGAACAGCTCTAGCAGAAGGTGATAAAGTAGAGATTGAGGAGCAAGCGGCTTATGAAGATTTAGCCTATATGGCTGACTGTTCACGAAATGCGGTGCTGAATGTGGCATCTGCCAAGCAGATGATTGAGGTTTTGGCTCTCATGGGTTATTCAACCTTTGAGCTCTACATGGAAGATACCTACCAGATTGAGGGGCAGCCTTACTTTGGCTATTTCCGTGGAGCCTACTCAGCTGAGGAATTGCAGGAAATCGAAGCCTATGCCCAGCAGTTTGATATGACCTTTGTGCCTTGCATTCAGACCTTGGCCCACTTGTCAGCCTTCGTTAAATGGGGTGTCAAAGAAGTGCAAGAACTCCGTGATGTGGAGGATATTCTCCTTATTGGCGAAGAAAAGGTTTATAACCTGATTGATGGCATGTTTGCTACTCTATCTAAACTGAAGACTCGCAAGGTCAATATCGGGATGGACGAAGCCCACTTGGTTGGTTTGGGACGCTATCTTATCTTAAACGGTGTTGTGGATCGTAGTCTCCTCATGTGCCAACATTTGGAGCGCGTGCTGGACATTGCAGACAAGTATGGTTTCCACTGCCAAATGTGGAGCGATATGTTCTTCAAACTCATGTCAGCAGATGGCCAGTACGACCGTGATGTGGAAATTCCAGAAGAAACTCGTGTCTACCTAGACCGTCTCAAAGACCGTGTAACCTTGGTTTACTGGGACTATTATCAGGATAGCGAGGAAAAATACAATCGCAACTTCCGCAACCATCACAAGATTAGCCATGACCTTGCCTTTGCAGGTGGTGCTTGGAAGTGGATTGGTTTCACACCCAATAACCATTTCAGCCGTCTTATCGCTCTTGAAGCGAACAAGGCCTGTCGTGCCAATGATATCAAAGAAGTCATTGTGACGGGTTGGGGGGACAATGGTGGTGAGACAGCTCAGTTCTCTATCCTACCAAGCTTGCAAATCTGGGCAGAACTAAGCTACCGCAATGATCTAGACCATTTGTCTGCTCATTTCCAGACCAATACAGGCCTATCAGTTGAGGATTTTATGCAGATTGACCTTGCTAACCTCTTGCCAGACCTACCAGGCAATCTCAGTGGCATCAATCCCAACCGCTATGTCTTTTATCAGGATGTTCTCTGTCCGATCCTTGACCGGCACATGACTCCTGAACAGGACAAACCACACTTCGCTCAGGCAGCTGAGATTCTTGCTAAAATCAAAGAAAAAGCGGGAAACTATGCTTATCTCTTTGAAACTCAGGTCCAGTTGAATGCTATTTTAAGCAGTAAAGTAGATGTAGGACGACGCATTCGCAAAGCCTATCAAGCGGATGACAAAGACAGCTTGAAACAAATTGCCAGAGAAGAATTGCCAAAACTCAGAAGTGAGGTTGAAAACTTCCACAAGCTCTTTAGCCACCAATGGCTCAAAGAAAATAAGGTCTTTGGCTTGGATACAGTTGATATCCGTATGGGTGGGCTCTTGCAACGAATCAAGCGAGCAGAAAGTCGCATCGAGGCTTATCTGGCAGGTCAGCTGGACCGTATTGATGAGCTAGAAGTGGAAATCTTACCATTTACAGACTTCTACGAAGACAAGGACTTCGCAGCCACAACAGCTAATCAGTGGCATACCATTGCGACAGCTTCGACGATTTATACAACTTAAAAACAAGAACAGTGTCCCTTGTTCAGAGTGTTTCTCGTGAAACATCCCTTTCTTAAAAAGTACTCCACATAAAATAATTTGTGGAGTTTTTTCTATAATTAGTAGTTTAACCTAACCTTCAAATAGGAGTATACTAATAATGTAATCGTTATCAAAATTCTAAAAAGGAATTTTTAGATGGGTATCAAAATAAAAAAGGGAGGAAATTATGAATAAGTTTTCAAAAACCTTGAGAGATAACTGGATCTTTCTCTTGATGGTTTTGCCAGGGGCACTCTGGTTGATTCTATTCTTCTACATTCCAGTATTTGGGAACGTGGTTGCCTTCAAAGATTACCACATGACCAGTAATGGTTTCATAGATAGTATCATGAATAGTAAATGGGTCGGACTCGATAATTTCAGATTCTTGTTTAGTTCAAAAGACGCCTTTATTATCACACGAAATACTGTCCTCTACAATCTCGGCTTTATCTTTATTGGTTTGATTGTATCTGTAGGGATTGCCATCATCCTCAGTGAACTCCGTTCTAAGAGAATGGTTAAGATCTTCCAAACTTCTATGTTATTCCCTTACTTCTTGTCTTGGGTTATCATCAGTTTCTTTACAGATGCCTTCCTAAACATTGATAAAGGGGTGTTCAACCATTTCCTAGAATCTATTGGAATGAAGGAAATCAATTTCTACGCTGACTTGGGTATCTGGCCATATCTCCTACTTTTCCTAGGTATTTGGAAAGGTTTTGGATATAGCAGTGTCATGTACTATGCGACAATCATGGGAATTGATCCAACCTACTACGAAGCAGCAACAGT
Organism: Streptococcus mitis SK579; assembly: GCF_000257905.1. Classification (GTDB taxonomy): domain Bacteria; phylum Bacillota; class Bacilli; order Lactobacillales; family Streptococcaceae; genus Streptococcus; species Streptococcus mitis_L. The sequence goes on from NZ_AJJL01000032.1 coordinate 10,795, forward strand.
GGACGGGGCTAGCAAATGGCAACGAATTCGCAATGTAACTATTCCACAGTTGACACCATTGGTAACTGTATTGACCATCCTGGCAGTCGGAAATATCTTCCGTGCAGACTTTGGTCTTTTCTACCAAATCCCCCACAATGCTGGTCAGCTTTATAACGTAACCAACGTCTTGGACGTATATGTTTATAATGGTTTGACCCAGACAGCGGATATCGGGATGGCTTCAGCGGCAGGTCTCTACCAATCAGTAGTCGGTTTGCTTTTGGTTATTCTATCAAACTTACTTGCAAGACGAGTTGATCCAAACTCAGCCTTGTTCTAGAAAGGAGGAGAATATGGCAGAAAAGAAAATTAAAAAAGAAAAAATTGATAATGTCGGCATTCACTCCTTCAGTAAGAAAGCAGATATCTTCTTCAGTACCATTTCTGGTTTGATCGCCCTCTCTTGTATCCTACCATTCGTATTCGTTATCGTTATTTCGGTGACAGATGAAAAGAGTATCCTCCAAAATGGATATAGCTTCTTCCCATCCCAATTTGGATTAGACGGTTTTGAATTTTTGGCACAGTTTAAGGATAAAATCCTCCAAGCCCTCTTCATATCAGTCTTTGTAACAGTGGTGGGGACTATCACAAACGTTTTTATCACAACAACCTATGCCTACGCTATTTCACGGACAACCTTTAAGTACCGCAGATTCTTTACAATCTTTGCCTTGCTTAGTATGTTGTTCAATGCTGGTTTGGTACCAGGCTATATCGTGGTCACTCGTTTGCTTCAACTTGGTGACACAGTTTGGGCCTTGATTGTTCCAATGCTTCTCTCACCATTTAACATCATCTTGATGCGTTCCTTCTTCAAGAAGACCATTCCAGAAGCTATCCTAGAATCCGCTCGTATCGATGGTGCTAGTGAGGCCCGGATCTTCTTCCAAATCTGTTTACCATTGTCACTACCAGGTATCGCAACCATCACGCTCTTGACAGCTCTTGGTTTCTGGAATGACTGGTTCAACGCCCTTCTTTATATCAAGAGTGACAACTTGTACCCATTGCAGTATTTGCTTATGCAAATCCAACAAAATATGGATTACATCGCCAAAGCAGTCGGCCTATCTGGTCAACTGGGAGTTGCTCTACCGAAAGAAACAGGCCGTATGGCCATGGTTGTGGTCGCAACCCTTCCAATCGCGATTTTGTATCCATTCTTCCAACGCTACTTTGTAAAAGGTTTGACTATCGGTGGTGTGAAAGAATAGTGCTTGTTGAGAAATACATTTCTCAGTTCCCAACTTCCCTTGTGTGAAGTTAATACTCTTCGAAAATCAAATTCAAACCGCGTCAACGTCGCCTTGCCGTATAGATGTTACTGACTTCGTCAGTTCTATCTGCAACCTCAAAACAGTGTTTTGAGCAACCTGCGGTTAGTTTCCTAGTTTGCTCTTTGATTTTCATTGAGTATAAAATCATTACATTGTTTATAAGTTTAAAAATAAAAAAAGGAGTTTTTATCATGAAAAACTGGAAAAAATATGCTTTTGCATCTGCTAGTGTAGTCGCTTTGGCTGCTGGTCTCGCTGCTTGTGGAAACCTTTCAGGTAACAACAAGAAAGCTGCTGATTCAGCTTCAGGTGAAAAACCTGTTATCAAAATGTACCAAATCGGTGACAAACCAGATAACTTGGATGAATTGCTAGAAAATGCTAACAAAATCATTGGAGAAAAAGTTGGTGCTAAATTGGATATCCAATATCTTGGATGGGGTGACTATGATAAGAAAATGTCAGTTATCACATCATCTGGTGAAAACTACGATATCGCCTTTGCCTCTAACTATGTTGTAAATGCTCAAAAAGGTGCCTATGCTGACTTGACTGACTTGTACAAGAAAGAAGGGGCAGAGCTTTACAAAGCACTTGACCCAGCTTACATCAAAGGTAACAGCATTAACGGTAAAATTTACGCAGTTCCAGTTGCAGCCAACGTTGCATCATCTCAAAACTTCGCCTTCAACGGAACTCTTCTTGCTAAATACGGTATCGATATTTCAGGTGTCACTTCATACGAAACACTTGAACCAGTCTTGAAACAAATCAAAGAAAAAGCTCCAGATGTAGTGCCATTTGCGGTTACGAAGAACTTCATCCCATCTGATAACTTTGACTACCCAGTTCCAAATGGACTTCCATTCGTTATCGACCTTGAAGGAGATACTACTAAGATTGTAAACCGTTATGAAGTGCCTCGTTTCAAAGAACACTTGAAGACTCTCCACAAATTCTATGAAGCTGGCTACATTCCAAAAGACGTAGCAACAAGCGACACTTCATTTGACCTTCAACAAGATACTTGGTTCGTTCGTGAAGAAACAGTAGGACCAGCTGACTACGGTAACAGCTTGCTTTCACGTGTTGCTAACAAAGATATCCAAATCAAACCAATTACTAACTTCATCAAGAAAAACCAAACAACACAAGTTGCTAACTTTGTTATCTCAAACAACTCTAAGAACAAAGAAAAATCAATGGAAGTGTTGAACCTCTTGAACACTAACACAGAACTCTTGAACGGTCTTGTTTACGGTCCAGAAGGCAAGAACTGGGAAAAAATTGCAGGTAAAGAAAATCGTGTACGCGTCCTTGATGGCTACAAAGGAAACACTCACATGGGTGGATGGAACACTGGTAACAACTGGATCCTGTACATCAACGAAAACGTTACAGATCAACAAATCGAAGATTCTAAGAAACAATTGGCTGAAGCTAAAGAATCTCCAGCGCTTGGATTCATCTTTAACACTGACAATGTGAAATCTGAAATCTCAGCTATCTCTAACACAATGCAACAATTCGATACAGCTATCAACACTGGTACTGTAGACCCAGATAAAGCTATTCCAGAATTGATGGAAAAATTGAAATCTGAAGGTGCCTACGAAAAAGTATTGAACGAAATGCAAAAACAATACGACGAATTTTTGAAAAATAAAAAATCATAAGATCAATTGATTTCGTGTATTCATTCCTAATTCCTAAAAATTGAATCACTGTTTTCCTCAGACTTATCTGGGGAAGGCAGTGATTTTTTGAAATGATAGCATAGATATCCATGTTTTCTTTATCACTATTTAACCATTCAGGAAATCTCAAGTACCATTTAGGATTGGGAGTAAGGATTTGGGGGAATATGCTTATATTAGAGATGTTCCGAGTTTACAAAGGAGGGATCACATGAAAAAGTATCAGCTTGTCTTCAAAATAAGTGCAGTCTTGTCTTACCTATTTTTCGTATTTGGCCTTTCTCAGCTAACGCTTATAGTCCAAAATTATTGGCAATTTTCTTCTCAGGTAGGAAATTTCTTCTGGATTCAAAATATCTTGAGTTTGCTATTTAGCG
>NZ_AJJL01000033.1 GCF_000257905.1 Streptococcus mitis SK579
AAGTCAATCAGCCCTTAGCTATGAATCTAGGGGCTTTTTGCTTTGCCTTAAAATGTTGATCTCTGGGTTTGTTTAGAGATTTGCTAGTAAGGTTATTGGTGTATCTGAGTCTATCTATGCCAATAATGACGCGATGTTGATGATATAAATCTGGTATGATATAATATTTTGGCCCCCTCACTTTAATGAAGGGAGGTGTTATATATGCTAGAATTATTTTCCCTTTTTCTAGCTCCGTTACTTGTTAACGTACTATCTGAGCTTTTCAAGCTATGGATAAAGAGACGTAGCAAGTAGCATTTAACCCTTTTAGAGGGTAGCAAAAAACCCCATCGGTGGCACGGTGGGGCTTTTTTAGTTACATATGCTAGAAGCATTATTTTCCCTTTATGCTTTCATTCTAACACACCCCCTTCGATTTTTCAAGGTTTTATTTTGATATTTCCTCAGAGTGTGTTTGTGGTTTGAGTCCGCTCCACTGAAATTAGCACACACGCTTCTAGCCTCCATTCTACAGCAAAGAAATCAACTCTTTTCTAGGGGATTTCCGCCCTCATTTTTGTCTTTTGTGCTAAAATAGACTTATAAATTGAAAATAAGGAATGTTTATGAAATCGGGTAATGGTTTTTGGAAAGGCTGTCTCTATTTTTGGGGCTTCTTGTTCTTACTGGGCCTTTTGGTTCAATATGCTCTTCCACTTGCGGCTTGTGTCCTGCTAGGCTATGGTGGTTATCGTCTCTATAAACGTTGGCGCTATCCTCTTTTGCAGGATCGTTCTCTAGATGATCGGATTGAGCTTTTAAAAGCTCGGATTCGTCAGGCGGACAAAGATATTCAGCAATTAGAGGGAACTTTAGTAGAAAAAGGCTCAGAGTCCTATAAGAGTCTGGCCAATCAAGTATTAATCGAACTGCGGGAAATCCATCAGGAGGCGGATCGTCTCAAGTCCTATATCGACGCTGATGTCTACAACCGTATTGGCAAAAAGGTTCGTACAGTACGGGCAAACATCGATGTTCAGCTAGAACGTTTGGATAGAGAAAGTCAGGTAGATCTTGAGAATGCGGAGCCAGAGGAACTAGCTCCAGAATTGTCTCAGACCTTGGCCAATATTGCCATTGATCATCAGGCTATTTTAGACAAGATTGCTACCTCTGCCGAGGGGGATAAGGAAGAATTGACGGCCATTCATAGTTTGAAGATGGAGAAATTCCAAACGATTCTAGAAGGCTATTTAAAGATTAAGGCCAATCCTAAAAACTATAATCGAGCAGAAGAACGCTTGCAACAAGCCAAAGCAGCTATCGAACAATTTGACCTTGAGCTAGATCAAGTCTTGAGAGAACTCAATGAAACAGACATGCGTGATTTTGATATCAGTCTGCGTATCCTAGAAAAAGATCGTAAAGAATAGGTTAGAAATAAAGGAGTAATCATGACAGAATTTAATTTTGATATTGACCAGATTGCCAATAATACGGTAGCTAAGGTGGATAAAACAACCCAAATCATCGAGACAAATACTGGCTCAGACAAGACCTTGACCTTCCTTGAAAAGTTGAGCCCTGAGCAGCAAGAGGGAATCAAGGCGCACGTGCCCCAGTTAGTAGACCAGTTTGTCACCAATCAAAATGCTCTTTTGGATTTTGGACAATCTGCTGTAGAAGGTGTGAACAATACAGTCAATCGTATCTTGTCAGAACAAAAGAAATTGCAGATTCCCCAAGTGGATGATCTACTAAAGAACACCAACCGTGAGTTGCAAGGCTTTGTAGTTAAATACAAGAACGCTGAAATTGCTGAGCTAGAAGAGAAGCCAAACTTTTTGCAACGATTGTTTAACAAGAGCAAGAATACCCTACAGGAATTTTACTTTGACTCAAAAACAGTGGAGCAAAAGCTAGATGGCATGGCTGCCGCAGTAGTCAAGCAAGAAGATGTGCTAGCTCGAAATATCGTCTCTGCTGAGATGTTGATTGAGGACAATACCAAATCCATTGAAAATCTAGTGGGAGTGATTTCCTTTATCGAAGCTAGCCAAACAGAAGCTGGCAATCGCGCTGCAGAACTGAAAGTTCAAGTTGACCAACTCAATACAAGTACGGTAGAATACCAGATTAAATCACAAGAATTGGCTCGCATGGCTGAAGTGGTCAATACCCTCGAACAACAGCACACCGAGTATGTCAGCCGTCTCTATGTGGCCTGGGCAACAACACCTCAGATGCGCAATCTTGTGAAGGTTTCCTCAGATATGCGCCAAAAATTGGGCATGCTTCGTCGCAATACCATCCCGACAATGAAGCTTTCCATTGCCCAGCTTGGTATTTTGCAACAATCAATGAAATCAGGTGTCGTGGCAGATGCCATTGTCAATGCCAATAATGCTGCATTACAGATGCTAGCTGAAACCAGCAAGGAAGTGATTCCGCAGATGGAGAGAATTGCCCAAAGCCCTACAGTCGCTGTTGAGTCTGTTACAAAACTGGCTGAAAGTCTGGTCGCTCAAAACCAAGGTATCGTCGCAGCTATCGAATTGGGCCGTCAGAAACGTGCCCAACTAGAAACAACCATTGTCAAGTCCGCAGAAATGATCAACGATTCTGTCAAACTCCGCGATGAAAAAATCGTCCAAGCCCTTCTAGACCAAGGCAAGGCCGCCCAGAAAGAAGTACAAGAATAATACACAAGTCCCCTGTAATGTAGATTTGCAGGGGATTTTGCTTGTTTTAGTAGAAGTTTGAAGGTCAGGGAATTATTGCTAGATTTAGAGAGAATACCCTAGAAAACCTTTTCACTACTAGTCTTTTATGATACAATAGAAGGAAGTAAAGGCGTTGTTTTTCGATCTTATCAACGACTTGGATGAATGAAAAGGAAGAGTCCCTATGGTTTTCAGATTTAAGCAAATAACTAGCTTGCATATATATAAACTCGCGTTTTCATACCCATTTTCAAAACCTGCCAATCTTTTTGGTAGGCTTTTTGCGTTGTAGAAATGGGGTATGAACATGGCTTACACGTTATCAAAAGAATTAGAACAAGAACTCATCGTTTCAGCACCTGAGTTGCAGGCTAGTTATACTGCTATTGTAGAATACCTAGAGGCTATCAACCAGAAAGAAGCATCTGGAAGCAATTCTCAGGAACTACAGAATCAGCTTGCGATTCAGCTGAGACGTTTAGAAGATTTGGTGCAGGGTTATATCCAAATAAAGAAGAACCAGCATCACTACCTAGATGCAGATAAAGAATTGACAGCAGGCTATCAAGCCATAAAAGGGACGGAGCAAGATCTTCTCAAAAAATTGCAACATCTCAATCAAGCAGCCTTGCAGGATTTCCATATCAGCCAGAGACTCTCTCCTAAAGACGAGACAGCTATCCCTGTAGCAGGCAAAGCCAAAACCAAACAGGAATTGGCTATCGAGCGAGACTTGATCAACCAGCTGACAAAAGGAGAAAGTCAATGGGTGTATCGACCTGAGTTAAATACAGAAGACCTCCTATGGGGAAACTTTTTTGCCAAGCTGGAAGCCAATAATGTCCGCATTTTGCAAGACCATCCCCTTACAAATTCAGAGAAAAATCAAATCAAAAACCAGCTCAATTTCGTCAACTTCTATGAAGCAGCCAAGTGGATAGCGGGTGAAAATGGCATTGCCAAGGTACAGGTTCAACGTGAAGATGCCAGTCTAGGCACCATTCGCTTGGAAGTCTTGTGGCGAAACAATGTCGCTGGTGGCAAATCCAGCTATGAGGTTGTCAACCAAGTCATCACAGGAGGAGAAGGGATTCGCCAGCGTCGTGGGGATGTGACTTTGTTAATCAATGGTCTGCCTATGATCCAAATCGAACTAAAAAGCCGTTCTCATCCTTACATGGATGCCTTCCGTCAGATTAAGAAATATGACCAAGAAGGACAGTTCAGAGGCATTTTTTCAAGTCTTCAGATGTTTGTCGTCTCAAACGTTACAGACACTCGCTACATCGCAGCTGCCAAAGCCAACAAGCTAAATGAGCGCTTCTTGACCAAGTGGGTGGATAGTGAAAATAGACCTCAACCTCAACTATTTGACTTTGCAGAGTCTGTCTTATCCATACCGAGAGCCCACGAGATGGTCATGCAGTATTCTGTCATCGATGACGACAAGAAGGCCTTGATTTTATTGCGCCCCTATCAGGTTCATGCCATTGAGGCTATCCGTGAAGCCAGTCGCAAGCGCCAGTCGGGCTATATTTGGCATACGACCGGTTCAGGAAAGACCCTGACCTCCTATAAGGTTTCGCGCAATCTGCTCCAGATTCCATCTATCGAAAAGACAATCTTTGTGATTGATAGGACAGACCTCGACCAGCAGACGACCAGTTCGTTTCAGTCCTACGCAGAGAACGATATGATTGATATTGACGAGACGGATGATACACAGGAATTAGTTAAAAATCTGGCTTCTGATGACCGCCGTGTCGTTGTGACGACTATCCAGAAAATTAATGCTATGATTCGGCAGTTTGATGAAGGACGTCACCAAAAGGTTTACAATCGTATCAAGCAACTCAAACTAGCCTTTGTCGTCGATGAATGCCATCGCGCAGTGACTCCTGAACGTCAGCGCCACCTAGAGCACTTCTTTACAAATTCTCTCTGGTATGGGTTTACAGGGACTCCTATCTTTACAGAAAATAAGCGTGAACAAAAAGGAGACCTTGCTCAGACGACCGAAGAGCAGTACGGTGACTGTCTCCACCAATATACCGTCAAAGAAGCCATTCATGACAAGGCGGTGCTTGGCTTTAATGTAGAGTATCAGACAACCATGCCTGGTTGGGCAGAAGATGAGATTGACGAGGAGCGTTATGATGACGAAGGCCACATGCTTGCCGTTTTAGATGCCATTCTCAATCGCTCAAGACGCAAACTCGGCTTCCAAAATGGGGTAGGAAAAACCTATGAAGCCATTTTGACTGTTAAAAGCATTGCCCGTGCGCAGGCCTATTATAACCTGATTAAGCAAGTCAAAAATGGAGAGAAGTCTCTAAGCATCTCGGAAAATGTTAAAAAGGTCTTACCAGACTTTCCTAAGGTTGCTATTACTTACTCTGTGACAGAGAATGAAGCAGACTCCTATGTCAACCAAGCCTACATGGAGGAAAGTCTAGAGGACTACAATGCCATGTTTGGTACCCACTTTAGCCTAGCAACCATTGCTTCCTACAATAGTGACCTCAACGACCGTCTGGCCCGTAAGAAAGAACGCTTTGCCTTCCGTGAAGAGCAATTGGACCTGGTTATCGTTGTGGACCGCTTGTTGACAGGCTTTGATGCCCCTTGCCTATCGACCCTGTTCATGGATCGCCAGCCTATGAAACCCCAGCATATCATTCAGGCCTTTTCACGAACCAATCGCCTCTTTGATGAAGGCAAGAAATTCGGTCAAATTGTTACTTTCCAAACGCCTGATCGCTTTAAAGAAAAAGTGGATGAAGCTCTGAGCCTCTACTCAAATGGTGGCGAAACCAGTGTCTTAGCCCCAGAATGGCAGGAGGAGAAGGCCAAGTTTCTTGAGAAAGTTCATCAACTACTAGCCATCGCTCCAAGTCCAGAGCAGGTGCCAGATTTGGATACAGCGACAGATGCAGAATTAAAACGCTTTGCCAAGGCCTTCCAAGAATTTGACAAGCTCCTATCCTCTATACAAATCTATTCGGACTATGATGAGAAAGTCATCCTCAGAGAGATTGGCCTCAGCATAGAAGACATCGAGAACTTTGCCGGCCAATATCAAAATGTCATCGAAGAGCTCCGCAGACGCAGAAAAGAAGACCAAGAAGATGAAGGTGTGCTGCTGGATATCGAGTATGAACTCGAATCCATCCGCACCGACGAGATAAACTATCACTATATCCTCTCTCTCATCCAAGCCCTGATTGAAAATCGGGAAAACCTCATTGGTAAAAAGGAAAAGAGCCTGGTAGATAACTATATCGAAGATTTGAACAAATCCAATCCCAAGTTATCCAGCCTCATCTCCAAACTCTGGCAGAATGTCCAAGCAGATGCCAAGAGCTATCAGGATCAGTCTATCATCCATAAGTTGGATGAGATGATTGAGTTAACAACCCAGAAAAAGATTCGTGAAACGGCAGATTATTGGCAGATAGGAGAGGATGAACTCCAGTTCGTAGTGGACAACTACCGCATCGGACGCGACAAGCAAAATGGCGAAAAAGCCATCACCGAGTCTCAGGACTATCTGGCCTATAAGGAAGCCCACGGAGACAAGGCACTACCAAAACTCAAATACAAAAAAGCCCTCAAAGAGGACTATATGCGCATGATTTCAGAGGATATCTTACCGCTAAGGGGGAGATAGGTTTAAAAGTGGTCAGAAAGATAATGTTGGGAAGGTTTTCGACTAATTAGGGTCAAAATTCCCCTATCTTCAAGATGCAAGAAAGCATCCTTGACCTTTTTCTTAGAGTAATGATGGTTGGACTGATTGGCCAGTTGGATGATGCTTCTATCTTCTATACCATCTCTCTTATCATCGACAAAGAGCTTGGACTGAGCGAGGAGAAACAAGATGTATTTCTCGACTTCTTCCAGCCCTTCTGTTTGTTCTATCTTAACTTTATAGCGATGCAGTTGATCTTGTTTTTCAAGGAGGGTTTGGATAATATTTTCCTGTCCTTCCTTGATAAAAGTCAACAAGGTTTCAACGAAGAAGGTAGCATCGGCACGGTTGAGATGATCACCAGTATTCCTAAAAGCCTTATAATAGTCTTGCTTATGGTGATTGATTTGTTGGGACAAAACCAGACCTGAGAATTTATCGAGTTTTCTAGACAAGTACTTGGCAAGGATATAGCGTCCTGTCCGACCGTTACCGTCATAGAAGGGATGAATATTTTCAAAAAAATAGTGTCCAGCACAAGCCTTGACAAGGTTTGGGATAGAATGGTCGTTGATAAAACGAATCCACTCTGTCAGCATGATCTGAATCTGTTCCTCCTTTTGAGGTGGGATATAGATGACTTTGCCAGTCTTATCGTCTTGGATAAAGACCGATTTCTGCCTAAAAAACTCTCCATCGAGTTCATCCTCTGGCGAGATTTCTCCTTGTGTTAATTGGTCATAAATCCCTTTGATATCTTCAAGTGATTGGATTTGGAGAAATTCATCCTTAAGGATTTGTTGGTACATTCGCAAGGTGGAGAGATGTTTGATTTGTTCGGTCTTATAGGGGTCTTCCTCTAGGAGTTTCTCCACATCGACCAACTCTTTACGAGTTGTATGGATACCTTCGATTTCATTTGTGGAAATAATCGATTGGTAGAGTTGTTCTTTATAAAACTGATCGTGGGCAATCTTAGGGAGGGTACCAGCTATTTCGCTAATTCGTTGAGACTGCTGTGAGATAGTTTCCATCAGTTGGGAAATCCCAAGATGCAGGGTAACAAATAGAGGGTATTGGCTGGTTTTGACAGTATCGCGTTGCATTAAATGAGGATAAAGAGATGTCCTAATGGAGCTGTATCCCTGTAAGCGTAATTGATACTCTTCCTCATATTGGTCACGATGACTGTAGTAGATTTTTCTAAGTTCTCTATAGTTCATATGTAGTCATCCTCGCATTTCAACGTTTTTTAACATTATATCACAAATTAAGCCTATCTATTGTTTCAAAATAGACAAAATTGAAGAATAGGATAGCGCAGTTGTTGTTCTAAAGTGCAAAAATAGCCAAAATTGAACAATATAAATAAGAGATGGACATCCTAAAGTGCAAAAATAGGTAAAATTGAATAATAGAAATCAAAAAGAGACAATCTAAAGTGTAGAAATAAGAAAATGGAGTAATAGAAAGGAGGGGATATAGTGATTGACAAATATATAGTTGTGGGAAATGGATTCGATATGAATATTGGACTAAAGTCTTCCTATCAGTCTTTTTTGGATGATATAGGTGAGAATTATAAATTGAAAGAACTGTCAGATTTTTATAAGTTTAATCCACTATTCCAAAAAGATATTAACGATAATTGGTCTGATTTCGAAGGACTATTTGAGAATCTTATCTTTAATGCTAATTCAATTGAGGACAAAAAACTAGCTTGTAAAACGATTGATACATATAATCAAGCATTGGAAAGGTTAGAACTTCAATTTTATACCTATCTTAGTCGAGAATATCGTCAATGGAAACAACGAATAGTAGGCGAAGTAAATCCTGTGTACCGTTCGATTTTTAGAGATGCTAAGGTTTTCAATTTTAATTACACAAATACGTTATCAGATATTGAACTGAAGGATTTAGCAGGTAAAGTTTTTCAAGTTCATGGTAGTCTAGAGAATCGCAATATTATTTTCGGTGGAGGTTTTCTAGAGCACGATAGAGTTTCTGAGATAGTTTTACCTAACTCGACGGATAATGATAAGTTAGTGAGAATTAAAAAGGATCATCTATTATTAAAAGAACGAGATGAAATGACAAAAGACATCGAGTCAGATGGTGAAATTGACCTTTATATCTTAGGGCATTCGGTGGCTGGAACGGATTTGAACTTTTTGAGTAAATTGATAGAAAAAGCAAGAAAGATTTATCTATTTTACTATAAACGGGATTATAGCGAAAAGATGCAAACTCTTCTCCAAAATTTTAATCGTGATGTAGTCGAAAAAGTTCAATTGATTCCTTTTGTGGATGTATTAGTAGATAAGGAACAAGTTTTGGAATTCAATCTGTCTGGAGAAAAGCTTTCAGAAGAAGAAAAAGGTGAAGAAGAATTACTTCTTTTTCAAAAGCTTTTTAATCTGAATATTCCTAAAAATAAGGAATTTGAAAAGATTTGGATAACAGTTTCTTCCTTGGAATGTTCAGATATTCGATCGATTCAACTCAAAAGTGACGAAGACTGTGAAGGATTAGAGTGGATATTGAAGTTTATCGAATTTGAGGAAAATGATAAGAGTAAAGAAATACCAATTGAGTTTGAAAGTGTGAGAGAGAATGCAGGATTTTCTACTTTGATTTTGTCAGATTCTTTTAAAGTTTTATTAAGCAATTGCTCGGAATTGAGGATAAAAAATTGCTCGATTTCTACAGATGACTTATTCGATAATCTGAAAGGAAGTAGATGCAGTGCTATTCGTATTTGGGATAGTAGACTGACTACTGAGAAAAAATCTATTGACTTATCGGGTTTCCCAAATTTAGAGGAAATAGAAATTCAAAATTCAATTTTTACAAGACCTATTTTGCCAGAATGTGAGAAAGAGTTTCATTTCATCCATCCAGGGAATGCACAACTAGAATTAAAAGTAAATGTAGATTCTATGAATTTGATTAAAGAAAGGGAGTAATATGACAAAAAAACCAAGTTATCGCTTTGTGGGTTATACCGAACCTTGGGAGCAGAGAAAGTTAGGAGAATGTACAGAGATATCAGCTGGTGGAGATATTGAAAAATCTAAATTATTGAATAACGGTAAGTATCCAGTGATTGCAAATGCTCTCACAAGTGATGGAATTGTTGGATATTATAATGATAGCTATAGAATAGAAGCTCCTGCAGTTACAGTAACAGGTCGAGGTGATGTTGGAGTGGCAAAAGCTCGTAATGTAAATTTTACTCCTGTTGTACGTTTATTATCATTAAAATCAGAACATGATGTTATTTTTTTAGAGAATGCTATAAATACTCAAAAAATTGTAATTGAGTCAACAGGGGTTCCCCAGTTAACTGCGCCACAACTAGGAAGGTATAACATCTTTTTCCCCTCCCTCCCCGAGCAAACTGCCATTGGTTATTTCTTCCAAGATATTGACCAGCTTATTAGCCTTCAACAGCGTAAGTTAGAGGTGCTTAAGGAGCAGAAGAAAACCTACCTCAAGCTCCTCTTCCCAGCCAAAGGGCAAACCAAACCAGTCCTTCGCTTCGCAGGATTTGAAGATGAGTGGACTAGTGCTTTATTAGGAGATATATCGGAATTATATCAACCAAAAACAATATCTAGTGAAGAGTTACTAACAGAGGGCTTTCCAGTATTTGGCGCGAATGGTTATATTGGATATTATAAGGACTACAATCATAAAGAAGATCAAGTTACCATCTCTGCGAGGGGAGAGGGAACAGGAACACCAAGCTTTGTTGAAGGACCTGTTTGGATTACAGGTAATTCAATGGTTGTTAATGTTGAGAAACAAGCTAATATTATTAAGCAATTTTTGTATGCTTTTTGTCTATCGTTTAATTTTAAACCTTTTGTTACAGGTGGAGCACAGCCTCAATTAACAAGGGAAGTTTTAAAAAAAGTAAATATTATGTTACCTTCTCTCTCTGAACAAGAAGCCATCGGTTCTTTCTTCCAAGACCTAGATAAGGCCATTGCCAAGCAAGAGGAAAAAGTCAACCAGCTCAAAGAAAGCAAACAAACCCTACTCAGAAAAATGTTTATCTAAGATACAAAGACCTCAAAAAGCCCAGTAAAAATAGGAAACTGGCGCAGTCTTCGATGAAGACCAGACAGTTTATCTTTTTTACCTAGCTTTTAGGTCGTGTTCAATTCATAAGATACCAAGACCGTAAAAAGCTACACTAAACGAATGAAAGTAGAAATTGATAGGAGACCCTATGTCACAAACAGATTTATCAAGAGAACTCTACCAATCCCTCTGGAATGCGGCAGATATCCTGCGTGGCCAGATGGAAGCCAATGAATACAAGTCCTACCTCTTGGGCTTGATTTTCTACAAATACCTATCCGACAACATCCTCCAAGCCGTCTGTGATAACTTGGACGAGACCTTTGAGTCCTTCCAGCAAGCACAGCTTCTCTATGAGGAAAACTTTGCGGATACAGATGTCAGTGAAGACCTCATCGAGGTCTTAAATGACGATCTGGGCTATGTGATTGAGCCTTCTCTGACCTTTACCAAGCTGGTTCAGTCTATCCATGAAGGAACCTTCCAGCTAGAGTCCCTAGCCCAAAGTTTCCGTGATATCGAGCAGGCCAATGAAAAATTTGAAAATCTTTTCGAAGATATCGACCTCTACGCTAAAAAGCTAGGTAATACCCCACAAAAGCAAAACAAGACCATCTCTGAGGTTATGAAACAGCTCAACGACCTCAATGTATCTGGTCATGCTGGTGATATCTTGGGTGATGCTTATGAGTACTTGATTGGCCAGTTTGCCAGTGATTCTGGGAAAAAGGCTGGAGAGTTCTATACACCTCAAGCAGTTTCTCACCTCATGACTCAGATTGTCTTTGCAGGGCGCGAGCATCAAAAGGGCATGTCGGTTTACGACCCGACCATGGGTTCTGGTTCTCTCTTGCTCAATGCCAAGCGCTATAGTAAGGAAGCTTCGACGATTTCTTACTACGGTCAGGAGTTGATTACTTCGACCTTCAACCTTGCTCGTATGAATATGATGCTTCATGGAGTTGCCATTGAGAACTATCACCTCAGCAACCACGATACCCTAGACGAAGATTGGCCAACTACGGAGCCGACAGACTTTGATGGGGTTTTGATGAATCCACCCTATTCACTGAAGTGGTCAGCAGATAGTGGCTTCCTGCAAGATCCTCGCTTTTCAAGTTATGGAGTTCTTGCACCTAAGTCCAAAGCAGATTTTGCCTTCCTTCTTCACGGTTTTTACCACCTCAAGCATAATGGTGTCATGGCCATCGTTCTTCCTCACGGAGTCCTCTTTCGAGGAGCAGCCGAGCAAAAGATTCGCCAGCACCTGCTAGAAGAAGGCGCTATTGATACAGTTATCGGCTTGCCGGCAAATATCTTCTATAATACCTCTATCCCGACAACCATTATTATCCTTAAAAAGAATCGCACCAATAAGGATGTCTTCTTTATTGATGCCTCAAAAGAGTTTGAAAAAGGGAAAAATCAAAACAATATGACCGAAGACCATATTGCCAAGATTTTGGAGACCTATCAAAAACGCGAAAATGTCGAGAAGTTCGCCCATCTAGCCAGCTTTGAAGAGATTGTCGAAAATGACTACAACCTTAACATTCCACGCTATGTCGATACCTTTGAGGAAGAACCTGTTGTACCCCTCGCCGACCTCGCCGACCAGCTCGCAGAGATTGATAAAGAGATTGGTCAAGTAGAAGCCAGACTCGCAAAAATGCGCAGCCAACTAGTAGGCACAACACCAGAAGCCCAAGCAGAATTAACCGCCTATCTCGAAAAGTTGAATGAGATTTAGAGAGTAGGCTAAGAATGAAAAAACGCAGGACGGTCTGAGCCTGCGTTTTGGTTTCCTCAAATTTGGGAAAAGACCATATTATTTCAAAAATTTTTAGGAATGAAAATAAAATATTTAATATTTAATATTTAGTCATGAAATCTCCAAGATTTTTGATTTGTTGTTTAATGATGTGGTATTGTTCAGTTGAGCTTTTAGGGAGAACATATCTTGTAGATCGTCCCTTACCTTCTATCTCAATATACTTTTTATTTTGTAGAGATTTCAAATTTTCTCTAAATTTATACTCAGTCATGAGAGAATTTTCGAGGGCATCATTTTTAGTAATGCTACCATTTTTAATGATATATTCAAGTATTATCTTTTCATTATCTGATGTATCCGCATAAGAAGACAATAAGTCTACTTTCCAGATTGTAACAACAGTACTATCAAAGGTAGTGCTTACCTCAGGGATTTTTAGTTTATATTTTTCGGAAATATCAAAAATTTTTGGTCCACCTGATCCAGCTTTTTCGGACATCCCAATTCTACGGAATAATGAAGAGATTGTACTATTTCGCGTTTTGGAAGTTCCGCCATGTATAAATTCGGAAATAGAAATTTTCATCTTACCTGGATTTTTAAATTCATAGAAGTCTTGATAAGCTGTAATAACTATAGGAGAATCAAAGTCATAGTAAGCATGCATTAAGCAGTTTACTAAAGCTTCACGTATAGATTCAGATAGGTCTTTCTTGAATGGTAAACGGTGGGCAGATTCGTTATTAAACTCAAATCTATCATTTGTTGTAGTAGTTAATTTTTTATATGCTAAATTGAAAAAATCAAACATGTTTAAATCAGGGTACATCATATCCCCTGTTGAAATTCTATCGTTCCACCTAGTTGAGAGGGAGGTATCTTTTTCAAAATAGTCTAATTGAAATTTGGGATAACGAGAAATGATAGAATTGTACTTTCCAAAAATATTAGTCCTCCTGCGGTTAATTTATATGTATTATCAATCCTGTCTTTTTTAAATACACCAATTTCGATTAGAAAATTTCTCAACGAAATGCTATTATATTTTATATTACCAGTAAGTTCAATTAATAATTGCTTGTAATGTTCTATTGTATCTAAATTTAAATCATTTTCGTCAAAATTATTAAGTAACTCACTATCAATATCATCATGAGAACTAGTCATCAGATATTTAAGTTCTTCTTTATCAAGTCGAACATCGCCTTCACCTAATCTTTTATATGACTCACGATAATCATTTTTTAGATGGACGGGTTTTTGGTGAGGATTCGCTTCTCTTACAGTGATTACCATGAGTTGTTTATTTTTGCCTGGAATGTCAATGTATTCAATATCATTATCGGTAAGTAAGCTACAGCTAACTTTTTGTTTGTTTGCGACTAAAGCGAATAAATTGTCTCGTATTTTTTGAGGATTATTGACTCCTTGGTAGGGGTCAATATTTTTTTCGTCTATCCCGAGAATTATTTTCCCGCCATTTGTATTTGCAAATGCTGAGTAGGTTTCCCAGAAAGACTCTGGAAGATCGTTTTTAGCTTTTTTGTATTCTAAATCAACCCCTTCAAATTTTAAGTCCATATTTTTCCTTTCTAAAATATAATGTTGCTTAAATTTATTTTTTTAAATGATTGTCACGCGAAAAAGTAAATTTGATAGATAATTAAAATCTTTGATTTCATCGTATTTCTAAGATATATTTTAAAATATTCACGCGAAAATCACGCGAATATTTGTAATCAAAATTCAATTGAAAAATGTAGAATTTTCAATAATAAAATAGATGGATTTAAAATCTATTTTATTATAACACAGAGATAAGAAAAATAGATAGTGAGACAAGTTTAAATAGGATTACTCGCTATGAAATGTTAATTACTTTTGATGGCTTAACAAATATTATCAAAAATGTAGTCATTCGAATGATTTCCCTTGCAATATAGTGAAATTGACAAAAAGAAAAAAACGCTTGGAACAGCGTTTTTCCTCTGTATTGATTCGTATTGAATGCTTACTTAACTTCTGTAAACACAACGTGTTTGCGAAGTTTTGGTGAGTATTTCTTCAATTGAAGACGGTCTGGAGTGTTACGTTTGTTTTTAGAAGTAAGGTACAAGCGTTCACCAGATTCTTTGTGTTCAAGTGTAATATTTACGCGCATGGTATCTCCCTTCTATTATTCAGCTGATGCAGCTTTAGCGATTTTACGTCCTTTGTAGTATCCTTTAAGTGATACACGGTGAGAACGTGAGTAATCTCCAGTAGTTTCGTCAAAGTTTACAGATGGAGCTGTTACTTTGTAGTGTGTACGACGTTTGTTTTTCTTCGCTTTTGAAGTGCGACGTGCAGGTACTGCCATTTTGATTTCTCCTTTAGGTATTTAAATTCGATTCAATCTACTGATTTTCATCAACCATACTAGGATAACACATTTTTTTTGTAAAGTAAAGTTACTTGACAAAAAAAGATGAAAAAATAAGAAGGACATCAACCAAATTAATCTAAATTTTCTGAAAATTCAAGAATTTTCTTCTGTTCATTGCTTTTAAAATGTGTTATAATAGTAAGAACTGAAATGGGAGGGAACAAATGACTGAATTAGATACACGTCACCGCAGTAGCATTTATGATAGTATGGTAAAATCACCAAACCGTGCCATGCTTCGTGCGACTGGTATGACAGATAAGGACTTTGAAGCACCGATTGTGGGAGTGATTTCGACTTGGGCGGAAAATACACCATGTAACATTCACTTGCATGATTTTGGGAAATTGGCTAAAGAAGGTGTCAAATCTGCAGGTGCTTGGCCTGTGCAGTTTGGAACTATTACTGTAGCGGATGGGATTGCCATGGGAACGCCTGGTATGCGTTTCTCTTTGACATCTCGTGATATCATTGCAGACTCAATCGAGGCGGCTATGGGTGGTCACAATGTGGATGCCTTCGTCGCTATCGGTGGTTGTGACAAGAACATGCCTGGTTCTATGATTGCCATTGCCAATATGGACATCCCAGCTATTTTCGCCTATGGTGGAACCATTGCACCGGGAAATCTTGATGGCAAAGACATTGACTTGGTTTCTGTTTTTGAGGGTATCGGAAAATGGAACCACGGTGACATGACGGCTGAGGACGTGAAGCGTCTCGAATGTAATGCCTGTCCTGGACCTGGTGGTTGTGGTGGTATGTATACTGCTAATACCATGGCGACAGCTATCGAAGTTCTAGGTATGAGTTTGCCAGGCTCTTCATCTCACCCAGCTGAATCAGCTGACAAGAAAGAAGACATCGAAGCAGCAGGACGTGCTGTTGTTAAGATGTTGGAACTTGGTCTCAAACCGTCAGATATCTTGACTCGTGAAGCCTTTGAAGACGCCATCACTGTAACGATGGCTCTCGGTGGTTCTACAAACGCCACTCTTCACTTGCTTGCCATTGCTCATGCTGCCAATGTTGACTTGTCACTTGAGGACTTCAATATGATTCAAGAACGTGTGCCTCACTTGGCTGACTTGAAACCTTCTGGTCAGTATGTCTTCCAAGACCTATATGAAGTCGGTGGTGTCCCTGCGGTTATGAAGTACTTGTTGGCGAATGGTTTCCTTCACGGGGACCGTATCACATGTACTGGTAAGACTGTCGCTGAGAACTTAGCTGACTTTGCAGACTTGACACCAGGTCAAAAAGTTATTATGCCACTTGAAAATCCAAAACGTGCAGATGGCCCGCTTATCATCTTGAACGGGAACCTTGCTCCTGACGGTGCGGTTGCCAAGGTATCAGGTGTGAAAGTTCGTCGTCACGTTGGTCCAGCTAAGGTCTTTGACTCAGAAGAAGATGCTATTCAGGCCGTTCTGACTGATGAAATCGTTGATGGCGATGTAGTCGTTGTTCGTTTCGTTGGACCTAAGGGTGGCCCTGGTATGCCTGAGATGCTGTCACTTTCATCAATGATTGTTGGTAAAGGTCAGGGAGACAAGGTCGCTCTCTTGACAGATGGCCGTTTCTCTGGTGGTACTTATGGTCTGGTTGTGGGACATATCGCTCCTGAAGCTCAGGATGGTGGACCAATTGCCTACCTTCGTACAGGCGATATCGTTACGGTTGACCAAGATACCAAAGAAATTTCCATGGCCATATCCGAAGAAGAACTTGAAAAACGCAAGGCAGAAACAACCTTGCCACCACTTTACAGCCGTGGTGTCCTCGGTAAATATGCCCACATCGTATCATCTGCTTCACGCGGAGCCGTGACAGACTTCTGGAATATGGACAAGTCAGGTAAAAAATAAACTCAAAAAGCAAGCCAACTTCGGCTTGCTTTTTTCATCTTCAAAAGTAATTTACCTGCTTAACGAGGTGGTAGTCCAAGGGCAATACGACCGTAGCGACTGATTCGTGTGATTTTCCAAGCAGGTGACCAGGTAACTTCAACCTTGACATCTTCGATACCCTCGATTTGTTTCAGACCTGCCACGATTTCGATAGGCAAACTTTCTGCGCAATCACAGGCAGTATCGGTGAAGGTCATGACAATCTTGCAGAGGCCTGTTTCGTCCAGATTGATTTCATAAATCAACCCTAGATTGTAAACATCCAATTCCACATCTGTGTCAAAAACCTTCTCTAGTTTTTCGATAATTTGGTCTTGTAAGGCCAAAGCGCGGTCATTGATTTTGATATCCTCTCTCATTACAGTCCCTCCACGTGATAAATATCCTCTATTTTCTCATAATTCTGACAATTTGGCAAGTTTTTGATGATTTTTCTGAAAAAATATGATAATATAAAGAAAATAGGGAATCAAGGGGAAGTTTATGGAGCAGATTGGAAAAGTCTTTAGACAACTACGAGAGTCAAGACATATCTCGCTGAGACAAGCAACTGGGGGACAATTTTCGCCGTCCATGTTATCCCGCTTTGAAACTGGTCAGAGTGAACTTTCGGTGGAAAAGTTTCTATTTGCTCTGGGAAATATATCTGCCAGTGTGGAGGAAATCCTTTTTCTGGCGAGAGGGTTCCAGTATGATACAGATTCTGAGTTGAGAAAAGAAATCATAGATGTCTTGGATCCAAAGAATATAGCACCTCTTGAAGACTTGTATCGCAAGGAGTATCAAAAGCATGCCCATTCTCAAAACAAACAGAAACATATTCTAAATGCCATTATGATCAAGTCTTATATGAGGAGCATGGATGAAAAGGTAGAGTTAACAGCAGAAGAAGGGAAAGTCCTTCATGATTATTTGTTTTCTACCGAGATTTGGGGAATCTATGAACTCAATTTATTTTCAGTCAGTTCACCATTTTTATCTGTTTCTCTTTTTACTAGATATGTACGAGAAATGGTCCGAAAATCTGATTTTCTAATGGAAATGTCTGGCAATCGAAACCTTTTTCACACTATACTATTGAATGGCTTTTTAGCCAGCATTGAGTGTGAAGAATTTACTAATGCCTATTATTTTAAACGTGTTATCAAAGAGCATTTCTACAAGGAAAATGAGACTTATTTCCGAATTGTCTATTTGTGGGCGGAAGGTCTCCTTGATAGCAAGCAAGGTAGAGTCAAGGAAGGTCAGAAAAAGATGGAGGATGCTGTCCATATTTTTGAGATGCTTGGCTGTAATAAATCTGCCGAATACTATAGAAAAACGACCGATTGTTGAATATCTGCAAACTAAGAAAATAATTTGAAATTTGAAGCGATAGAATTGTTGAGCTCTCACAGGTTATCAAAGAAGTTCTATCGTTTTTTTGCTCATTTCATTTGTTGCATATATTCAAAAGTTTTTCCTCTAAAATTTCTAAGTGCTATACTATAGTCATACTTCACATAAAACTTCGAACAAGAAGGGAGATTATCTATGAAACTATTGTTTAGAAATCAAGCTTATCGACTCTTGACTTTGTCACGCTTCTTCAATGCTTTTGGTGCTTCAATTTTTAACCTGGTCTTTATCGTCTATGCATCGACCCTGCCACAAGCCTCGTTTGCTGTTGCTATGGCGAATATTGTCATGATTATTCCGACTCTCTTTACAGTTTTTGTAGGGATTCGGGCAGATTACACGAGGGATAAGGTCAAATGGATGGTCTATAGCGGTTTGTTTCAGGCGGTTTTATTTTTTCTAGCAGCCCTAGTTGTTCAGCAAGCTAGTCTCTTTGCCTTTTCTAGCCTGTGTTTAATCAATGTCATTAGTGATGTCATCAGTGATTTTGCAGGTGGTTTGCGCATGCCTCTCATTAAGGAAAAAGTAGCTGAAGATGATTTGATGGAGGCTTACTCTTTTTCCCAGTTCATTACCTATATTTCAGCTATTGGTGGTCAAGCTTTTGGAGTCTGGCTCTTAGGGCTATCGGTCAACAATTTTTCCCTCGTTGCGGGAATCAATGCCTGTTTCTTCCTAGTATCAGCCGTCAT
Organism: Streptococcus mitis SK579; assembly: GCF_000257905.1. Lineage (GTDB taxonomy): Bacteria > Bacillota > Bacilli > Lactobacillales > Streptococcaceae > Streptococcus > Streptococcus mitis_L. The sequence goes on from NZ_AJJL01000033.1 coordinate 18,688, forward strand.
CCTCTTTTTAGGAAAAAGCAAATTGAGTCTGTCAATGTCATCTGCTGATGCTGAATCACTAAAAAATGAGAAGCTTTCTATCAAAGACCAATTTCTAACGATTTATCGAAATTTACGTCTCGTTTTTCTTAAAGGTGGACAGAAAAACTTTGGATTCATGATTTTTGCTGTCTTGCTTATCAATGCCTTGGGTGGCGCTTTAGGAAGCATCTATAACATCTTCTTTTTGAGCCATTCTCTTTTGGACTTTTCTTACACAGAGGCATTATTTATCAGTCAAGTCTGTGCTTTGTTAGCAATCATCATCAGTAGCCTTACGGGCAATGATTATTTTGGGAAGCAGTCCTTGCCTAGATTGATGATGTGGGTGACCGTAGGACTCAGTCTAGTTGGTCTAGCTAATTTATTCAATCAAGTCGTACTTGGTTTACTATTTCTCTGTTCAACTCTGTATGTGTCTGGTAAAGTTCAACCAAAGATTAGTGCCATGCTCCTGAAAAATCTAGCTCCAGAGGTTCTAGCTCGTACTAGTAATTTTTTAGGTCTCTTGTTCACCTTATCCATACCTGTGGGAACAGCCTGTTTTTCACTTGTAGCCGTATGGAATATACAGTTGACTTGGATGCTATTTGTTGGTCTTTCCTTGCTAGCTATTTTTTTGACAGTTCTTAATCTCAAAAATGATATCTAAATCCTAATTTTTTTCTTACTGTTTTAATCCCTCTATTTATGGTAAAATAAGACTATTAAGTTTAAAGAGGATTCCCTATGAAATTACAAAAACCAAAAGGAACGCAGGATATTTTACCTGCTGAATCTGCCAAATGGCAGTACGTTGAGGGCTTTGCCCGTGAGATTTTCAAGCGCTACAACTATGCAGAAGTGCGCACGCCTATTTTTGAGCATTACGAGGTCATCAGTCGCTCTGTCGGAGATACAACGGATATCGTAACCAAGGAAATGTACGACTTCTATGACAAGGGTGACCGCCATATCACCCTCCGTCCAGAAGGAACTGCGCCTGTTGTTCGTTCCTATGTGGAAAATAAACTTTTCGCCCCAGAAGTGCAAAAGCCAAGTAAGTTCTACTACATGGGACCTATGTTCCGTTACGAGCGTCCACAAGCAGGGCGTTTACGCCAGTTCCACCAAATCGGTGTTGAGTGCTTTGGCTCTAGCAATCCAGCTACCGATGTGGAAACTATCGCGATGGCAGCTCATTTCTTGAAAGAAATCGGTATCCAAGGTGTCAAATTGCATCTTAACACTCTTGGAAATCCTGAGAGCCGTGCAGCCTACCGTCAAGCCTTGATCGACTATTTGACACCGCTCAAGGAGACTTTGTCTAAGGATAGCCAACGTCGTTTGGAGGAAAATCCTCTCCGTGTCTTGGACTCTAAGGAAAAAGAAGACAAGGTGGCAGTGGAGAATGCGCCGTCTATCTTGGACTTCCTTGATGAAGAAAGCCAAGCTCATTTTGATGCTGTGCGTCAGATGTTGGAAAATCTTGGAGTAGACTATATCATCGATACCAATATGGTGCGTGGTCTGGACTACTACAACCACACGATTTTCGAGTTTATCACTGAAATCGAGGGCAATGACCTGACAGTCTGTGCAGGTGGCCGTTACGATGGCTTGGTTGCTTACTTTGGAGGCCCTGAGACTGCTGGATTTGGTTTTGGACTTGGTGTAGAGCGCCTGCTTCTCATTCTTGAAAAGCAAGGTGTGGCCCTCCCTATCGAAAACGCCCTAGATGTCTATATCGCAGTCTTGGGTCAAGGGGCAAATATCAAGGCCTTGGAATTGGTGCAAGCCCTTCGCCAACAAAGTTTCAAAGCAGAGCGTGATTACCTCAACCGTAAACTCAAAGCTCAATTCAAGTCAGCCGATGTCTTTGCTGCTAAAACCCTCATCACCCTAGGCGAGAGCGAAGTCGAAAGCGGACAAGTGACAGTCAAGAACAACCAAACCCGAGAAGAAGTGCAAGTGTCGCTTGAGACAATCAGCAAAAACTTCTCAGAAATCTTTGAAAAATTAGGCTTTTAATAGTAGAAAAACTGGCCAGGATCTTATTCCTGACCTTTTTCTTTTGCAAAATGACAAAAATCATAAACTTTTTGACAAACATGATTGTCAAAAAGAAAAAGATGTGTTACAATGTAAGCAAGTTAAGAAATAAAGAAATAGGAGGGAGCCACATGTGGGTATGGATTTTTTTCCCTTTTCTCGTCTTGATTTATAGTAGTCAATCTAAAAAAATTAAGCGGTTAGAGAAGAGGTTAAAGGTAATCGAAAGAAAAGAGAAAGGAAATATAGATATGTCAAGATTATTGCAAGAATTAATTGGGAAAAAACCAACAATCGTTGGACAAGTGTTTGGAACATCTTTATGGGAAGTTGTGGATGTTGATGAGGAATGGGTCAAACTACGTCATGTTGATAAAAATGGGAAAGAAAAATTCAAGTTGCAACGTATTGAGGATATCCAAACTGTTGAATTTGACGGAAAGTAGGTGTGTAACATGCAACTAAAAAATCGTCTAAAAGAGCTGCGGGCTCGCGATGGCCTCAATCAAACCGAACTAGCCAAGCTAGCAGAGGTTTCCAGACAGACTATCAGCCTATTAGAACGGGACGAATACACCCCGTCCGTTGTGATTGCTTTGAAAATATCTCAGATTTTCAACGAAACAGTCGAATCGGTATTTCGCTTGGAGGAGGACGAGTGATGAACAAGTATAAAGTGATTTATTATGTAGTTGCCATAGCTTTATTAGTCAGCGTGTGTCTACTAATTGGAACAAATCTAGGATGGTTTGATCTCTATTATAGCGACCAATTTATCTGGGCCTACTTTGCCCTCATCCCAGTAATTGACTGGATTGAAAAGAAAGCAAAAAATCTAGCAAGTGAAAAAGGAGAATGAGAATGAAAAAGAAAAATAAACGTGGATTGTTATTTTTAATGTCTGTTTTCTTTGGAGGTTTCTTGGGCGGTTTTGTAGGGATGTTTAAGGCAGGTGCCGAATCCTACGAAGTTATTTTAGATGTAAATGTCTTGATACCCTGGATATCAACTATTTGTTTACTGTTAGGTTTTATTAGCGTTCTTTTGACTTTCAATTTCCTAAAGAAAAGCAGAAAATTTCACTCCTTGTATCAAGAGGAAATGGATGATGAACTGAATGAAACCTATTATGTGCAAATGTATCGGAATCTTGAGTTTGGAAGCATTGCTTTTAATATTACAAGTGTAGCGATTTCATTATCTATTTTCCTCTCATTAAATGAAGTGGTTATATTGCATACAGGCCACCAAACATTTTCCCTCTCTTTCTTAGCCTTTGTGCTATTCTTATCCGCTCAAAAATCTCTTTCTAAAACAATTGCGATTGTTCGTCAGTTTGATTTGTCTCTTTTCTCGACACCCAAGGATGTCTTAGATTATATAAATTCTTATGATGAAGGAGAGCGACAAGCTAATTTGGAACAGAGTTTTCGAATTTTATTCCAATTACACCAATATGTCTTACCAGCCTTATATGTCTTTATTATTATCATTTCTTTCTTGACAGATGAGATTCAGTTACTAGCTTTCTTGCTTGTCGGAGCTATCCATGTTTATATCAATGTGATGCAGTTGCCTATGGTAAAACGCTATTTCAAATAAAGGAGTTTCTATGATTCGTGTTGAAAATGTAAGCAAAAGTTTTGGGAGTAAAAAAGCTCTTCACCAGATTTCTTTTGAGATTAAGGAAGGTGAAATCTTTGGTTTTCTTGGCCCTTCTGGCTCAGGTAAAACAACCATGATCAATGTCTTGACAGGTCAGTTGGCTGCAGATCAAGGTAAAACAGTTTTGTTAGGCAAGAATTCTCAAGATTTAACCTCAAATGATTTGGAACAAATTGGTATTGTTAGTGATGGCAGTGGTTTTTATGAAAAGATGAGTCTTTATAAAAATCTTCTCATCTATGCTAAGTTATATGGTCTCAAGTCAGATAGAGTAAATCAGGTACTCCAACAGGTTGGCTTGGCAGATGCTAAAGATATTATCGCAGAAAAACTATCTACAGGAATGAAACAACGAATGTTCTTGGCTCGTGCCCTTCTGAATGCTCCTAAGATTCTCTTTCTAGATGAGCCAACCAGTGGCTTAGACCCTACAACATCCAAGATGATTCATACCCTACTTCAAGAATTAAAGCAGGCGGGGACAACTATCTTTCTGACCACGCATGATATGCATGAAGCAACTCTGCTTTGTGATCGCTTATCTCTTTTAAATAAGGGTAATTTAATAGAGTACGGAAGTCCGCAAGATATTATCCAGAAGTACCATGTGGATAAGAAAGTACGTGTGGTTTATAACGACGGACGAGAACAGATAGTTCCATTTGAAGAATTGCCACATTTAGATACGACAGATTTGATGGTTGTTCACTCTTGTGAGCCAACTTTAGAAGAAATCTTTATCAGATTGACAGGAGAAAAGTTAGATGTTTAGAAAATTAAATGCCCTACTATGGTTAAGAGTGCAAGTTCTTATTAGCAATTCAACTTTACTGGCGACTTTATTGATGCCTTTTGGTATTGCTGTTTTATATAATGAATTTTTAAATAAGAATGGACAATTGAGCCTATTTTTACTATCTGCTAGCTTGACGATGGTCTTGAGCATGGGAAGTGGTTATATGGTATCGATTATGATGGCAGAAGATAAGGAAAAACGAAATCTTAAATCACTCATTCTAAGTGGTGTGACAGCAACAGAGTATACTTTCAGTATGCTTGTTCTCCCTATTCTGATAATGTTACTTGCTATGATTGTACTTCCCATCTATCTTAAAGTAGATGTATCTGGTTATTTATTTGCCTACATTATCTATTTGCTCCTAGCAACTATTAGTATTATTTTTCTCAACCTTCTAATCGGTGCGGTGTCAGATACTCAATCTAAAGCGCAAGTTTATAGTATCTTCCCTATGTTAATTGTCTCTTTTTTACCTATAATTGCTCTTCAAAATGATACGGTTCAAAAAGTGTTGGATTACTCGTTCGTTGGTCCTATTGTAAATCTTTTAAATAAAAAAGGTGGGGAAATATCTTTTTCTAACATCGGTATGTTACTTGCATGGGTACTTGTGTTAGGAATAGCAAACCTCTTTGTATTGAAAAACAGCTATAAAGCAAGATAGGAGAACTTTATGAAACTACTTAAAAAACTTGGCTGGTTTCTTCTAGCCATTCTATCCTTTTTATTCATCTATGGCTTCATTCAGGTGCTCGCGACTACGTCGCTTGCCTTAGGCGCTTCACCCTATGCTGTGACCTTGCTCTATGTGGCCTTGGCTGGAGTTTATGTGTATGGCATTTACAAATGGTATCAGAAAGGTCCTGTTCGTATTGAGAAGAGTGGCTTCAACCGATTTATTTGGCTTCCTGCCTTGGTTTGGTTCTTATCTCTGGTTGTCCAGTTTTTCTTGCCGAATGATCCTTCAGTAAATCAGCAAATAGCGATAGACTTGACTTTGTCTCAACCACTTTTCTCATTCTTTGCGGTCGTTATTTTTGCTCCTTTGACGGAAGAACTTATCTTTAGAGGGATGTTGGCACGCTATCTCTTTCCTAAGCAGGACAATAGTAAACAAACTCTGATTTTTCTTCTGGTATCCAGTGTTCTGTTTGCCTTGTTTCATTTCCCAGGTGATGTGCAACAATTTTTTGTCTATTTTAGCCTTGGTTTTAGTTTGGGCTTGGCTTATATTAGCAGAAAAGGTCTGGTCTACAGTATTTCTCTCCACGCTTTGAATAATTTAGTCGGCTTTTTGATGATTCTCATGCTATAATAGAGTCAGGAGGTCACATGAAACGAGTAATTTTATTAGCAGTGATTCAGGCAGTCGTTCTATTTTTCATCATTGGGGCACTAGCTTATGCCTTCAAGGGAGATTTCTTCTACAGTCATCTAGCAGTGGTCTTTGCCCCTATTGCAGGTGTCTTGCGTTTTGGGACAGCCTACACAACAGAAATCGTCTTGCCTCGAAAGGCAGCTGAAATCGCTGAAAAGCGTAAAGCAGGCAAAAATTCAAAATAAAAGAGTCCGATGAACTTCATCGGATTTTTGTATGGACGCTAATTTTTAGGGACTTTACCTGATTTTTAAAGTCAGGCAAACTTTTCTGATGATTTTCATGAAGAGCCTGCGCTTTTATGGTAAAATAGTAACAGAATAAAAGAGGAGAGAAACAATGAAACGTAGTATGTATGCTGGTCGTGTTCGTGAGGAACACATCGGACAAGAAATGACCTTGAAAGGATGGGTAGGCCGTCGTCGTGACCTTGGTGGTTTGATCTTTATCGACCTTCGTGACCGTGAAGGAATCATGCAGTTGGTTATCAACCCTGAAAAAGTATCTGCAGAGGTCATGGCAACAGCTGAAAGCCTTCGTAGCGAATTTGTTATCGAGGTGACAGGTCAGGTCGCTGCGCGTGAGCAAGCCAATGATAAGTTGCCAACTGGTGCAGTTGAGTTAAACGTGACGGCTTTGACAGTGCTTAATACAGCTAAGACAACACCATTTGAGATTAAGGATGGTATTGAGGCCAATGACGATACACGTTTACGTTACCGATACCTTGACCTTCGTCGTCCAGAAATGTTGGAAAATCTTAAACTTCGTGCCAAGGTGACCCACTCTATCCGCAACTACTTGGATGAGTTGGAGTTTATCGACGTGGAGACACCATTCCTTTCTAAGTCAACGCCTGAAGGGGCGCGTGATTATTTGGTGCCATCTCGTGTTAATAAAGGGCATTTCTATGCTCTTCCACAAAGTCCACAGATTACTAAGCAGTTGTTGATGAATGCTGGTTTTGATCGTTATTACCAAATCGTCAAATGTTTCCGTGATGAGGATTTGCGTGGAGACCGCCAGCCTGAGTTCACTCAGGTCGACTTGGAAACGTCTTTCCTTACTGAGCAAGAAATCCAAGATATTACAGAAGGCTTGATTGCGCGTGTGATGAAGGAAACAAAAGGCATCGAAGTGACGCTTCCATTCCCTCGTATGAAATACGATGATGCCATGGCTCTGTACGGTTCTGACAAGCCAGATACTCGTTTTGACATGTTGCTTCAGGACTTGACAGAAGTGGTTAAAGGTGTAGACTTTAAAGTCTTTTCAGAAGCACCTGCTGTAAAAGCAATTGTAGTCAAAGGCGCAGCAGATAACTACTCACGTAAAGACATTGACAAGATGACGGAAGTAGCCAAACAGTACGGTGCTAAAGGTCTTGCTTGGGTCAAGGTTGTTGATGGAGAATTAAACGGACCAGTTGCCAAGTTCTTGACAGGCATCCAAGCAGAATTGACAACAGCGCTTGCTCTTGAAGAGAAGGACTTGGTTCTCTTTGTGGCAGATACGCTTGAAGTGGCCAATGCAACGCTCGGTGCCCTTCGTGGACGTATTGCCAAAGAGCTTGGTTTGATTGATAACGATAAATTTAACTTCCTTTGGGTGGTTGACTGGCCAATGTTTGAATGGTCTGAAGAAGAAGGCCGCTACATGAGCGCCCACCATCCATTTACTTTACCACAGGAAGAAACAGCTCACGAATTAGAAGGTGATTTGGCTAAGGTTCGTGCCATTGCTTACGATATCGTCTTAAACGGTTATGAGCTTGGTGGAGGTAGCCTTCGTATCAACCAAAAAGATCTTCAAGAACGTATGTTCAAGGCTCTTGGTTTCTCATCTGAAGAAGCAAATGACCAGTTTGGCTTCCTTCTTGAAGCCATGGACTATGGTTTCCCACCACACGGTGGCTTGGCTATCGGGCTTGATCGATTTGTCATGCTTTTAGCAGGAGAAGAAAATATCCGTGAAGTCATTGCCTTTCCTAAGAACAACAAGGCAACTGACCCAATGACACAAGCTCCTTCAACAGTAGCTCTCAAACAACTAGAGGAACTTAGCTTACAAGTAGAAGAAGATGAAACAAGCAAAACGAATTAAGCGGTGGCGCTATTATTTGCGCCGCTTTGCTTATCAGATAAAAATTTTACGTGTCTTACAAAGCATCTCTCGAGAAAAATATGATGAGAAGATTTCGGCCTCTCTGGTCTATGGATTTTTATCAGCAGTGGCGGTCAATTTCTTTTTCCAACCAGGGCATGTGTATTCGAGTGGTGCGACAGGTCTGGCACAGATTATCTCTGCCTTGAGTAATCACTGGTTTGGTTTTCATATTCCAATTTCATTGGCTTTCTACGCTATTAATTTTCCTTTGATGGTTTTAGCTTGGTATCAGATTGGGCATAAGTTCACCATCTTTACCTTTATCACAGTGTCCATGAGTTCCTTCTTTATCCAGTTTGTGCCTGTAGCGACCTTGACTGAGGATCCCATCATCAATGCCCTTTTTGGGGGTGTTGTTATGGGCTTGGGGATTGGTTTTGCTCTTCGCAACAATATCTCTAGTGGTGGGACGGATATCGTCAGTCTGACCATTCGCAAGAAAACGGGTAAGAATGTTGGTAGTATTTCTTTCTTGGTAAATGGGACCATCATGCTGATTGCAGGTTTGACCTTTGGTTGGAAATACGCTCTCTACTCTATGGTTACCATCTTTGTCTCTAGCCGTGTGACAGACGCTATCTTTACCAAACAAAAACGGATGCAGGCCATGATTGTGACCAATCATCCAGACAAGGTAATTGAAAAAATCCATAAAAAATTGCACCGCGGAGCAACCATGATCCACGATGCAGAAGGAACCTATAATCACGAAAGAAAGGCAGTTTTAATTACTGTCATTACACGTGCAGAGTTTAATGAATTTAAACTCATTATGAAACAGGTGGATCCGGGCGCCTTTGTCTCTGTATCTGAGAATGTTCATATTCTGGGACGATTCGTTGAAACAGAAAATTAATACTCTTCGAAAATCTCTTCAAACCGCGTCAGCTTTATCTGCAACCTCAAAGCTGTGCTTTGAGCAACCTGCGGCTAGCTTCCTAGTTTGCTCTTTGATTTTCATTGAGTACAATGACTAAAAAAACCAGCGCGAGCTGGTTTTTATTTTTCGATAATTTTGTGGGCAATCAACTGACGGTAACAAATTTGCTTATTGTTTTTATTATCATTAATAATCTGGAGAATAGTTTCAAGGGAAACACGACCAAGCTCTAAACTATTGATATCGACATAGGCTACCAAGTTGAGTTTGGGATTGACTGAGTCAAAGCTGAGGACAGGGACATCCAGCTGGTGCTTTGTGATATAATCACAGACCCCTTCAGCTAGGAGACTATCGGTTGTAATGATAGCATCAATTTGTGGATCATGCTGAAAGAGGAGTTTGCTAAATTGATACCCTTTTTCTTCTAGAAATTCATTTGCAAAGTAGGTCAGATTGTCATCAAGAGGCAGTTTGTATTGCTTGAGCGCAGATTCGTAACCAGTTAGACGGTCTTGTGTAACGAAAAGTTTCTTAGCACCTCCGATAAAGGCAATTCGTTTACATCCTTTTTTGATGAAATATTCGGTTGCATCAAAACCAGCTTGGACATTGTCATTATCGACAAGAGGGATAAAGGGTGAAATGGATTTTCCTAGAATGAGGAAGGGGAACTGCTCTTCAGCTACCAATTTGACCAAGGGATCTTCCTCTTCGGCATAAAGGAAGATCAAACCATCCACACGTTTGCCGTAAACCATCTGTGAAATAGCTTTAAGACGCTCTTTTTCATCTTTCCCTGTTGCAATCTGAATAGCATAGTGGTTTTCAGAAGCGACTTGGGCAATACCACGGAGGACAGATGGGAAGAAAGGATTTTGATAGAAGGCGTCTGAGTCGTCGGGAAGGACCAAGCCGATAACTTGGGTATAACTGCTTACCAAACTACGAGCGTTGAGGTTGGGGTGGTAATTGAGTTCCTTCATAGCCTTGCGAACGCGTTTTTTCGTTTCGTCGCTAATGGTTGATTTATTTTGAATAACACGGGTTACGGTTGAAGGCGAAACACCAGCAGCCTTGGCCACGTCTTTAATCGTAACGGGCATAAAAATCTCCTATTTATGGTAATCTGGATCACGGAAATGCGTTTTATAAAAGATAGTGACCAGATAAAGGACAAAAAGAATGTTTTGTACAGTGATGAGGTTTGACATATTTTGGCCAAATAATCCCAAAATAAGCGTAATCAGAGTCGGCAATCCTAAACAGTTCAAGATAAAATGGTAGCACTCTTTAAAGGTTTTAAATGAAAAGAGGCGTGATTTCTTAGTGATATAAAGGAGAAGACTAGCCCCTAGAGAGACGATAAAGAAATTCAAACCAAAGAGGAAGCTTGCACCGAGAACTAGGAAGAGACTGATATAGACACGATTTTGTTGGTACCAGTCTTTAGAAATCGCTTGGGTCAAGCTGTCCTTGCTTTTGAAACTCTCAGTTTGAATGGCTCGGTAAGAGACACGGGTCAGTTCTTTATTTGCCTTGCTGATGACCAGCTCTTTGGTATCGAAATGTAGTTGCAAGTCTTTCGGTAAGTCTTTGCTTTGACTTGGACCAATCACAATAGAAGGCGCTTGACTGGCAGTTCCTGTATAAGTTAAGTCACCATCAACAATTCTAGCGTGTTCAGAGAGATCCTGAACAACTTCATCTGTCAGAGGTTCATAGACATTATCGATAAAGGTTTCTAGCGGATAAGTCTCCTGTGAGCTGTTTTGGATGGCAATAGGGACCATAGACAAGCTGATAAGGAAGATACTAGTAAAGAGCAGTTGAAACCAGTTGAGCCCGAAACGCTTGGACAGGGGCTTACGAAATCCCCAAATACTTGAAAAATAGGAAAATGGATATGGAAGCATGTGTATCTTTCTAAAAGGTGTTTTCTATATGAGTATTATTATATAGAGAAATGTGCTTTATTTCAAGTCTAGGAGACAAATTGCTTGCTACAAGGATATTTTATAGTCACAAGCTCTAAAATGAAAAAGGGTGGCGGGGATAGATTATCCCTTGTCGCCACCACTTGTAAGTCCTGAAACAAAGTTCTTTTGTAGGAAGAAGAAGAGAATACAGATTGGAAGTGCGATGAGGATAGCACCTGCTGAGAAGTAGGCAATCTTCAAGTTTTTCGCATTGTTAACGAAGGTTTGGAGACCTACGGCAACAGTAAAGTATTCTTTCTCACGAAGCAAGAAACTAGAGAGGATGTAGTCTCCGAAAGGTCCCATGAAGGCCCAGAGAGCTTGTACAGCAACCATTGGGCGAACAAGTGGAAGAACAATTTGCCAGAAGCGGCGGAAGTGTCCTGCACCGTCTAGTTTTGCAGATTCGTCTAGAGACATTGGTACTGTATCGAAGTAACCTTTCATGAGCCAAGCATTCATCGGGATACCTCCACCAACATAAAGGAAGATGAGGAACCAGCTGTGGTTAAGGGCGTTTAACATAAGCGCCATAACGAAGAAGGCTGTCAAAGCGGCCATGGTTGGCACCATTTGGATAATCAAGAAGAAGACCAAACTTTGCTTACGAGCCAAGAAGTTGTAACGGCTGTAAGCATAACCAGCAAGTACGATGATACTTGTTTGAACAACCATGGTAATTAAGGCGATAATCAAGGTATTGAGGTACCAAGTACCGTATAAGGTTTCAGTGAAGAGTCCTTTAAAGTTATCAAAATTGAAGTCGATGTTAGTATCTAGTTTAAAGGCTGCGACGTTACCTGCCTTGAAGGCTGACATAATAGTAATTAACAATGGATAGATAATCACGACTGAGAGGCCAATCAAGTAGAGGTAAGTGAGGGTTTGAGTCAGTCTACGTTTGAGTTTAATTGAGTTATTCATCTTAGACATCCTCCATATCAAATGCGTGTAGTTTCTTGAATGCGATCATAGAGATTGAGATGACAATGATAGAGATAATCAAGGTAACAGCTGCCGCCATTGAGTATTGAGGAGATGTACCTGTTGTCAAACGGTAGATCCATGAAATCAAGATATCAGTTGAACCAGCTCCACCTCCGACACTACCAGGTCCTCCACCATTGAAGAGGTACATGATAGAAAAGTTGTTAAAGTTGAAGGTGTATTGACTGATCAAAGTAGGTGCCGCAACAGCCAAGATCATTGGGAAAGTGATGTTGCGGAATTTTTGCCAAGCATTGGCACCGTCAATATAAGCTGCTTCGTAAAGGTCGTTAGGAATAGATTGCAAGATACCCAAGGTTAAAACGTAGATGTATGGGAATCCAAGCCAACCTTGCATCATAATCAAGGCAATCTTAGTCCAAGTTGGGTCTGTTTTCCAAGGAATAAGAGCACCATCAAGGAAAGGAAGGAATTTAGCCAAGATTGGTAGTACTTGAGTGTTGATAGCACCAACACTATCGTTAAACATGTTTGAGAATGTCAAGATAGTGATGAAAGCTGGAACAGCCCAAGGAAGAAGGAAAATAACACCAAAGATACGTTTTCCTTTGATAAATGGTTGGTTAGCAATGATAGCTGTGAAGATACCGATTACGATTTGTAAAGTTGAGGCAGCTAAAGCCCAGATGATAGTCCAAGAAAGAACGGCACCAAAGGCAGAACGGAAGGTACTCAAACTCCAGATGTTCGTAAAGTTGGTCAAACCAACCCAGTCCAGCAATTTGTTTGGTGGCAAGTGCTGGAAGTCGTAGTTGGTAAAGGCAATCATCAAGGTTACGATAACTGGGAAGATAATCGCAAAAGTCATGGCAACATAAGATGGAATGATCAAGAGGTAAGGGAAGCCATTTTCATAAATCCCTTTGATCATGTCTTTGAGGGTACGTGGTACTGGAATTCCATTGTTAATACGTTTTGCGATTGTATGTGCATCTTTAATATTTGAGAAATAGAAGAGTACATAAACGACTACAAAGATTAAATGGAAGGCACCACGAATCAGCATGAAGAGGGAATTATCACGACCTGGCTTGTCACCAAGAGTGATGAGATTGCTTAATTCAGGGGATGCAAGTGCTAAGAAATAAAGAACAAATACAATGGTTACACCAAGGAAGATAAAACCTTTGGCTTTTTGTTTATTGTAAATCTGTCCTAACCCAGGAATGATAGACAGCAGGGCTGCTTTACTAGGTTGTTGCTTTTCCATAATAACTCCTTTCATAGGATACTGCTTTTTAATCAAAACCTAAACTATATATGTTTTTTATTGATAAATTCAAAGGGGGATTTGAATTCCACCCCCCTTGAACAAATTTTTTATTCACCAAATTTTTGTTTGATTGTTTCTTTGATCAATGTTACAGCATCGTTAGCAGCTGTTTTAGCATCTTTCTTACCACTTACAGCATCAAAGAGCATAGTTTTCGCTGGATCCCAAACTGCAGACATTTGAGAGATATTTGGCATTGGTTGAGCGTTCTTGAACTGTTTGATAACAGCTGTTGTCAACTCATCGTTTTTACCTTCTGCATAAGTACGAGCTTCAGTGTTAGCTGGAATTTCGTTAGTTTTATCGTAGAATGCTTTTTGTTGTTCAGTTGAAACTAGGAAGTCTACAAATTTTTGTGCGCCTTCAAGGTTCTTAGTGCTTGATGGGATGATCCAAGCTTTACCACCACCGAATGCAGCGTAATCTTTTCCGTTTGGAAGAGTTGGGATAGTAGCAACACCGTAGTTTACTTTAGCATCTTTGAATGCTTGAGCTTTCCAAGGTCCATCGATAATAGCAGCTGTTTTACCTTCTTGGAATTGAGTTTGGATCAAGTTTCCAGCACCTTCAGTATCTTGCATACCTTTAGGCCATTTTTCGTACCAAGATTTAGCGTAGTTGATACCTGCAATAGCACCGTCGGTTGCAAGACCGATGTCTTTAGGATCTTTACCGTTTTGTCCGAATACGTAACCACCGTTACCAGCAAGGAGTCCGTATGCGTAGTAGAAGTTTGTCCAGTCAGCTAGGAAGGCAGTAGTTTTGCCATCTTCACCAGCGAAAGCGTATTTGCTGTCTTTAGCAAGGTTTTCCAAGTCAGCAAAAGTTTTTGGAGCTTCTTTTACCAAGTCTTTGTTATAGTACAAAACGAGTGATTCGATAACAGCTGGAGCACCATAGACTTTACCGTCAGCAGCTGTTACAAGAGATTTAGTTTTATCATCTGTTTTAGCGCCGTCGCTCAATTTCACTTCTGAAAGTTGTCCGTCAGTACCAAGGCTACCTACACGGTCGTATGGAGCCATCATAACGTCAGGAGCTTGACCTGATTGGTTGTCAAGAGAAAGTTTGTCAAGACCACCCATTTGGTCACCAGATTTGATGTTAACTGTTGTTCCTGATTGTTCTTTATAAGCTTTAGCAACTGTTTCAGCATAAGCTTTGTATTGGTCTTCAACGTAAAGAGTGATTTCTTTTGCTTCAGATGAACCAGAATCAGCAGGCTTATCAGCAGTTTTGCTTCCGCAAGCTACCAAAAGCAAGCTAGCAAGTGTAGCAGTTCCAAGCACAGCAGCGCTCTTCATGAATTTAGATGACATAGTGTATTCCTCCTAAAGAATAACAAATTTTATAATGAGGAAACGCAAACGTTTTCCTTTATGGGACTAGTATAGCACAATCGGAAAGCGGTTGCAAGTATTTTTTGTAAAAATTTTTAAAAAAATTGTAAAAAAAGTAACCGCTTTATCGTTTTATATATAGAAGAAAAATCAAATATCACTTTTGTTTTAAATTTTAAAAAAGTTGAGAAAACGATTGCTTAATTTTCAAATAGAAATGAGATGAGAAGTTTCAAATTTTGTTAGAGAATAAGTTAAGCAATACTGGCATTCCGATTCTATTTATCTTCTCAAGAATATATATACTAGTATGAAGAAAAACTTTTAAAAAAATAATCAAAAAAGTTTTTTAAAACCGCTTGCATTTATCAAAAAAATGCGATATACTTATTTCAACGCAAACGTTTGCGTTCGTAAAAATGAAACAAGAACTATAAACACATGAGGTGCTTATTATGAAAAAACGTCAAAGTGGTGTGTTGATGCACATTTCTTCTCTTCCAGGAGCATACGGAATCGGATCATTTGGTAAAAGTGCTTACGACTTCGTTGATTTCTTGGTTCGCACAAAACAACGTTACTGGCAAATCCTTCCACTAGGAACAACTAGTTACGGAGATTCTCCTTACCAATCTTTCTCAGCCTTCGCAGGAAATACTCATTTTATCGATTTAGATATCTTGGTGGAACAAGGCTTGTTGGAAACAAGTGACCTTGAAGGGGTTGACTTTGGTAGCGATGCGTCTGAAGTTGATTATGCTAAAATCTACTATGCACGTCGTCCTCTTTTAGAAAAAGCGGTAAAACGTTTCTTGGAAGTAGGAGATGTTAAAGATTTTGAGAAATTTGCTAAAGACAACCAATCATGGCTTGAACTCTTCGCAGAGTATATGGCTATCAAAGAACATTTTGACAATCTTGCTTGGACAGAATGGCCAGATGCAGATGCTCGTGCTCGTAAAGCTTCAGCACTTGAAAGTTACCGTGAGCAATTGGCGGATAAGTTGGTTTATCACCGTGTGACTCAATACTTCTTCTTCCAACAATGGTTGAAATTGAAAGCCTACGCTAACGACAACCACATCGAAATCGTTGGGGACATGCCAATCTACGTAGCGGAAGATTCAAGCGATATGTGGGCAAATCCACACCTCTTCAAGACAGATGTCAACGGTAAGGCTACTTGTATCGCAGGATGCCCACCAGATGAGTTTTCTGCAACTGGTCAGCTTTGGGGTAACCCAATCTATGACTGGGAAGCAATGGACAAAGACGGATACAAATGGTGGATTGAACGCTTGCGTGAAAGCTTCAAAATCTACGATATCGTTCGTATCGACCACTTCCGTGGCTTCGAATCTTACTGGGAAATCCCTGCTGGTTCCGATACAGCAGCACCTGGTGAGTGGGTCAAAGGTCCTGGCTACAAGCTTTTTGCAGCTGTTAAGGAAGAACTTGGTGAGTTAAACATCATCGCAGAAGACCTTGGCTTCATGACTGATGAAGTTATCGAATTGCGTGAACGTACTGGCTTCCCAGGAATGAAGATTCTTCAATTTGCCTTCAACCCAGAAGACGAAAGTATCGATAGCCCACACTTGGCACCTGCTAACTCAGTTATGTACACAGGAACACACGATAACAATACGGTCCTTGGTTGGTATCGTAACGAGATCGATGATGCGACTCGTGAGTACATGGCTCGCTATACGAACCGTAAAGAATACGAAACAGTGCCACACGCTATGCTTCGTACAGTCTTTTCATCAGTTAGCTTTATGGCAATTGCAACTATGCAAGATTTGCTAGAATTGGATGAGACAGCTCGTATGAACTTCCCATCTACTCTTGGTGGAAACTGGTCTTGGCGTATGACTGAAGATCAATTGACACCAGCTGTCGAGGAAGGTTTGCTTGACTTGACAACAATCTATCGCCGAATCAATGAAAATTTGGTAGAATTAAAGAAATAATACAATATCAGGAGACACCTTAAACATGTTATCACTACAAGAATTTGTACAAAATCGTTACAATAAAACCATTGCAGAATGTAGCAATGAAGAGCTTTACCTTGCTCTTCTTAACTACAGCAAGCTTGCAAGCAGCAAAAAACCAGTTAACACTGGTAAGAAAAAAGTTTACTACATCTCAGCTGAGTTCCTGATTGGTAAACTCTTATCAAACAACTTGATTAACCTTGGTCTTTACGATGATGTTAAAAAAGAACTTGCAGCTGCAGGTAAAGACTTGATCGAAGTTGAAGAAGTTGAATTGGAACCATCTCTTGGTAATGGTGGTTTGGGACGTTTGGCTGCCTGCTTTATCGACTCAATTGCGACTCTTGGTTTGAACGGTGACGGTGTTGGTCTTAACTACCACTACGGTCTTTTCCAACAAGTTCTTAAAAATAACCAACAAGAAACAATTCCAAATGCATGGTTGACAGAGCAAAATTGGTTGGTTCGCTCAAGTCGTAGCTACCAAGTACCATTTGCCCACTTCACATTGACATCAACTCTTTACGATCTTGATGTTCCTGGTTACAAGACAGAAACGAAGAACCGTTTGCGTTTGTTTGACTTGGATTCAGTTGATTCTTCAATCATTAAAGACGGTATCAACTTTGATAAGACAGACATCGCTCACAACTTGACTCTTTTCCTTTACCCAGATGATAGTGACCGTCAAGGTGAATTGCTCCGTATCTTCCAACAATACTTCATGGTTTCAAACGGTGCGCAATTGATCATCGACGAAGCAATCGAAAAAGGAAGCAACTTGCATGACCTTGCTGACTACGCAGTTGTACAAATCAACGATACTCACCCATCAATGGTTATCCCTGAATTGATCCGTCTTTTGACTGCACGTGGTATCGAGCTTGACGAAGCAATCTCAATCGTTCGTAGCATGACTGCCTACACTAACCACACAATCCTTGCTGAAGCTCTTGAAAAATGGCCTCTTGAATTCTTGCAAGAAGTGGTTCCTCACTTGGTACCAATCATCGAAGAATTGGACCGTCGCGTGAAAGCAGAATACAAAGATCCAGCTGTTCAAATCATCGATGAGAGCGGACGTGTTCACATGGCTCACATGGATATTCACTACGGATACAGTGTTAACGGGGTAGCAGCACTTCACACTGAAATCTTGAAGAACTCTGAGTTGAAAGCTTTCTACGACCTTTACCCAGAAAAATTCAACAACAAAACAAACGGTATCACATTCCGTCGTTGGCTCATGCATGCCAATCCAAGACTGTCTCACTACTTGGATGAGATTATTGGAGAAGGTTGGCACCATGAAGCAGATGAGCTTGAAAAACTCTTGTCTTATGAAGATAAAGCAGCTGTCAAAGAAAAATTGGAAAGCATCAAGGCTCACAACAAACGTAAATTGGCTCGTCACTTGAAAGAACACCAAGGTGTGGAAATCAATACAAACTCTATCTTTGATATCCAAATCAAACGTCTTCATGAGTACAAACGCCAACAAATGAACGCTTTGTACGTGATCCACAAATACCTTGACATCAAAGCTGGTAACATCCCTGCTCGCCCAATCACAATCTTCTTTGGTGGTAAAGCAGCTCCAGCCTACACAATCGCTCAAGACATCATCCACTTGATCCTTTGCATGTCAGAAGTTATTGCTAACGATCCAGCAGTAGCTCCACACTTGCAAGTTGTTATGGTTGAAAACTACAACGTTACTGCAGCAAGCTTCCTTATCCCAGCATGTGATATCTCAGAACAAATCTCACTTGCTTCTAAAGAAGCTTCAGGTACTGGTAACATGAAATTCATGTTGAACGGAGCTTTGACTCTTGGTACTATGGACGGTGCTAACGTGGAAATCGCTGAGTTGGTTGGAGACAAAAACATTTACATCTTCGGTGAAGATTCAGAAACTGTTATCGATCTTTACGCTAAAGCAGCTTACAAATCAAGCGAATTCTACGCTCGTGAAGCTATCAAACCATTGGTTGACTTCATCGTTAGCGATGCAGTTCTTGCAGCTGGAAACAAAGAACGCTTGGAACGTCTTTACAATGAATTGATCAACAAAGACTGGTTCATGACTCTTCTTGACTTGGAAGACTACATCAAGGTTAAAGAACAAATGTTGGCTGATTACGAAGACCGTGACGCATGGTTGGATAAAGTCATCGTCAACATTGCTAAAGCAGGATTCTTCTCATCTGACCGTACAATCGCTCAGTACAACGAAGATATCTGGCACTTGAACTAAGCTAAAAGATTTATACTAATACACTTTCCTATGAAGCGAATTTCGATTGAAATTCGCTTTTTTGAATGCTATGGATTTGGATTAATCTTGTCTTAAAAAGAGAGAAATCATAGACACATTGAAGGCTTAGAAATGATGATTTTTACGGTCTTTCAGCCTCATGTTTCTTCTTATTAGATTACCTCATATTTCTTGCATCCGTTTACATCAAGTATTATAATATAATTGTAGGAAAGAAGGTGTTTTTATGTGGAAAAAATATTTTTCAAAATATAAATGGACTGATTTATTTTGGATTTTATTTATCATTTTGACCTGCCTCTATATAGGTAACCACGATTTGTTTCCTCTCAATCATCAAGAAATCTCTTTTCGTGGTAGTTTCTGGGGTTCGGTACTGGCCTTATATCACTTACTGTTTATTGATAAGTTTCTTATCTCGAATCGAAAATAAAGGTTAGAGCTATGCTTGACGGTGTACTTTTAGGATTGATTTTGGAGGGAAGATTTTGCCTCTATTATTTATTATTTTAAATTTGTTTATCTTGTACAAAATCTATTCTTTGAGGCGGGAGAAATCGAAATACTTGATTTATACGGCCTATATCATATTTGGGGTAAATGTAATATATGGTATTCAATGGCTATTAAAAGAACTGATTTCAAATATTTCCACTTAATATGTATGGAAACTATAACGAAACGCATAAGATTAAGGTTTTTGAGTACCTGTTCTTATGCGTTTTTGTAATATTGAAGATTTTCGGTAAGTTTTATACCTTTGGGAAGTCTAGTTTAGAATGCTTTCCCAACCAGAATCTCAGCCTCAATAGTAATCTCTGTCAAGTCGCTCCAGTTAATCTTGCTCTGATCAACGTGAAAGAGTAGAGGAGTCATGCTGAGTAGGGCTTGGAGTTGCTCTGTTGTGATAGTCTTAGTCAGAGAGGCCGTTTGGCTAGATAGGATGGTGAAGTGTTCTTGGAAATGATTTTTGATATCTTGGTTGGAATAGTCCTTTTTTGTCAGCTGGTCTTGTACCTTCTGGCGAATTTCCTTGAGGTGATTTTCAGTTGGGATAACCTTTATCAGGATACAATTTTTGGACAAAACGCGATGGAATTCTCCATAGTTGGCAGGCGAAAAGATATCAAGCAGGATATCCATGCTAGCATCTTGTATAGGAAGATGAGCTAAGTCGCCCACAAACCAATTGATTGCCCAGTTGGGTTCACTTTTGGCAGCGATTTGGACAGAAGCTTTGGAGATGTCAAAAGCATAGAAGGTTTTGTCAGGATGCCTTTCTTGAAGTTTGCGAGAATAGAAACCTTCACCACAACCGATATCTAAAATTGTTTTGGCATTTTTTGAGTTTGAAAGTAAATCAGAGATGGCCTCTAGAATAGCCTGATAAAATCCAGCTTCTAGGATTTGTTGACGGTTTTGAAAATTTTCCTTGTCATAGTTAGCAGATTGCTTGATTTGAGGTGCTAAATTGACATAGCCAAATTTAGCTAAGTCAAAAGAATGACGGTTGCAGCACTTGAGACTAGTCTCTACTAGGGTCAGATTTTCTTGGCAGATAGGGCAGGCAAAGGCAGTTGCAGAAGCAAAACGCTGAAGTTTGGGTTTGAGATTTGTATTCATAGTTTAAGTCTAGCAAAAAAAGGACTGGATGGCAAATACCTCCAGTCTTCTTTTTAATATGTAAGAACAAAGTATTTTTTCTTACCGCGACGGATAACAGTCAGTTCGTTCTCTAACTTATCTGCGTCACTCAAGACATAGTCAAGGTCTTGGATGCGGTCACCGTTTACGTAGATAGCTCCGTTTTGGACGTCTTCACGGGCTTGGCGTTTTGAGTTAACTACACCAGATGAGACGAGCAGTTCCACGATGTTGTGGTTTTCATCTGCTTGAACTTGGTAGTTTGGTACACCACGGAGTCCTTGTTTGAGCTCTTTAACAGAAAGTTTTTTGATGTTTCCTACAAAGAGTTGCTCAGTGATATTGAGGGCTTCTTTGTAGGCTTCTTCACCATGAACAAGTGTAACGACTTCACGAGCCAAGACTTTTTGCGCCAATCGTTCGTGTGGCGCTGCTTCAAATTGTTTACGAATGTCTTCAATCTCATCAAGTGACAAAAAAGTAAAGATTTTCAAGAAGCGAACAGCGTCAGCGTCCATCACGTTCATCCAGAATTGGTACATTTCGTATGGAGAAGTCTTTTCAGGATTGAGCCAAACTGCGTTTCCTTCTGATTTACCAAATTTCTTACCGGTTGCATCTGTAATCAGTGGAACAGTTATAACGTGGCCAGTCTTGTCAGCCTTACGACGAAGCAATTCAGTACCAGCTGTCATATTGCCCCATTGGTCAGAACCACCGATTTGTAGCGTTACATTATGGTCTTGGTTAAGGACGAAGAAATCGTAACCTTGCATGATTTGGTAAGCAAACTCAGTATAAGAAATCCCTGTTTCAATCCGTTTTTTCACAGATTCCTTACTCATCATGTAGTTGACAGTGAAGTATTTTCCGATATCACGGAGGAAGTCAATGAAGCTGATGCTGCCAAACCAGTCGTAGTTGTTGACCATGACAGCCTTGTTTTCGCCATTTTCAAAGTCAAGAAAACGAGAAAGTTGTCCTTGGATAGACTTGACCCAGCCATCTACTGTGTCTTTTGTTTGGAGACTACGTTCAGCATCTTTGAAGGACGGATCTCCGATGAGACCTGTAGCACCGCCAACGAGCGCATAAGGTTTGTGACCTGCTAGCTGCAAGCGACGACTTGTCAAGATTGCGACAAGGTGGCCTAGGTGAAGGCTGTCAGCAGTTGGATCGTAGCCAGTATAATAAGAAACTTGACCTTCTTCTAGGGCTTTACGCAAAGCTTCTTCATCAGTCGTTTGAAAAATCAAACCACGCTCTTTTAGCTCATCAAAAATGTGCATATGTCTTTTCTCCTTTTTAAAATTATTGTTTCTAACTATTGTATCACAAACTTGGGCAATAGCCTAGTAGAATAGGGAAGAAAGTGGCTATTTTATTGAAAGTGTACCTTTTATGGTATAATGAATAGAGTGAGGAAATCCATGCAAAATCAATTAAAGAGAAAAGTGCTGGCATTTTTCCAGCAAGTAAAATTAAACATAAATCATAAAAAATCAGAGAAAGTCTTAGAAGCGAAGAAGTCGGATGGAACAGGTGGGAAGTTCCTGCCTATCTTAGGTAGCATTTTGGCTGCTATCAAGGGAGTTTTGAATACCCTCTTTATTCTAGGCTTTATCGGTGGGCTTTTTGGTGCTGGTGTAGCTCTTGGTTATGGAGTTGCCTTGTTTGATAAGGCTAAGGTTCCGCCAGCGGAGGATTTGGTAAAGCAGGTTAAGAATGTTTCTTCAATCTCAGAAATTGTTTATGCAGATGGGAGTGTCATTGCTTCTATAGAGAGTGACTTACTGAGAACTTCTGTTTCATCTGAGGAAATATCGGACAATCTCAAAAAGGCTATCGTTGCAACTGAGGACGAACATTTTCTTGAACATAAAGGGGTTGTGCCTAAGGCTGTGATTCGGGCGACTTTGGGGACCTTTGCAGGTTTGGGTTCATCTAGTGGAGGCTCTACCTTAACCCAACAGTTAATCAAGCAGCAAGTCGTTGGAGATGCTCCGACTTTGGCTCGTAAGGCTACAGAAATTGTGGATGCACTTGCGCTAGAACGAACGATGAGTAAGGATGAAATTTTGGTTACTTATCTTAATATTGCTCCTTTTGGCCGAAATAATAAGGGACAGAATATTGCAGGTGCTCAGCAGGCAGCAGAGGGTATTTTTGGTGTAGATGCTAGTCAGTTGACTGTTCCTCAAGCAGCATTTTTAGCAGGACTACCGCAAAGTCCTATTATCTATTCTCCCTATGAAAATACGGGTGCTATTAAGAGCGATGAAGATTTAGAACTAGGCTTGAAGCGGGCCAAGGATGTTCTTTATAATATGTATCGTACGGGATCCTTAACAAAGGAAGAATACAATCAGTATAAGGATTACAATATCAAACAAGATTTTTTGCCATCAGGTTCTGTTAATGTTGTTTCAAGAGATTACCTTTACTATACTGCTATGGCTGAAGCGATAGACCGGATGTACGATTATTTGGTCCAACAAGATAATGTTCCCAGTCAAGAGCTGAAAAATGAAGCTATTCAGAAGGCGTATCGTAAACGAGCTGAGCAAGAATTAAGTACAGGTGGTTATAAGATTATGACTACTATTAATAAAAAAGTTCATACTGCCATGCAGAATGCAGTAGCCAGATATGGGTCTCTACTAGATGATGGAACAGGTCGTGTAGAAGTAGGGAATGTCTTGATGGACAACCAAACAGGTGCTATCCTAGGCTTTGTAGGTGGTCGCAATTATCAAGAAAATCAAAACAATCATGCCTTTGACACCAAGCGCTCACCAGCTTCCACTACCAAGCCCTTGCTGGCCTACGGGATCGCTATTGACCAGGGCTTGATGGGAAGTGAGACGATTCTGTCTAACTATCCAACAAACTTTGCCAATGGCAACCCGATTATGTATGCTAATAGCAAGGGGACAGGAATGATGACCTTGGGAGAAGCCTTGAACTATTCATGGAATATCCCGGCTTACTGGACCTATCGTATGCTCCGTGAAAAGGGTGTTGATGTCAAAGGTTATATGGAAAAGATGGGTTACGAGATTCCTGAGTATGGTATTGAGAGCCTGCCAATGGGTGGTGGTATTGAAGTCACAGTTGCCCAGCATACCAATGGCTATCAGACCTTGGCAAATAACGGAGTTTATCATCAGAAACATGTGATTTCTAAAATTGAAGCATCAGATGGTAGAGTGGTATATGAGTATCAAGATAAACCGGTTCAAGTCTATTCAAAAGCTACTGCGACAATTATGCAGGGCTTGTTGCGAGAAGTTCTATCCTCTCGTGTGACAACAACCTTTAAACCGAATTTAACTTCTTTAAATTCGACATTAGCTAATGCAGATTGGATTGGGAAGACTGGTACAACCAACCAAGACGAAAATATGTGGCTTATGCTTTCTACTCCTAAATTAACTTTAGGTGGTTGGATTGGGCATGATGATAATCATTCATTATCTCGTAGAGCAGGCTATTCTAATAATTCTAATTATATGGCTCACTTGGTTAATGCTATCCAAGAGTCTGAACCTGGAATTTGGGGGAACGAACGCTTCGCTTTAGATTCTAGTGTAGTAAAATCCGAAGTTTTGAAATCAACAGGTCAAAAACCAGGTAAGGTTTCTGTTGAAGGAAAAGAGGTAGATGTCACAGGTTCGACTGTTACCAGCTATTGGGCTAATAAGGCAGGAGCGCCAGCGACCAGTTATCGCTTTGCTATTGGTGGAAGTGATGCGGATTATAAGAATGCTTGGTCTAGTATCGTGGGGAGTCTACCAACTCCATCAAGCTCCAGCAGTTCAAGTAATAGCTCTAGTGACAGTAGTAACTCAAGTGCTACACGATCTTCTTCAAGGACAAGACGATAAGTTCTATGAACTATGCTAAATGAAGTGGCCAATCAATGGATTGCCACTTTTTTCTTTTTCCCTTTCGTGTTACAATAAAGGTATGAATCAGTATCAGAAAAAGATTGTTAAAGGAACCATTTACTCGCTCCTATCCGGCTTAATTTGGGGAATCTGTGGGATTTTAGGAGAGTATTTCTTTACTCATTATCAGGTATCTTCTGGTTGGATTACCTCTATGCGTTTGACGCTAGCAGGGAGTCTTGTGCTCATTTGGTCTGTAATGCAAGTAAAATCACAAGTGTTAGATATCTGGCGAGACAAGAAAAATTACCTGCCTTTTTTGGCCTATGCTATTTTAGGAATTTTTTCAGTCCAGTATTTTTTCTATCTCTGCGTAGAATACTCAAATGCTGCGACAGCAACTATTTTACAGTTTATCAGCCCTGTCTTTATTCTTTTTTACAATCTTTTGGTTTATCAAAAACGAGCGTCAAAAAGTGCTATTTTTTATGTTTTGATTGCCATGTTGGGTGTTTGTCTGATGGCGACAAAGGGAGATCTCTCTCAGTTATCCATGACGCCACTAGCCCTTATAACAGGTCTGTTGAGTGCTATGGGTGTTATGTTTAATGTTATCTTGCCCCAACCTTTTGCGAAGCGATACGGTTTTGTACCGACGGTTGGGTGGGGGATGATTTTGGCAGGTTTATTTAGCAATGTCCTTTCGCCAGTGTATCAGCTTTCCTTTACTCTTGATATTTGGAGTATCTTGATTTGCCTTATTATCGCTTTCTTTGGGACGGCTTTTGCTTTTTTCATTTCCATGAAGGCGGTGTCCTTGGTTTCTCCTTTGGTGGTTTCTGTTATCAGTGCCAGTGAACCTCTCTCTTCTGCTCTCTTGAGTGTTTTGTTTTTAGGATTGGTAGTGGATTGGTCTCTCCTTCTAGCTATGGCCTTGATTATTTTACCCATGATTTTCCTATCGATAGAAGAAGCGAAAGAAAGTAAATAAAAAGTCTTTTCTTAATTCTAAAAGTGTGCTATACTAGAATAGTCAATAAAACACGGGGAGATAGTTGTGAAGAGTGTTTTTAGGTTGTATCGGTAGGGGCTTGCTTTTACCGACAGCACGTTTTATCTCACATCCCTAAAAATCATACCTAAAAACAAACAAAAAGGCTTCAAATTTGAGGCCTTTTTTGGTAGAATAGGTATCATTAAAATGAACTAGGAGGCGCTTATGACTGCTACAAAAATGAACGCACAAGAAATTATCCAATTTATCGCCAATGCTGAAAAGAAAACCAGTGTTAAAGTAACTTTTGAGGGGGAACTTGCAACTGCTGTACCAAGCTCTGTTGTTAAACTAGGAAATGTCCTATTTGGAGACTGGAAGGATGTCGCTCCGCTTCTCGATGGCTTGGTAGAAAATCAAGACTATGTTGTTGAGCAAGATGCTCGCAATTCTGCAGTTCCTTTGCTAGATAAACGTGCTATCAACGCTCGTATCGAGCCAGGTGCAATTATCCGTGATCAGGTTGAAATTGGTGACAATGCTGTTATCATGATGGGAGCCGTTATCAATATCGGTGCTGAAATCGGTGCAGGAACCATGATTGACATGGGGGCTATCCTTGGTGGTCGCGCTATCGTTGGGAAAAACAGCCATGTTGGTGCAGGTGCTGTTCTTGCAGGTGTAATTGAGCCAGCTAGCGCTGAACCAGTCCGTGTCGGAGACAATGTTCTTATCGGGGCCAATGCAGTGGTTATCGAAGGAGTCCAAATCGGTAGTGGTTCAGTTGTCGCTGCAGGAGCTATCGTTACCCAAGATGTCCCAGAAAACGTTGTCGTAGCAGGTGTTCCAGCTCGCATTATCAAAGAGATTGATGCCCAAACCCAACAAAAAACAGCGCTAGAAGATGCGCTTCGTACCTTGTAATTGTAAATGAAAAATAGAGGCGGAACTCTTTTCCAGCCTCTTTCTGCTATATAGGAGGACAGATAGATGTTAGATTTGATTCAGACTAGACGAGATTTACACCAGATTCCAGAGATTGGCTTGGAGGAGTTCAAGACTCATGCTTATTTGCTGGATGTGATTGAAAAATTGACTGCAGGCAAGGATTTTGTCCAAGTTCGAACTTGGCGGACAGGAATTTTGGTCTATTTGCAGGGAAGTCAGCCAGAGCGTACCATTGGTTGGAGGACAGATATTGATGGCCTGCCTATCGTCGAACAAACAGGACTTCCTTTTGCTTCTCAGCACCAAGGTCGCATGCACGCCTGTGGCCATGATTTCCACATGACCATTGCCTTGGGCTGTTTGGAGCGCGCCCTTGAGGAGCAACCAAAGAATAATCTGCTCTTTCTTTTTCAGCCTGCAGAAGAAAATGAAGCTGGTGGCATGCTCATGTATGAGGATGGTGCTTTTGGAGATTGGTTGCCAGATCAATTTTATGGCCTCCATGTTCGACCAGATTTGAAAGTCGGCCAGATTGCGACCAATACACACACTCTCTTTGCAGGAACTTGTGAGGTGAAGATTCGTTTCAAAGGCAAAGGAGGACACGCAGCCTTTCCGCATGAAGCCAATGATGCCTTGGTAGCGGCTAGTTACTTTGTGACCCAAGTGCAGTCAGTTGTCAGCCGCAATGTTAACCCAATCGAGGGAGCAGTGGTGACCTTTGGCCTTTTCCAAGCTGGAACCACTAACAATGTCATCACAGATACAGCCTTTTTGCATGGAACCATTCGGGCCTTGACACAGGACATGAGTCTCTTGGTGCAAAAGAGGGTCAAAACAGTTGCAGAAGGAGTTGCAGCTGCCTTTGGTATGGAAGTCGAAGTGGAACTCAAACAAGGTGGTTACCTGCCTGTTGAGAACAATCCAGTCTTGGCGCGTGAACTGATGGATTTCTTTGAAGAAAAAGAGGGAATTGAGTTGATTGATATCGAGCCTGCTATGACAGGTGAAGACTTTGGTTATCTCCTTTCAAAAGTTGATGGCGTTATGTTTTGGCTGGGTATTGATAGTCCCTACGCCCTTCATCACCCTCAGATAAGTCCTAAGGAAGAGGCTCTAGCAATTGGGGTGGATGCGGTCTCTAGTTTCCTGAAAAAGAAGGCAGCAGAGTAGAGGAATTGGCTATGAAATCGGAATTACGCAAGCAAGTCTTGCATGAAATGAAGGCTATATCTCAAGAGCAAAAGCCGGCTATCGACCAAGCTTTAACCGAGTGGCTTTTACACCATCCCTTTTACCAAGAAGCGAAAGTCATCGCAACCTATCTCTCTTTTCCGCACGAATTTCAAACGCGGGAACTGATTGAGCAGGTGCTGAAGGACGGCAAGAAGGTTCTGATACCTAAAACCTATCCCAAGGGGCGTATGGAGTTTGTGGTCTATAATCCGCAGCAATTAGTAAAAACTTCCTTTGGCTTACTGGAGCCACAGGGAGAGTTGGAGGTAGTGGAGGCCTCTCAGATTGATTTGATTCATGTTCCTGGCTTGGCTTTTACAACGGAAGGATGTCGGATTGGATACGGTGGAGGTTATTATGATCGCTATCTGGAACATTTTACTGGCCATACTTTGAGTACGGTTTATCCTTGTCAAGTTCAGGACTTTATCCCTGAAAATCATGATATTCCTGTTCAGGAGGTTTTGATTGATGAAGGAAATATTTGACAGACGTTACCCTGTGACGAGTTTCTTCCTCTTAGTGACGACCTTGGTGTTTTTACTAATGTTGGTTACTACAGGTGGAAATTTTGACAGGGTGGATACCTTATTTCGATTTGGAGCCATGTATGGGCCTGCTATTCGGCTCTTTCCCGAGCAGATTTGGCGTCTCTTTTCTGCCATTTTTGTTCATATTGGGTGGGAGCATTTCATTGTTAATATGCTTTCGCTCTATTATCTTGGTAGGCAAGTAGAGGAAATTTTTGGATCCAAGAAGTTTTTCTTTCTCTATCTCTTATCTGGAATGATGGGCAATCTCTTTGTTTTTGTATTTAGTCCCAAATCCTTAGCCGCAGGAGCCTCTACTTCTCTCTATGGACTATTTGCTGCAATTATCGTTCTTCGCTATGCAACTCGCAATCCTTATATCCAGCAGTTGGGCCAATCCTATCTGACACTTTTTGTGGTTAATATTATTGGAAGTGTTCTGATTCCAGGAATAAGCCTAGCAGGTCATATCGGTGGTGCAGTTGGCGGAGCATTTCTAGCAGTTATCTTTCCAGTTCGAGGAGAAAGACGGATCTATAGTGTCAGTCAGAGGTTAGGAGCGGTAGTGTTGTTTGTAATACTTGCAGTGTTGCTTTTCTACAAGGGAATGAGCTATGTGTAGGGAATGAATAGTTAAATGCGCATGGATTCAGTTGCCAATAAGTCATCTACAAAGATGACTTTTTTGTTGCAAAATTGGAAGGAGCTAGTTTCTTGTATCTTATGATTTGATGAATTTGTCTGATCTTTAATAGACTAAAAAATGCTATAATAGTCAATAATAAAAGAATGGACGAGGTAGTCGAATGGAAAATTGTGTTTACATCATTTCAGGCCCTCCTGGTGTTGGGAAAAGCACAGTCAGTAAGGAGTTGGCCTATTCTTTTAAGAAAAGTGCAGTAATTGAAGGCGACATGATTTATTTAATGATTAAAGGAGGACTCGTGGCTCCTTGGGAAGATGATGGTTATTACATGGATTTATTTTGGGATAATATCATCAGTCTGATCAATAATTTCATCGACCGAGGCATTACCGTTGTGATAGAATATGTCATTTTTGAAGAGCAACTAAAGAAAATTGCAACCTTCTTAAAAGAAAAACAAATCAGTTTAAAATACTGTGTCCTGCTGGCTGAAGAAGAAACCTTGAAAAAACGAGATTCCTTAAGGAAAGAAATTGAGAGAACAGGCGATTTATCAATCCAGTCAAGAAATGAGTTCCTAGCTAAAAATATCAAAAAAAATCACTTGCTGTTTACAGATCAGTTAGATGCTAGAGAAACGGCTCGGATCATCAAAACGTCAATCAGATTTGTGTTTGAAATTCTGTAGTCAGTGACAAATTACCAAGATTGCGATGGGAGATTGACAGAGATACCTCAGCAATTTTAAATCGCATGCAATTTTAAAGTAAAAGCATCTCTAGAGAACAAATTTTAGAGATGCTTTTTTACATATGCAAGATGGATTATTCTCCCTCAGCCAATTCTTTTCCAAGTTGGATGAGGTAATTTTTCAAGGCATCTTTGACTTGTGGGTGCTTGAGGGCGTAGTCAATAGATGTTTTCATAAATCCAAACTTATCCCCAACGTCGTAACGAGCTCCTGTAAATTCACGGGCAAAAACACGCTGTGTTTTATTGAGTGTATCAATCGCATCAGTAAGTTGGATTTCATTTCCAGCACCAGGAGTTTGATTTTCTAAGATATCAAAAATCTCAGGTGTGAGTAGATAGCGACCGATAATAGCTAAATCACTTGGAGCATCTTCGGGAGCTGGTTTTTCTACGAAAGTTTCAACACTATAGAGTCCATTGATTCCTTCTCCTTGAGGAGCAATGACTCCATATGATGAAACGTCTTCATGTGGTACGGGCATGACAGCAATGGTTGATGCGTGTGTCTTTTCGTAATCATTCATCAGTTGTTTTGTCAAAGGAACGGCATTCTCATTTGTGATGTCCATAAGGTCATCACCTAGCATAACAACGAAGGGCTCATTCCCTACAAAAGCTTTGGCTTGTAGGACAGCGTCTCCAAGACCACGAGGGTGAGTTTGGCGAATGAAATGGAGGCGCATACCAGTTGCTTCATCTACTAATTTTAACAGATCTGTTTTGCCTTTTTCTTTGAGGTTGTACTCAAGCTCAAAGTTTGAGTCAAAGTGGTCCTCAATAGAACGTTTTGATTTACCAGTGACAACTAGAATATCTTCAATACCTGATTTGAGAGCCTCTTCCACGATAAACTGGATAGTTGGTTTGTCCACAATTGGCAACATTTCTTTGGCAAGGGCCTTGGTTGCTGGTAAAAATCGAGTTCCTAGTCCAGCGGCAGGAATGACTGCCTTTCTAACTGTTGATGTCATAAGAATCCTTTCTATAGAGGGTTAAGACCACTCATTTTCTGCCTTAAATTCATTGTTCATGATGTCATAAATGGCATCTTTGATATTGGTTCCGTGGTAGATAACTTGGTAAATGGCCTGTGTAATCGGCATATAGACTCCAAGTTTTTGCGCTAGTTCATAGGCTGCTCGAGTCGTTGAAATTCCTTCAATTACCATGCCCATATTAGCTTCTATATCAGCTAGGGACTCTCCGCGACCAAGGGCATCTCCAGCTCTCCAGTTACGAGAGTGGATGGAAGTTCCCGTTACAATCAAATCTCCCACACCAGATAAGCCGCTATAGGTCAATGGATTGGCTCCGAGTGCTACCCCTAGACGAGTAATTTCTGCCAAACCTCGAGCGATAATGGCTGCCTTGGCATTGTCACCAAATCCCAAACCATGTAAAGCTCCAGCACCGACAGCGATAATGTTTTTAAGAGCACCAGCAGTTTCGACTCCGATAACATCCGTATTGGTATAAAGTCGGAAGTAATGATTACTAAAGAGTTCTTGCACGTACTGAGCTGTTTGTAAATCTTTAGAAGCAGCAGTGATTAAGGTCAGATCACGCACAATGGTCTCTTCTGCATGACTAGGTCCTGAGACAACGACGATATCACTGCGGAGATGCTCAGGGATTTCTTCTTCGAGAATGGTTGATAATCGTTTATGGCTATCAGGTTCTAATCCCTTTGATGCGTGCATGATGATAGCCTTATGATCCAAGGTTTTTGCAACTTGTTGGGCAACAAGTCGTGTCACTTTTGTTGGGACAACAAACAAAATCGCATCCACATCTTTCAATGCCTCTGCTAAGTCGGTGTAAGCAATGATATTTTCATCTAGAACGACATCTTTAAAGTAGTGCTTGTTAGTATGATAGGTATTGATTTCATTGATTTGTTCGGGAAGATTTCCCCAAATACGTACCTCGTGTCCATTGTCATTTAAGACTTGTGAAAGAGCAGTTCCCCAAGAACCAGGCCCCAAGACGGCGATGGTTTGTTTTTCCATGATTTCCTCCTTAATAGAGTCCTTTCCATTATTCTATCATATTCTAGAGGATTTTGCACTTGCATTGCTGGGGGAGTGGTGGCTTTATTACTTAAAAAATACACAAAAACCGAGACTCAATATTAAACTCTCAGTCTCGGTTTTGACATTCCTTAAAGAATAGTTAGTTTATTTCAATTGATCTGTAATGTCTTTTGATAGCAACATTCCCAGATGATAAGTTTTATTGATGTAAGCAATGACATCGTTGATATTTTCAGTCGTGTGAATTTTTTCTTTGATGTCAGACCTGAATGTTTCATCCTTCAAAAGTTGTTCTTGGTAGAGTCTTTGAAGCCTCTCCTTCTCATATTTATTGAGCAGAAAAAGGAATACCAAGCTAATTACAACGAGGACATAAGCGTATTGGCTCATAGGAAATCTCCCTGTATGATAAAGAAGTAGTAGTGAGTAGATTGAATTAGTGAAGCAGTTAGCTAGTCCGCATAAAAGCGGCTAGCGTCTAACAAATTGGGAACTTTAGTTCCAATTGTTAGTACTGAATCACATCTTCTCTGGCGCTTCTACTCCAAGCAAGCGAAGGGCTTCTTTGAGAACGACTGCGGTTGCGTAGCTGAGGGCTAGACGGCTGTCGCGTTCTGGACTTTCATCCAAGATGCGCGTATGTGCATAATATTTGTTAAAGGATTGAGCCAGGCTAATTGCAAATTTAGCAATGATAGAAGGCTCAAAGTTATCAGCTGCACGGTTGATAATACGTGGGAAGTCTTGGATGAGTTTGATGATTTCCCAGCTTTCAGCATCATTTAAGCTATAGTTGCCAGCTGTCTCTGGCTTGAAGTCTGCTTTGCGTAAGATAGATTGGATACGAGCGTAGGCATATTGAACATAAGGTCCAGTTTCACCCTCGAAGGATACCATAGCCTCTAGGTCGAAGTCATACCCATTTGTACGGTCGGTCTTGAGGTCATAGAATTTAATGGCTCCAACCCCAACAGCATGCGCTACTTGGTCTTTGTTTTCAAGTTCAGGATTTTTAGCCTCGATTTGGGCTTTGGCACGGCTAACAGCCTCTGCAACAGTAGGCTCTAACAAGATGACATTCCCTTTACGCGTAGAGAGTTTTTTCCCTTCTTTTGTAACCAAACCAAAAGGAACGTGAGTAATGTCGTCACTCCAGTCGTAGCCCATTTCTTGCAAGACAGCTTTGAGCTGTTTAAAGTGGGCAGATTGCTCTTGACCAACGACGTAGATAGATTTGGCAAATTGGTATTCGTTTTTACGGTAAAGGGCTGCAGCCAAGTCACGAGTGATATAGAGAGTTGCACCATCAGATTTCTTGATAAGGGCTGGATGTTCGATTCCATATTTCTCAAGATTGACAACTTGGGCCCCTTTTGATTCAACAAGAAGTCCTTTCTCAGAAAGAATGTCTACAACCGCATCCATTTTATCGTTGTAGAAGGCTTCTCCGTTGTAACTGTCAAATTCGACTTGCAATTCATTGTAAAGGCGGTTAAATTCTACCAAACTTTCATCACGGAACCATTGCCAAAGAGCGAGAGCTTCCTCGTCGCCATTTTCAAGTTTACGGAACCATTCGCGTGCTTCTTCATCCAAGCTAGGGTCATTTTCAGCTTCAGCGTTGATGCGGACATAGAGTTTAAGGAGTTCATCGATTGGATGAGCTTTTACAGCTTCTTCGTCGCCCCATTTTTTGTAGGCAACAATCAACATTCCAAACTGTTTACCCCAGTCTCCCAAGTGGTTGATCTTGACTGTTTGATAACCGATTTTTTGTAAAATATGTGATAAGCTATCTCCGATAACAGTTGAGCGCAGGTGACCAATAGAAAATGGTTTAGCGATATTGGGACTAGACATGTCGATCACAACATTTTCTTGTTTACCAATAGTTTGGTCAGCATAGTGTTCTTTTTCAGTAATAACAGCTTGCAATACTTGAGCAGAAATGGCAGATTTATCAAGGAAAAAGTTGACGTAAGGTCCTGTTGCAACAACCTTTTCAAAGGCTTGGCTGTTAATTTTTTCGGCCAGTTCAGCCGCAATCATTTGAGGGGCTTTACGTTCGACTTTTGCAAGAGAAAAAGCAGGGAAGGCGATGTCTCCCATTTCTGAGTTTTTAGGGGTTTCCAGCAAATTTAAAATAGCCTCTTGGTCCAGGCTATCAATGATGCTAGCCAACTCGCTAGCAATCAATTCTTTTGTATTCATTAAGAGCTCCTTTTTGGACTTTTCTACTATTTTATCACAATTTTAAAGAAAGAAGAAAAAATTTTTGAAATCTCCTATTTTTTTGGTATAATATAGTTATAAAAATAGTTATAAATATGCATATAAGAGGATTTTATGAGAAAAAGAGATCGTCATCAGTTAATAAAAAAAATGATTACTGAGGAGAAATTAAGTACACAAAAAGAAATTCAAGATCGGTTGGAGGCGCATAATGTCTTTGTGACGCAGACAACCCTGTCTCGTGATTTGCGTGAAATCGGCTTGACCAAGGTCAAGAAAAATGATATGGTGTATTATGTACTAGCAAATGAGACAGAAAAGATTGATTTGGTGGAATTTTTGTCTCATCATTTAGAAGGTGTTGCAAGAGCAGAGTTTACCTTGGTACTTCATACCAAATTGGGAGAAGCCTCTGTTTTGGCAAATATTGTAGATGCAAACAAGGATGAATGGATTTTAGGAACAGTTGCTGGTGCCAATACCTTATTGGTCATTTGTCGAGACCAGCACGTTGCCAAACTCATGGAAGATCGTTTGCTAGATTTGATGAAAGATAAGTAAGATCTTGGGAGTTGCTCTCAAGACTTATTTTTGACAAGGAGAGACGGAAAATGGCGACAGAAAAGCTATCAC
Source organism: Streptococcus mitis SK579 (assembly GCF_000257905.1). Lineage (GTDB taxonomy): Bacteria > Bacillota > Bacilli > Lactobacillales > Streptococcaceae > Streptococcus > Streptococcus mitis_L. The sequence continues at coordinate 53,063 of NZ_AJJL01000033.1, forward strand.
CCGGCATGCAACAGTATGTGGATATTAAAAAGCAATATCCAGATGCGTTTTTGCTCTTTCGGATGGGTGATTTTTATGAATTATTTTATGAGGATGCGGTCAATGCTGCGCAGATTCTGGAAATTTCCTTAACGAGTCGCAACAAGAATGCGGACAATCCGATTCCTATGGCAGGGGTTCCCTATCATTCTGCCCAACAGTACATTGATGTTTTGATTGAGCAGGGCTACAAGGTAGCCATTGCTGAACAGATGGAAGATCCTAAACAAGCAGTTGGGGTTGTGAAACGAGAGGTTGTTCAGGTCATTACGCCAGGGACAGTGGTCGATAGCAGTAAGCCAGATAGTCAGAACAACTTCTTGGTTGCCATAGACCGTGCTGGGAATCAATTTGGCCTAGCTTATATGGACCTGGTGACGGGTGACTTTTATGTGACAGGTCTTTTGGATTTCACGCTGGTTTGTGGAGAAATCCGTAACCTCAAGGCGCGAGAAGTGGTGCTGGGTTATGACTTGTCTGAGGAAGAAGAACAAATCCTTAGTCGCCAGATGAATCTGGTACTCTCTTATGAAAAGGAAAGCTTTGAGGATATCCATTTACTGGATTCACGATTAGCAGCTGTGGAGCAAGCGGCAGCTAGTAAGTTGCTCCAGTATGTTCATCGGACTCAAATGAGGGAATTGAACCACCTCAAACCTGTTATCCGCTATGAAATCAAGGATTTCTTGCAGATGGATTATGCGACCAAGGCTAGTCTGGATTTGGTTGAGAATGCCCGTTCAGGCAAGAAGCAAGGCAGTCTTTTCTGGCTTTTGGATGAAACCAAAACGGCTATGGGGATGCGGCTTTTACGCTCTTGGATCCATCGTCCCTTGATTGACAAGGAGCGAATCATCCAACGCCAAGAAGTGGTGCAGGTCTTCCTCGACCATTTCTTTGAGCGTAGTGATTTGACAGACGGTCTCAAGGGTGTTTATGACATTGAGCGCTTGGCTAGTCGTGTTTCTTTTGGAAAAACCAATCCCAAGGATCTCTTGCAGTTGGCGACAACCTTGTCTAGTGTGCCACGGATTCGTGCGATTTTAGAAGGGATGGAGCAACCTGCTCTAGCTTATCTCATCGAACAACTGGATGGAATCCCTGAGTTGGAGGGCTTGATTAGCGCAGCGATTGCTCCTGAAGCTCCTCATGTGATTACAGATGGGGGCATTATCCGAACTGGATTTGATGAGACTTTAGACAAGTACCGTCGTGTGCTCAGAGAAGGAACTAGCTGGATTGCTGAAATTGAAGCAAAGGAGCGAGAAAACTCTGGCATCAGCACGCTTAAGATTGACTACAATAAGAAGGATGGCTACTATTTCCATGTGACCAATTCTCAACTGGGAAATGTTCCTGCTCACTTTTTCCGCAAGGCAACGCTGAAAAACTCAGAACGCTTTGGAACCGAGGAATTAGCTCGTATCGAAGGCGACATGCTGGAGGCGCGTGAGAAGTCAGCCAACCTAGAGTACGAAATTTTTATGCGTATTCGTGAAGAGGTCAGCAAATACATCCAGCGTTTGCAGGCTCTAGCTCAAGGAATTGCGACCGTTGATGTCTTACAGAGTCTGGCGGTTGTGGCTGAAACCCAGTATTTGATTCGACCTGAGTTTGGAGATGATTCGCGGATTGATATCCAGAAAGGGCGCCATGCTGTCGTTGAAAAGGTCATGGGGGCTCAGACCTATATTCCCAATACGATTCAGATGGCAGAAGATATTAGTATTCAACTGATTACAGGGCCAAACATGAGCGGGAAGTCAACCTACATGCGTCAGTTAGCCATGACGGCGGTTATGGCCCAGATGGGTTCTTATGTGCCAGCAGAAAGCGCCTATTTACCTATTTTTGATGCTATCTTTACCCGTATCGGAGCAGCAGATGACTTGGTTTCAGGTCAATCAACCTTTATGGTGGAGATGATGGAGGCCAATAATGCCATTTCGCATGCAACCAAAAATTCCTTGATTCTCTTTGATGAATTGGGACGTGGAACTGCAACTTATGACGGTATGGCTCTTGCTCAGTCCATCATCGAATACATCCATGAACATATCGGAGCCAAGACCCTCTTTGCGACCCACTACCATGAGTTGACTAGTCTGGAGTCTAGCTTGGAACACTTGGTCAATGTCCACGTGGCAACTTTGGAGCAGGATGGGCAGGTCACCTTCCTTCACAAGATTGAACCAGGTCCAGCTGATAAATCCTACGGTATCCATGTTGCCAAGATTGCTGGTTTACCAGCAGACCTTTTAGCAAGGGCGGATAAGATTTTGACTCAGCTAGAGAATCAAGGAACAGAGAGTTCTGCTCCCATGAGACAAACAAGTGCTGTCACAGAACAGATTTCACTCTTTGATACGGCAGAAGAGCATCCTATCCTAGCAGAATTAGCTAAGCTGGATGTTTACAATATGACACCTATGCAGGCTATGAATGTTTTGGTCGAGTTAAAACAGAAACTATAAAGTCAAGACTTGCTAGTCATTCTAGCTGTATCAAGGAGACTTCTTTGACAATCCCCCACTTTTTTGCTAGAATAACATCACACAAACAGAATGAGAAGGAGCTGACACATTGTCGCTCCCTTTTGTCTATTTTTTAAGGAGAAAGTATGCTGATTCAGAAAATAAAAACCTACAAGTGGCAGGCCTTGGCTTCGCTCCTGATGACAGGCTTGATGGTTGCTAGTTCACTTTTGCAACCGCGTTATTTGCAGGAAGTGTTAGACGCCCTCCTTGCTGGGAAATATGAAGCTATTTATAGTATCGGGGCTTGGTTGATTGGTGTAGCCCTGGTCGGTCTGGTTGCTGGTGGGCTCAATGTTGTCCTCGCAGCCTATATTGCCCAAGGAGTTTCATCTGACCTTCGGGAGGATGCCTTCCGTAAAATCCAAACATTTTCTTATGCTAATATTGAACAATTTAATGCGGGAAATCTAGTCGTTCGCATGACAAATGATATCAACCAGATTCAGAACGTGGTCATGATGACCTTCCAAATTCTTTTCAGACTTCCCCTCTTGTTCATCGGTTCGTTTATCTTGGCGGTTCAAACCTTACCTTCTCTGTGGTGGGTGATTGTTCTCATGGTAGTCCTGATTTTTGGTTTGACTGCTGTCATGATGGGGATGATGGGACCTCGTTTTGCTAAGTTTCAAACCCTACTTGAGCGCATCAATGCCATTGCCAAGGAAAATCTGCGCGGCGTTCGCGTGGTCAAGTCCTTTGTCCAAGAAAAAGAGCAATTTACTAAGTTTACGGAGGTTTCAGACGAGCTTCTTGGTCAAAACCTTTACATTGGTTATGCCTTTTCAGTAGTGGAACCCTTTATGATGTTGGTCGGTTATGGGGCGGTATTCCTCTCTATTTGGCTGGTTGCAGGAATGGTTCAGTCGGATCCGTCAGTTGTTGGCTCCATTGCTTCCTTTGTCAATTACCTAAGCCAGATTATCTTTACCATTGTTATGGTTGGATTTTTGGGAAATTCTGTCAGTCGTGCCATGATTTCTATGCGTCGTATTCGAGAAATTCTGGATGCAGAGCCAGCCATGATCTTCAAGGATGTCCCAGATGAAGAGTTGGTCGGAAGTCTTAGCTTTGAAAATGTGACCTTTACCTATCCAATGGATAAGGAACCGATGTTGAAAGATGTGAGCTTTACTGTCGAACCTGGACAAATGGTTGGTGTAGTTGGAGCGACTGGTGCAGGAAAATCAACCTTGGCTCAATTGATTCCACGTCTCTTTGATCCACAGGACGGGGCCATTAAAATCGGTGGCAAGGATATTCGAGAAGTGAGTGAAGGAACCCTGCGTAAAACAGTGTCTATCGTTCTCCAACGTGCCATTCTCTTCAGTGGAACGATTGCAGATAACTTGAGACAGGGCAAAGGAGATGCCACTCTATTTGAAATGGAGCGCGCAGCCAATATTGCTCAAGCCAGTGAATTCATTCATCGTATGGAGAAAAACTTTGAAAGTCCAGTTGAGGAACGGGGAACCAATTTCTCAGGTGGGCAAAAACAAAGGATGTCGATTGCGCGTGGGATTGTCAGCAATCCGCGTATTCTGATTTTTGACGATTCGACCTCAGCCTTGGATGCCAAGTCAGAGCGCCTGGTGCAAGAAGCCTTGAATAAGGAATTGAAGGGGACGACAACCATTATCATCGCGCAAAAGATTAGCTCGGTTGTCCATGCAGATAAGATATTGGTGCTGGATCAAGGACGACTGATTGGTCAAGGGACGCATGCAGACTTGGTTGCCAACAATGCTGTTTACCGTGAAATCTATGAAACACAGAAAGGAAAGGAGGAGTAAAATGAAGACAGTTCAATTTTTTTGGAATTATTTTAAAGTCTATAAGCTATCATTTGTAGTTGTTATCCTGATGATTGTTCTGGCAACTCTTGCCCAAGCCCTCTTTCCGGTCTTTTCTGGACAAGCAGTGACGCAGTTAGCTAATTTAGTTCAAGCTTATCAAGATGGCAATCCAGAACTTGTTTGGCAAAGTCTATCAGGAATCATGGTCAATCTTGGTCTGCTGGTTTTGGTTCTATTTATCTCCAGTGTCATATACATGTGTCTTATGACGCGCGTGATTGCAGAATCGACCAACGAGATGCGCAAAGGCCTCTTTGGGAAGCTTGCACGATTGACGGTTTCATTCTTTGACCGCCGACAAGATGGAGATATCCTGTCTCGTTTTACCAGTGATTTGGATAATATCCTCCAAGCCTTTAACGAGAGCTTGATTCAGGTCATGAGCAATATTGTTTTATACATTGGTCTGATTCTTGTCATGTTTTCGAGAAATGTAACTCTGGCCCTCATCACCATTGCCAGCACACCAGTAGCTTTCCTCATGCTGATTTTCATCGTGAAAATGGCGCGCAAATACAGCAATCTCCAGCAAAAAGAGGTAGGGAAACTCAACGCCTATATGGATGAGAGTATCTCAGGCCAAAAAGCCGTGATTGTGCAAGGAATTCAAGAGGATATGATGGCAGGATTTCTTGAGCAAAATGAGCGCGTACGTAAGGCAACCTTTAAAGGAAGAATGTTCTCAGGAATTCTTTTCCCTGTCATGAATGGGATGAGTTTGGTTAACACAGCCATCGTCATCTTTGCTGGTTCGGCCGTTCTATTAAACGATAAGACTATTGCAACAAGTACAGCCCTAGGTTTGATTGTTATGTTTGCTCAATTTTCACAGCAGTACTACCAGCCTATTATCCAAGTTGCAGCTAGTTGGGGAAGTCTTCAGTTGGCCTTTACAGGTGCTGAACGGATTCAGGAAATGTTTGACGCAGAGGAAGAAGTCCGACCTGAAAAGGCGCCGGCCTTCACTCAGTTGCAAGAAGGTGTTGAAATCAGTCACATTGATTTTTCATACTTGCCTGATAAACCTATTTTGAAAGATGTCAGTATTTCTGCGCCTAAAGGCCAGATGACTGCAGTTGTTGGGCCAACGGGTTCAGGAAAAACCACTATTATGAACCTCATCAATCGCTTTTATGATGTTGATGCTGGTGGCATTTATTTTGATGGGAAAGATATTCGTGACTATGATTTAGATAGTCTCAGAAGTAAGGTGGGGATTGTCTTGCAAGATTCCGTTCTTTTTAGCGGAACCATTCGAGACAATATCCGTTTTGGGGTGCCAGATGCCAGTCAGGAAATGGTTGAGGCAGCAGCTAAGGCAACCCACATTCACGACTATATCGAAAGCTTACCTGACAAATACGATACCCTCATCGATGATGATCAGAGTATCTTCTCAACAGGGCAGAAACAATTGATTTCCATCGCTCGAACTCTGATGACAGATCCAGAAGTTCTCATTCTCGATGAAGCAACTTCGAATGTAGATACAGTGACAGAAAGCAAGATTCAGCATGCCATGGAGGCAGTTGTAGCAGGCAGAACCAGTTTCGTTATTGCCCACCGTTTGAAAACCATTCTCAATGCAGATCAGATTATTGTTCTTAAAGATGGCGAAGTCATTGAACGTGGTAACCACCATGAACTTTTGAAACTAGGTGGCTTCTACTCAGAACTCTATCACAATCAATTTGTTTTTGAATAAGAAAAAAGTTGTCCTATGTGGGCAGCTTTTTCTTGTCCATAAAAAATATTTATCACGGCCTTTAAAAAAACATATTAGACGAAAGTCATTTTGAGTGATATGATAGGACTATCGTTAACATTCGAAAGGAGAGACATCATGGCTAGAACGGTTGTAGGAGTTGCTGCAAATCTATGTCCTGTAGACGCAGAAGGCAAAAACATTCATTCGTCTGTATCTTGTAGATTCGCAGAGAGCATTCGTCAAGTCGGTGGTCTCCCTTTAGTCATTCCTGTTGGTGATGAGTCAGTTGTGCGCGATTATGTGGAAATGATTGACAAATTGATTTTGACAGGAGGCCAAAATGTCCATCCTCAGTTTTATGGAGAGAAAAAGACCATCGAGAGCGATGATTACAATCTAGTGCGTGATGAATTTGAATTGGCCCTCTTGAAAGAAGCGCTCTGTCAGAATAAACCAATTATGGCAATCTGTCGCGGTGTTCAACTTGTCAATGTTGCCTTTGGTGGAACCCTCAATCAAGAAATCGAAGGTCACTGGCAAGGTCTCCCTTTCGGAACATCTCACTCTATTGAGACAGTAGAAGGAAGCGTGGTGGCCAAGCTGTTTGGAAAAGAAAGTCAGGTCAATTCCGTCCATCGTCAAAGCATTAAAGATTTGGCACCTAATTTCCGTGTAACCGCTATTGATCCAAGAGACCAGACCATTGAAGCGATTGAGTCTATCGACGAACACCGCATTATCGGTTTGCAGTGGCATCCAGAGTTTCTGGTTAATGAAGAAGATGGCAATTTAGAACTATTTGAGTATTTATTGAATGAACTGTAACGACTGGGGTATCTGGTCGTTCTTTCTTTTATTTTCTCAAAATTTTTGGAATGTGGGATTTTTACGCAAACGTTTGAATTCTGATAAAAATTGGAGAAATTCGACAAAAAAACTTGAAAAAAACGAAGGTAAGCGTTATGATAGAAAAGAAGAAATATTGGAGGAATAACATGTCACATATTAAATTTGATTATTCAAAAGTTTTAGACAAATTTGTTGCACCACATGAAGTGGAATACATGCAATCACAAGTAACAGCAGCAGATGAATTGATCCGTAAAGGAACTGGTGCTGGCAGCGACTTCTTGGGATGGTTGGATCTTCCTGAAAACTACGACCGCGAAGAATTTGACCGCATCTTGAAAGCTGCTGAGCAAATCAAATCAGACAGCGATGTTTTGGTTGTTATCGGTATCGGAGGCTCTTACCTTGGCGCTAAAGCAGCTATCGATTTCTTGAACCACCACTTTGCGAACTTGCAAACAAAAGAAGAACGCAAAGCTCCACAAATCCTTTACGCAGGAAACTCAATCTCATCTACTTATCTTGCTGACTTGGTAGAGTACGTAGCTGATAAAGACTTCTCAGTAAATGTAATTTCTAAATCAGGTACAACAACTGAACCAGCTATCGCTTTCCGTGTCTTCAAAGAACTCTTGGTTAAGAAATACGGTCAAGAAGAAGCAAACAAACGTATCTATGCAACAACTGACCGCCAAAAAGGTGCTGTTAAGGTTGAAGCAGATGCTAACGGTTGGGAAACATTTGTTGTTCCAGATGATATCGGTGGACGCTTCTCAGTATTGACAGCCGTTGGTTTGCTTCCAATCGCAGCATCAGGAGCTGACATCAAAGCCCTTATGGAAGGTGCGAATGCAGCTCGCAAAGACTATACTTCAGATAAAATCTCTGAAAACGAAGCTTACCAATACGCAGCAGTTCGTAACATCCTTTACCGTAAAGGTTATGCAACTGAGATCTTGGTAAACTATGAGCCATCACTTCAATACTTCTCAGAGTGGTGGAAACAATTGGCTGGTGAATCAGAAGGAAAAGACCAAAAAGGTATCTACCCAACTTCAGCCAATTTCTCAACTGACTTGCACTCACTTGGTCAATTTATCCAAGAAGGAACTCGTATCATGTTTGAAACAGTTGTCCGTGTTGACAAACCTCGTAAAAATGTGATTATCCCTAGCTTGGAAGAAGACCTTGATGGACTTGGTTACCTTCAAGGAAAAGACGTTGACTTTGTAAACAAAAAAGCGACTGATGGTGTTCTTCTTGCCCACACAGATGGTGATGTACCAAACATGTACGTGACTCTTCCAGAGCAAGATGCTTTCACCCTTGGTTACACTATCTACTTCTTCGAATTGGCTATCGCCCTTTCTGGTTACTTGAATGCCATCAACCCATTTGACCAACCAGGTGTTGAAGCTTACAAACGTAACATGTTTGCCCTTCTTGGAAAACCAGGATTTGAAGAATTGAGCAAAGAACTTAACGCACGTCTATAATAGAAGAAAAGAGTGGTTTGTCCACTCTTTTTACTCTCTTTATCCATAGAAATTGGACTCAGCCAAGACTTGTGATATAATATAGAAAGCAAAAAGGCAGATGCCTAGAGACTTTATAGGAGAAACTATGTCAAAAGATATCCGCGTACGTTACGCACCAAGTCCAACAGGACTACTACACATCGGGAATGCCCGTACAGCATTGTTTAACTACTTGTATGCACGCCATCATGGTGGAACATTTATCATTCGTATCGAAGATACTGACCGTAAACGTCATGTCGAGGATGGTGAACGTTCACAACTTGAAAATCTTCGCTGGTTAGGTATGGATTGGGATGAAAGCCCAGAAACACATGAAAATTACCGCCAGTCTGAGCGTTTGGACTTGTATCAAAAATACATTGACCAACTGTTAGCTGAAGGAAAAGCCTACAAATCTTATGTTACAGAAGAAGAGTTGGCAGCTGAACGCGAACGCCAAGAAGCAGCTGGTGAAACGCCTCGCTACATCAATGAATACCTTGGTATGAGTGAAGAAGAAAAAGCAGCTTACATCGCAGAACGTGAAGCAGCAGGAATTATCCCCACTGTTCGTTTGGCTGTCAATGAGTCAGGTATCTATAAATGGCATGATATGGTCAAAGGCGATATCGAATTTGAAGGTGGCAATATCGGTGGTGACTGGGTTATTCAAAAGAAAGACGGTTACCCAACTTACAACTTTGCCGTTGTCATCGATGACCACGATATGCAAATCTCTCATGTTATCCGTGGAGATGACCACATTGCTAATACACCAAAACAGCTTATGGTTTATGAAGCCCTTGGTTGGAAAGCTCCAGAGTTCGGTCACATGACCTTAATCATCAACTCTGAAACCGGGAAAAAATTGTCTAAACGTGATACTAATACTCTTCAGTTTATTGAAGACTACCGTAAAAAAGGGTATTTGCCAGAAGCAGTCTTTAACTTTATTGCTCTTCTTGGCTGGAACCCAGGTGGCGAAGATGAGATTTTCTCTCGTGAAGAACTCATTAAACTTTTCGATGAAAGCCGCCTCAGCAAGTCACCAGCAGCCTTTGATCAGAAGAAACTCGACTGGATGAGCAATGATTATATCAAGAATGCAGACCTAGAAACTATCTTTGAGATGGCAAAACCATTCTTAGAAGAAGCGGGCCGTTTAACTGACAAGGCTGAAAAATTGGTTGAGCTCTATAAACCACAAATGAAATCAGTAGATGAAATTATTCCATTGACAGATCTCTTCTTCTCAGATTTCCCAGAATTGACAGAAGCAGAGCGCGAAGTCATGGCGGGGGAAACAGTCCCAACAGTTCTTGAAGCCTTCAAAGCAAAACTTGAAGCGATGACAGATGATGAATTTGTGACAGAGAATATCTTCCCACAAATTAAAGCAGTCCAAAAAGAAACAGGTATTAAAGGGAAAAATCTTTTCATGCCTATTCGTATCGCAGTTTCAGGTGAAATGCATGGGCCAGAATTGCCAGATACAATTTTCTTGCTTGGACGTAAAAAATCAATTCAGCATATCGAAAACATGCTAAAAGAAATCTCTAAATAAGAAGGATGCAACAATGGACATCTGGGAAAAGATGTACGAAGAAGCACAGAAACTATACAATCCACATGAAGTTTCAGACTTTGTTTATGCCAACCATGTTGTAGCCGCAGTAGAAGCAGAAAATGGGCAAATATTTACAGGTTTCTGTATGGAGGGAACCTGTGGTGTGTTCCATCTATGCGCAGAGCGGGCAGCACTCTTCAATATGTACCAATTCTCAGGACAAACTAAGGTTAAGAAAGTATTAGCTTTTCGAGACAAACCACCTTATGGTGGAAGTTCAGCCATGCCCTGTGGAGCTTGCAGAGAATTCCTCTTAGAGTTGAACGCTGAAAATAAAGATGCAGAATTCATGATGGACTATAATATAAGAAAAACAGTTAAAGTCACAGAACTAATCCCCTATTGGTGGGGAGAAGAACGTGCTTCTAAGTTTAATAATTAATAGAAGAGTCAGTATAATTCTGGCTCTTTTTACTATAATTTGAAAAACTGTACTTGAAAAGAATTTAAAAAG
>NZ_AJJL01000034.1 GCF_000257905.1 Streptococcus mitis SK579
CTTGACAAAGAGCCATAAAAAATGGAACAGACATCTGAATGCTGTTCCACCTAGCTTTTGCTACTGATTATTTTACAAAGTCAAGCAAAGCCAAGAAGCTTTCTGCTTCAAGTGATGCACCACCTACAAGGGCACCGTCAACGTCTGGGCAAGCCATGTATGAAGCAACGTTTTCAGGTTTAACAGAACCACCGTATTGAACACGAACTTTGTCTGCGACTTCTTGACCGAAGTCAGCAGCTACAACGTCACGAACAACTTTACACATTTTTTGTGCGTCGTCTTGTGAAGCTGATTTACCAGTACCGATAGCCCAGATTGGCTCATAAGCGATAACTGATGCAGCAACTTGTTCAGCTGTCAATCCAGCCAAAGCAGCAGATACTTGAGCACCTACAAATTCAGCAGCTTTACCAGCTTCATAAGTTTCAAGTGATTCACCACAACAGATGATTGGAAGCATACCGTTTGCAAAGATAGCTTTTGCTTTTTTGTTGATATCTTCGTCAGTTTCATGGAAGTAGTCACGGCGTTCTGAGTGACCGATAACAACGTAGTCAGTACCAATTTCTTTCAAAACTTGTGGGCTAGTTTCACCAGTGAAAGCACCTGCATTTTCAAAGTAGCAGTTTTGAGCAGCAACTTTAAGGTTTGAACCTTTGGCAGCAGCAAGAACAGTTGTCAAATCAAGAGCTGGAGCTGCGATACCTGCTTCAACAAGATCTGATGAAGGAAGTTTTGATGCAACTGCTTCAACAAATGCTTTAGCTTCTTCTGGATTTTTGTTCATTTTCCAGTTACCCGCGATAAATGGTTTACGTGACATTTCACATACCTCTTTTTTCAATTTATTTTCTATTTATTTTATCACAATTAGACACAGCTTGCAAATCTTACTCGGATTTCAAGCCTGCTTACGTGGATTAATCCTTCCAAAGATCCATGGCATTTCTAAAATCTGCAGATACCTGTGTCAACTGAGGATTGCTTGCTTCTCTTTCTGCCCGCTTGGCCTCAATTTGAGCCACACTTTTGATACCTTCATGGCGCCAATTTCTCAAAATCGCCTGAATGTACTTCCAGTTTGCTTTTCCATTCAAAACAGCTTCACGAAGAGCCTCCTTAATCAAGTCAGCACTGGTTCCATCTTCCTTAAGGGTCTTAGTCAAATCCTCGATTTCAAAAGGCGTCAACAAGCGTCCCAGCTCCTGCTGGAAGGTTTCCACCAAATCCTTGAGTTGATTTTGAGGGGTCAACTGGTCTGAACTCGAAGAGCTAGCTCCAAGCAAGTCATCCAAACGTTCCAAGGCTAGACTAGCATCAAAGAGCAATTCAATTTCGCCATTTAATTCGATAGTACGATATTGGATAAGTCCCCTCTCTGTCAAGTTGGAAATGGATTGGTTGACATCCGAAATTTCCTTGCCAATCCTTTCAGCAATCTGACTTGGCGACATTTCTTCCAAACCTGTCGTATTTTGCAAATAGAAAAATTGCCAGACCAGAAAATCGTCGCTGGAAGGAAAGAGTTCCTTAAAATGCAAGAGCAGGGCACTCGGTAAAACCAAGTTCCCTGATTTAAAAGCGTCTAAATATGTCATAATTCCTCTTATAAATACCCATATGCAGATGCATCATCTTCTATCTTTCTCCAGTCAAAAGGCGTCTCCTGATAGACAGCATAGTTTACCCAGTTACTGAAAAATAGGGCTGCTGATGAAGACCAACAAAGACAAGGTGTCTGGTTGACATCATTATCCTTAAAGTAATTTTCTGGAATATGAGGATCCAAACCTGCATCACGATCTCGGAAATACTCTTTTGCTAAGGTATCACGGTCATATTCCAAATGCCCAAAACTATAAATTTCACGTAAATCACGACTGGCCAAAATCGAAACCCCAACCTGAGGTCCTTCTGATAAAATCTCGAGATTGGTTTTGTTTAAGATCTCTTCCTTAGAAATCTCCGTATGCCGAGAATGAGGAGATACGTAACTATCGTCAAAGCCCCTAAAGAGAAGATGACCTTCCTTTAAGGTGTCCTGAGGATAGATACCCGATAACTTACTGTCCATCTGGTATTTTTCAACCCCATAACGCAGATAAAGCCCAGCCTGAGCCCCCCAACAGATATGAAGGGTCGAATAGACATGGGTCTTGGACCACTCAAGCACCTGACTGAATTCCTCCCAATAGTCCACTTCCTCAAATGGTAAATGCTCAACTGGAGCCCCTGTGATAATCATCCCGTCAAAATACTCATCCTTGACTTCAGGAAAAGTTTTATAGAAAGTCTCCATGTGCTCTGAGCGAGTTGTTTTAGAACGGTGGCTTTCCATATAGAGGAAATCAATATCCAGTTGCAGGGGTGTATTGGCCAAATGGCGCAACAATTGAGTCTCTGTGACCATTTTTTGTGGCATGAGATTTAAGATTAAAATCTTCAAGGGACGGATATCTTGGTGGGCAGCACGTTGATCATCCATGACAAAGATATTCTCTGTCCGTAAAATCTCAACAGCTGGCAATTTTTTATCAATTCGAATCGGCATAACCCTCTCCTAACTGTACTCTTTCAGGAATAATTGCATGTGTTTGAAACTCTTCGAAAATCTCTTCAAACCGCGTCAACGTTGCCTTACCGTACGTATATGTTACTGACTTCGTCAATTCTATCTGCAACCTCAAAGCTGTACTTTGAGCAGCTTACGGCTAGTTTCCTAGTTTGCTCTTTGATTTTCATTGAGTATGAAACTAAATCTCAAACACTTAGTCCTTTTATTATACTGCAAGAAGATATAGTTTTCAATTATAGTTTTTCTCTAACTAGCTATAGTCTATTTTTATATCCTAATGTAGAGAAAACAGCCCTAGGGACTGTTTTTCATTAATAATGCATGAGAACTTTGTAATCGTAGTCACCGATTTTTTCACGGCCGTTCAATTCATCCAATTCAACAAGGAAGGCACAACCTGCCACAACACCGCCAAGTTTTTCAATCATCTCGATGGTCGCCTTAACAGTTCCACCTGTTGCCAAGAGATCATCTACGATAAGAACACGTTGACCTGGCTTAATGGCATCCGCGTGCATAGTCAAGGTATCAACACCGTACTCTTTTTCATAGTCAGCAGAAATGACTTCACGTGGTAATTTACCCGGCTTACGAACAGGGGCAAAACCAATTCCCAACTCAAAAGCAACTGGACAACCCACGATAAATCCACGAGCTTCAGGACCTACAATCATGTCGATTTTCTTGTCAGTAGCGTACTGAACGATTTCACGAACAGCGTAGCTATAAGCATTTCCATCAGCCATCAAAGGACTGATATCACGGAAGGTGATGCCTTCCTTAGGATAATTTTCAATTGTTGCAATATAATCTTTTAAATTCATCTTTTTCTTTCTTTCAAAGTTTTTTACTCCCTATTATACCATATTTTCTAATAAAGAAGGAAGAGAAAACAGTATTTCATTTGCTACTCACCCTATAAGCCAAATAAGACAACCATTTTATAGAGACTATAACTTACATACAAAAACGAGCACTTTCGTACTCGTCCTCTGATATAAACTACTGATTAAAGTGAGTTAACGTCAACCTTGATACCAACACCTTGAGTAGTTGTGATTGTCAAGCTTGTTACGTAAGTTCCTTTAGCAGTAGCTGGTTTAGCTTTTTGGATTGTTTCGTTAAATGCTTTGAAGTTTTCAACCAACTTGTCAGCTTCAAATGAAACTTTACCGATGATCGCTTGTACGATACCTGCACGGTCCGCACGGTAAGTGATTTTACCACCTTTAGACTCTTCAACTGCTTTAGCAACATCCATTGTTACAGTACCAGTTTTAGGGTTTGGCATCAAGTTACGTGGTCCAAGGACACGTCCAAGACGTCCAACAAGAGCCATCATGTCAGGTGTTGCGATAACTACGTCGAAGTCCAACCAACCGTCGTTGATTTTAGCAACAAGGTCGTCTTCACCAACGAAGTCTGCACCAGCAGCTTTTGCTTCTTCAGCTTTTGCACCACGTGCAAATACAAGAACGCGAGCTGTTTTACCAGTACCGTTTGGCAATACCATTGCTCCACGGATTTGTTGGTCAGCTTTTTTAACGTCAATGTTCAAGTTGTAAGCAACTTCTACAGTTGCATCGAATTTTGCAAAGTTAGTTTCTTTTGCAAGAGCTACAGCTTCTTCAACGCTGTATGCTTTTGTGCTGTCGATCTTCTCAAGAGCAGCACGAAGTTGTTTGCTTTTTTTAGCCATTTTCTATTCTCCTTGTAAGTGGTTCAATCGATTTTCATCTCCCACGTCACTTCTCGAAATGATGAAGTCTTGCGGGTTATATAGGGATGTTATTGATTAGTCAACAACAGTGAATCCCATAGAACGAGCAGTACCTTCGATCATACGCATTGCAGACTCTACGTTTGCTGCGTTCAAATCTGGCATCTTAGTTTCTGCAATTTCTTGTACTTGCGCACGAGTAACTGTAGCAACTTTAGTTTTGTTAGGTGTCCCTGATCCTTTTTCAACACCTGCAGCTTTTTTCAAAAGAACAGCAGCTGGTGGTGTTTTTGTAACGAAAGTAAATGATTTGTCTTCGTATACTGAGATAACAACTGGAATGATCATACCAGCTTGGTCAGCAGTACGAGCGTTGAACTCTTTTGTGAATCCCATGATGTTGATACCAGCTTGACCAAGAGCAGGTCCAACCGGTGGAGCTGGTGTAGCTTTACCAGCAGGGATTTGCAATTTTACAAGTTTTTCGACTTTTTTAGCCATTTTTAAATCCTCCTTTGTGGTTTTGGCGGTAATTAAATATTTTTACCTCCCACAAGTATGCTTTTCACATACCCATCTATTATACACTATTTATCTAGAATTGCAAGAGAAAAGTTTATTTTTTAATCGACGTAATCTCCGCCTTCAAAGCCATAGTATTCTTCCAAGCTGAGACCAGTCTCAGCAATTTCTTTAGCTTCTTTTCCGACATAACGAAGGTGCCATTCCTCAGCCATATAGCCTGTTTCCTTTTCCTTACCTTTGAGATAACGGACAACAAAGCCATAATCAGCAGCATTGTCCAAGAGCCATTGGGCCGCTTTTTCTTCTGTCACCAAATCACCATTTGTCCCAATCACATCAAAGGCTAAGCCTGTCTGGTGTTCGCTATAGCCAGGACGAGCAGAATAACGGTCGGCAGCTTCTTTCCCATCTTGATTGACATAATCTTGATAGAGCTTGGTCTGAGTTTCATAACTTCTAAAGCCACTGTAATGGTCACTGATTGGGAAACCTGCCTCTTGCATCGCTTTTATGAGTTTGACCAACTCTGCCTTGGCTGTCGGATTTTCCCCTGGATTATAGTCTTTAGACAATGGATAGTGTTTATTGGCTACGATGATTTCATCGTATTTCCCTTGGATGCTGTAGTAGTCTCCTTTGTTAGCCACTTCTGCTTTATTCTGGGCAGCTCCTTGAGATTTACTGCCGGCTGTTCCATCAGCTTTGGCTGTTTGTTCTGTCTTAGCTGCGCCATCTTCATTTTTTGCTTTTTCTTGTGAACAAGCTGCTAGACTCAAGGCTAGCAAGGCTGTCAAGATAAGGTATCTTTTCTTCATTTCTACTCCTTTATTCTAATAGTTTATCTACTTCTGATGATAAACGTTCGACTAATCTTTTAATCTCATCCGGTTTTGCTTGGCAGGTTTCTGCTGTCATTTCTTCAAAAGGAACCCACCAAACTGGCCCACGTCCCTTGAGACCGTGACCATTCATATCACCTGTCCGTCTAGGAAAAAGATGCCAATGAAGATGGGCATCGCCATTTCCTAGCAGTTCGATATTCATTTTCTCAGCAGCAAAAGCCTTGGCAACTGCCTCTTGGACCACACTCATTTCTTCTAGAAAACGGAGTTTCGTTTCCTTTTCTAAATGGTGCAATTCGGTGACGTGTTCCTTGGCTAGAAAGAGACTATAGCCTGCAAAATACTGGTGGTCTCCAATCACAAGATAGCCTGTTTCCAACTCTCTTACAAAGTAAGGATTTTCCCCAGCCTTGATCAGCTCAATTCTCTGGCAAATCAGGCACATATTAGTCTACCAATGCGCTCTTAAGATAAGCATCAACCATACGCTCCGTTGCAACCACAGAGTCAATATGAGTGCGCTCATAAGAGTGGCTAGACTCGATACCAGCACCAAGAAGGGCGTGTTTGACCTCTGCCCCTGCAGACATGGCTGCTGAAGCGTCCGATCCATAAAATGGATAGATATCCAATTTAAATGGAATATCCTGCTCTTTCGCCAAAGTCACCAAGTGTTGACGGAAGTCATAGTGATAAGGACCTGAAGCATCCTTGACACAGATAGACACTGTGTACTCGTCTGTCTGCTGGTCATCGCCCATAGCTCCCATATCCACAGCCAGATACTCTACCACCTGAGCAGGGATATTAGAGTTGGCACCGTGTCCCACTTCTTCAAAGACTGAAAAAGCAAAATGGGTTGTAACTGGCAATTCAATCTTCTCTTTCTTATAAAGACGAAGCAGGTTAAGCAAAATCGCTGCACTGACCTTATCGTCCAAATGACGAGATTTGATAAAGCCTGTCTCTGTCACGACAGTTCGTGGGTCAAAGCTGATAAAATCACCGACTTCAATCCCAAGAGAACGAGTTTCTTTTTCATTGCTTACTTTTGCATCTAAACGCACTTCCATATTGTCTTGCGTACGTTCTGCAGTTCCTGCATCCTTGTAGACATGGCAAGAAGTTTGGTGGATGAGGATGGTTCCTAATACTTTTTCACCTGTACTAGCCACATGAACGGTACAGTTTTCTCCTTCAATCATGTTCCAAGGAAAACCACCGATACGGTCCATTTTGAGACGGCCATCTGGTTTGACAGCACGGACAATAGCCCCCAGCGTATCTACATGGGCAGTCACATAGCGTTGTTGCTCATCATTTTGACCTTTGATAGTCACATTGACACCGCCCTTGGCTGTACGAACTGGCTGGTAACCGAAACCTTCTAGAGTCTTGACTAAATAGTCTGAAATCTCACGAGTGAAGCCCGTTGGCGATGCAATAGCTGTCAGTTCTTTGATATATTCTACTGTTTGATTCATTTCTTCACCTCTTTTGCTACCTATTATAACACATTTATCATCGGATAAAAAAAGAAAATCACTCCTGTAGACTTGGCTACAAAAGTGATTTTAGTGATTATTCCATTTCAAAAACATCGCTTTCTTGCTTGTTTGGTAGAACCAATGATAGCAAGACTCCGACGATGGCTGGCACCAACCATGGAAGAGATGCCTTGGCAAAAGGAAGAGCGTTAACAAGATTTGCAAGAAACTCAACCTTAAATGAGCTTCCTAGTACGCTTGCAATGGCAATAGCTGTAACCACAGCAATTGTCAACTGCATACCTGGTTTTGAAAGGGCAACAAATTTGTTCACAATAACAATCATAACGATGGCAATCGTGATTGGGTACAAAATAACCAGCACAGGGATTGAGTACTTGATAATCGCATCAAGACCCAGATTAGCAATCGCAAATCCAATCAAAGTAAAGGCTGTCGCATAAACCTTGTAGCTGATTTGTGGGAAGCGTTCATTAAAGAACTCAGCTGTTGACACAATCAAACCAACTGTTGTTGTGAAGCAGGTTACGGTAACCATAGCTGCAAGGAAGAGTTGAGCTGTTGAGCCAAATATTTCTTGAGTGGCTTGTGACAAGATGTAAACACCTGGTGTTCCACCCTTCATCGCCTCAGCTGGTACTGGGAAATGATTTCCAAGGAATCCTAAACCGATGTAAAGAGCGCTGAAGGCAAGGGCAACAACGATACCAACAACCCAAATAGTCGAAATGTATTCTTTCTTACTTGAAAATCCAAGTTGTTTCAAGGTTTGAACTGCGATTACGCTAAAGGCAACTGAAGCAAGGGCATCCAAGGTATTATAACCTTCTAGGAAACCTGTACCAAAGGCAGAAGCTTGATAAGCAGCTGACGCAGCTTGAGGACTTGTTCCACCGTATTTGAAAGCTCCTAGAACAACCAAGATAACAATCAAGATCGCAAAGACTGGAGTTAAAATACGGCCGATACGGTCCAAGATTTTTGATGGATTAAGCGAAATTAGATAGGCTGCTGCAAAATACAGAACCGTAAAGACAATCAAGCCAAGACCTTTATTTGAATCCGATAAAAGAGGACTAATCCCTACCTCGTAAGCTGTTGTAGCAGTACGTGGGATGGCAAAGAATGGACCAATTGACAAGTAAAGAACTGAGAGATAAAGAGTCGCAAACCAAGGCGCTATCTTTGTTGAAATCTCGTAGATATATCCTTTAGGATTTAGCGTTCCAATTATAAGAGTCAAGACGGCGATACCGACACCTGAAAAGACAAAACCTGCGATGGCAGGAAGAAAATGTTCTCCAGATAGAGCACCTAGAGAAGGCGGAAAAATCAAGTTCCCCGCACCAAAAAATATTCCAAACAGGAGCAAACCTGTTAGGGCACCTTTTTTAGCCATGTAAATCTCCTTCATATTTATAAAATACTGACCTAGTATATCATGAATAAGAGTATGAAAAAAGTATCACGAAGTAAATATTGAATGTTTTCAAGATTCTTAAAAATGAGAATTGTCTAAAAATAAAATTCTCCTACCCAGTCCATACCGAGTAGGAGAAAATCTACTGTTTAAAGTTCTTCAAAGGCTAACATGCCACCCTGAACATTGATAACCTCATAACCTTGTTCAGCTAGGAATTGACAAGCACGCGCCGATCTCATTCCAGATTTGCAAATAACATAATGCAACTGGTCCTTGTCCAACTGATCAAAGGTATCAGCCAATTGACTAAGCGGTAGGTTGTGGGCACCTTCTAAATGAAGTGTTTCAAACTCATCCACTTCTCGCACGTCCACTAGAGAAAGTTGGTCGTTTTGATAAAGCTGGTAAAATGCGTCAAAGGTAATTTCTTTCATTCTTTTTCTCCTAAAATAGTTTTAATTCTTTTTTTCAAATCTGGCACCACTTCTGACTCAAACCAAGGATTTTTAGCCATCCAGATTTGATTTCGCGGTGAAGGGTGAACTAATGGAAAATAGTCTGGCAGATAATCCTGATAGCGTCGAACTCTCTCTGTTACCTTGCCACTGACTTTCTCATGTAAATAGTAGGCTTGGGCATATTGCCCAATCAAGAGGGTTAACTGGATATCTGGTAATTCTTGCAAGAGCTGAGGATGCCATTTTTCGGCAAAGCCAGTTCTCGGTGGTAAGTCACCTGACTTACCATGCCCTGGAAAGTAGAAATCCATAGGTAAAACAGCAAAATAACCTGAGTTGTAAAAGGTGTCTTCGTCCACACCTAGCCAGTCCCGCAAGCGATCGCCACTTTTATCCTTCCAATAAAGGCCTGCTTCTTGGGTTTTAAGCCCCGGTGCCTGACCGATGATATTGATGCGAGCAGTTTTTGGCGCTGCAAAGAGAGGTTCGATTCCACGTTCTGTATAGCTGGCATTTTGCGGATCTGCCATAATAGCCTGCTTGATTCTTTCGATTTGAGACATCTGTTTTCCCTCCAAAAAGAAGTCCAAGCATAACATCTCAGACTTCTATCGTTTTATTTGATCAATTCATAAATAGCTTCGGCATAGATTGCTGCTGCGCGGAAGAGATCGTCCAAGGCGATAAATTCATTGGCTTGGTGCATGGTGTCAATAGAGTCTGGGAACATAGCACCGTAAGCAACCCCACGTTCAAGTAAACGACCAAAGGTACCACCACCAATGACTTGTTCATGACCTTGTAGTCCTGTTTGTTTTTCATAGACATTCAACAAGGTTTGTACAAGTGGATCTTCCATTGGCACATAGTGAGGAGTGTGTCCGTGTTCAGAAAGGCTAACAGAAGCAACTGGCAAGTTTTCAAGGATTGACTTGATTTGCTCTGGGCTGATTCCTTTTGGATAACGGATGTTGAGAGCAATCGTATTGTCAGCACTTGTTTCATCAAAGCGGAAGACACCTGCATTCATAGAAAGAGCACCCATCTTTTCATCCACATGAGCAATCTTGAGGTTTTTACCCTCATGGTCGTTCAAGAGAATCTTACCAGCAATGTCGAGGTAGTCTTTTGCAGGTCCAGCAAAGTCAAACTGGCTAAGGAAAAGAGCTAGGTAAGTCGCACCATTGACACCTGAAGCAGGCATAGCACCGTGGGCTGATTTACCAATGATTGTCACCTTGTATTGACCAGCTTCTTCTTGAATTTCTCCTCTGAGTTTATGTTCTGCAACAAAGGCATCTAGTTTAGCTTGCAAGTCAGTCAAATCACCTGAAACAACCGCTGTTGCTGATTCTGGTACCATGTTTTCACGCAAACCACCTGTAAAACTGTGAAGACGAACAGCACCTTCATTTTCACCTGCAAAGTGGAGGTATTCCGTGATGTTTCCTTTTTCACCATTGATGATAGGGAATTCAGCGTCTGGAGAGAAACCGAAGTCTGGTTTCGCAAGTCCTACGTGCTCGAAGTAGTAGTCCATGTCTGCCCAGCCTGATTCTTCGTCTGTTCCGACAATAAAGCGAACTTTCTTAGAAGTTGGAAGGCCCAATTCTTTGATGATTTTCAAACCATAGTAGCAAGCTGTTGTAGGACCCTTGTCGTCCGAAGCACCACGCGCATAAAGACGACCGTCTTTGATAGTTGGTGTGTAAGGATCTGTGTCCCAACCGCTACCAGCTGGCACCACGTCCATGTGGGCAAAGATTCCGAGAACTTCTTCTCCATCACCAAACTCGAAGTGTCCTGCATAATTGTCGACATTCTTAGTTGGATAGCCATCACGGTCTGCGATTTCAAGGAATTTTTCCAAGGCTTTTACCGGCCCAGGTCCAAATGGATGCTCAGCATCAACCTTGCTATCATCACGTTCTGAGTTGATTTCCAAAAGGCTAAACAAGTCAGCCAAGAGGTCTTCTTTGCGTTTTTCTACTTCTGCTGTAAAATCAATTGCTGTCATTTTTTCTTCTTTCTATCTTTTCTCGATGATTTCATCTACTGGCAAGCGGTAGCTTGGTTCCAATTTTTCGTCTGTGTAACCCACTGTAATCAAAAGTTCTGGACGGAAACGGTCTTCGATTTCCAAAACTTCATTAACTTTTGATTTATCAAAACCAAGGATCAGATTTGATCCGATTCCTTGGTCTGTAAGAGCAAGAACCAAGTTCATGGCAACTAAACCTGCATTGAGTGCTAGGTAGTCACTAACCTGTTGTTCATTGTAACGGGCAAATTCAGCAGGCAAATTTTTCATGAAGTATTGTAGTTGCTCTTCAGAAAAGTTATTAGCACCACCAACACGGGCAATCTTACGAGCGCGTTTAGCCAGATCTGTATCTGTAAACAAGGCAATAGTTACAGGAGCTGATGATACCTGTTCAAAGTTTGAACCATAAGCCAATTTTGCTAGTTCGGCATTTTTCTCACGAACCACCACAAATTTCCAAGGCTGGCTGTTGTGGGCGCTTGGTGCCAAGGTTGCGATTTCGATAGCCGTACGCACATCTTTGGGATCCACTGGCTTGTCAGTGAAATGCTTGGTCGCATGACGTTTTTTGTTTAATTCAAGAAATTTCATAATCGATTTCCTTTTCTAATTCTACTGCTTCCATTCTACCATAATTTGAAAGAGCTTGCAGATATTTTCCATGATTAAGTTTTTTTATCGCAACCATAAAAAATATATATTGGTTCATCAGGAAAATTTCTGATAAACTAGCAAGTACTTTACATTTGAATGGAGACATTATGAAAAAATTTAGCCTATTACTAGCCATCCTACCATTTTTGGTTGCCTGTGGAAATCAAGCTACACCTAAAGAGACTAGTTCTCAAAAGACAATCGTCGTTGCAACAGCTGGTGATGTGCCACCATTTGACTACGAAGACAAAGGAAATCTGACAGGCTTCGATATCGAAGTTCTAAAAGCAGTGGATGAAAAACTCAGCGACTACGAGATTCAATTCCAAAGAACTGCCTGGGAAAGTATCTTCCCAGGACTTGATTCTGGTCACTATCAGGCTGCAGCCAATAACTTGAGTTATACAAAAGAACGTGCTGAGAAATACCTCTACTCACTTCCGATTTCGAACAATCCCCTCGTCCTCGTCAGCAACAAGAAAAATCCTCTGACTTCACTTGACCAAATTGCTGGCAAAACAACACAGGAAGATACCGGAACTTCAAACGCTCAATTCATCAATAACTGGAATCAGAAACACTCTGACAATCCTGCTACTATCGATTTTTCTGGTGAGGATATCGGAAAACGCATCCTTGACCTTGCTAACGGTGAATTTGATTTCCTAGTCTTTGACAAGGTATCCGTTCAAAAGATCATCAAGGATCGTGGCTTAGACCTCTCAGTCGTTGATTTACCTTCTGCCGATAGCCCCAACAACTATATCGTTTTCTCAAGCGACCAAAAAGAGTTTAAAGAGAAATTTGATAAAGCGCTCAAAGAACTCTATCAAGACGGAACACTTGAAAAACTCAGCAATACCTATCTAGGTGGCTCTTACCTCCCAGATAAATCTCAGTTACAATAAGATATATAAAAGCGATTGGACCAGCCAATCGCTTTTTTAGTTTGCATTGGTTGTTTTAGGAAACTCTTACAAAAAATCAAAAAAATTCTTCACATCTTCTACATACCCATACTTTTCTATTAAGCTTGCTAATAGTTCCAGATTGTGCCCCTGATAATTATCTTCACGACGTAGTTCTTCATACATTTCGATAAAGGGAAGACCCTGGGACTTGGCCAATTCTAACTCCGCTTCATAAGCATAAGCGACTTTACGAAATTGGATATTGACCAATTCCCCATCTTCAATCTCTATCACGGCATACTGGGCACGGTGATTTTTTAACGCCTCCCAATCAAAATAGGGCATGCCAATCGTACCTGGATTGATAATTTGTTGCCCTTGACTTCCATAACGAAGCAATTGCTTGTGAACATGACCATAGACTGCCACGTCGGTTTCAGCATCTAGGAGTTGGTCAAATTTCTCCGTATCATTCTCAACTAGCAAGTCACCACCATAGTTCTTCTTTGGCAAATTATGAGAAAGAGAAAAGCGCAGTCCGTCAACTTCTTTCTTTTCTAGCAAAGGCAAGCTTCGTAGCCAGACAATCGTTGCAGGATCCATTCGCTCCATCAAAAACTGGGTCAATCGCATGAGCTGGATTTCTTGTGGATGTTCCAAACCATATTCGCCATCCAAGGCCTCAAGAACACAATCATCCCAATTACCTCGAACACTTGCCGTTATAGGAAGTCCCTTCAGCAGAGCGACCAGATCATTTGCGCCTGGACCAGGAAGAAAAATATCTCCCAGAAGCCAGTATTCACTGACTCCTTGATTTTTAGCATCCGCAATAACTGCTTCTAGCGCCGTTATATTGCCATGAATATCTGATAAAATTGCGATTTTATGATTCATAATGGTCTCCTTCTGTTTGGTAATTTACACTCTTTTCCGCTACTTGAGACAGCTCCATTTCTTCCTGTGGCTTCAACTTCCTCTGAACTGCTTCTGCGACTGTTCTTGGCACCCCAACTTCGACAATCTCATCCACACTAGCTTCCTTGATTTTGGTTAGAGACTTGAAATGTTTCATGAGATTTTGCTTGCGTTTAGGTCCCAGACCTTCAATCCCATCCAGTTGTGATGAAAAGGAATTTTTTGAGCGCAGTTGGCGATGGAAAGTGATGGCAAAACGGTGCACCTCATCTTGGATACGTTGGAGAAGGAAAAATTCCTGAGAATTGCGAGATAACTCCACCACCTCAAGCGGATCTCCAAAGAGCAATTCATGTGTTTGGTGCTTGTCATTCTTTTGCAGACCTGCAATTGGAATGTCCAAGCCTAGTTCATCTTGGATGACCTGCTTAGCGATATTGACCTGACCTTGTCCCCCATCAATGACAATCAAATCTGGAGGAGTCAAACCGTCACGCTGCACTCGACTATAGCGTCTGCGAATGACTTCTCTCATACTAGCATAGTCGTCTGGTCCAACAACCGTTTTTATCTTGTACTTACGGTAATCCTTCTTACTCGGTTTGCCGTTGACAAAGACCACCATGGCCGAAACAGGACTGGTTCCCATGATATTGGAGTTATCAAAGGATTCGATACGGACTGGAGTCGGGATTTGGAGTAAGCGACCAAGATTTTCAATAGCCCCTTGGGTCTTTTCAACAGATTTCTCTAGCAGGTTGAATTTCTGCTCTAGGCTGACACGAGCATTCTTTATAGCCAGATTAACCAGTTGTTTTTTCTCTCCACGTTGGGGTTTGAGAATCTTGGTATCCACCAAGGCCTTGACTGCTTCTTCATCGATATCCTGCGGAATCAGCACCTCATTGGGAACCAGGTGAGATTTTTCTTGATAGAATTGTCCCACATAGGTCAAGAAATCCTCATCTGGATCATTGTAGTAGGGGAAGAGATTGACATCTCGCTCAATGAGCTTGCCCTGACGAATAAAGAAAACCTGAACACACATCCAGCCCTTGTCCACATAGTAACCAAAGACATCCCGATTTTGGAGATCCTTGGCCATAACCCTTTGCTTGGTCCGAAGCGTTCCAATGGCCTGAATCAAGTCACGGTATTCCGCAGCACGTTCAAACTCCATAGTCTGGGCTGCCGCTGCCATTTTCCCCTTGAGGTCATCGATGATTTTGTCATCCTGCCCTTTTAGGAAATCAGAAACTTCCTGGGCCATAGACTTGAAATAGGCCTCATCCTTCTTACAGATAGTGTGGGCCATGCACTGGCCGATATGGTAGTAAAAACATACCTTAGAAGGTGGATTGGTACACTTGCGAAAAGGGAAAATCCGATCCAGCAACCGCTTGATTTCATTGGCTGCGCCCACATCTGGATAAGGACCAAAATAGAGACCTCCATCCTTCTTGACCTGTCGGGTAATAATCAAACGAGGATAGCGTTCATTGGTAATTTTGATGAAAGGATAGGACTTATCATCCTTGAGCATGATATTGTACTTGGGCTTGTTTTCCTTGATCAGGTTGATTTCTAGGAGAAGTGCCTCAATATTAGACTCCGTAACGATAAATTCAAAATCCACAATCTCAGACACCAGAGCCTCTGTCTTGGTATCATGACTTCCACGGAAATAAGACCTCACGCGGTTACGCAGATTTTTAGCCTTTCCTACATAGATAATGGTGCCGTTTTTATCCTTGTGAATGTAGCAACCAGGGCTGGTCGGCAAGAGCTCTAGTTTTGATTTAATCAAGTTATTCATAGTTCCATTATAGCAAAAAAGTAGGGAAAGATTGTTCCCTACTCACTAGTCTCATATATTTTTCGGAGGTTTGCAATATCCTCTTCCTGGATACCATAAAAGGAACCGGCCGGTTGCATCACTGATTTCTCATCTGTATGGTCCAAGCCAATCGCATGACCCAACTCATGTTCCGCCGTATGGACAATGCGTTCATAGGAATAACCATAGTCAGGATTGGACAGATAATAATGATTCAACCGCACCGTGACAGACAAAAATTGTCCCGTTAAGAGATTAGTCTGACTTTCCGCCTCTCCTGCCACAGGAGTGCCTCCGTCATTCATCTCCGTAGCCATAATATCTGCCTTGCTAGACTCTGTCACGACTTCAAAGTTAAAAGCACCAGTTTGATTCCAGTTCTGAATCGCTTCTAAATACGCCTCTTGAAAGCGTGAATCCATCTGTGGATCCAAGTAAATACGAGCAGAAGCCTGTGACCACCTTCCTTCAGAATGCTGGTGGCTATCTGTCTGGTTCAACTTAGGCAGTTGCCCTGTTTTTTCCCATTGGTCAATACTTTGTTGACCAATCTTTACTGACCGCTCTGCTTGCTTAAGCGCTCCTTGAAAATCCCCGTTCAGATACCAGAGAAATCCAAAAGCAAGAATGCATAAAAGCAAAACAATCCAAACCAGGCGCCAAAACAAACGCCACACAAAAGAAAAGAAAGCCCCTATCAAACGAAAAATCCAGCGCATGTCTCTCCACCTTTCTAGCAAATAAAATCTATTTTACTAAAACAAGCTGAAAGAAAGCTAAATACTGGCTTTTTCATCTTAACGTCCTAATATTTTTTTGAATAACTGAATAGCTTTGTATTTTAAAGGTGATGGATGGTAACGGAAAGTACCCGCTTTGCGTACAATATAGCCATTAAAATTTTGTTTAAAACGCAAAACACCATCACTTCCATCAAAAATCCCTTGAATGCCGAGGAAGTTGTATTGATGGATATTTCGTTGCATTGTCTGCTTCATCGCATGATATTGAAGTAAAAATGGAGCTGAGAACTTCTGATACTCTGCGTACGACCCCCCAAACAAGTAGGTTGCCTCTGTATTTGTGTAGATTATTAAAGCACAAGCTAGAGCAACATTGCCAGACTCACTATCCAAACTAGTTAGAAAATCTTTTTTCTTTTGCAAGGCTTGGTATTGCTGATCAAATCGTTTCGACTTCTTGTCAAGACTAGCCATCTTCACATTTAAAACATCTATAGACTGTTGCGGATTGACTTCAGCAATTAGAAAATCTGCCTTATCTCCAAACATATCATACAATTTCATGTAATAATCTAAATTCTTATCCTCAAAACCTTGTCTTTTACCTGTTTCTTCAATAATTTTTTTGAATGTTGGAATTTCTTCCCGTTCTGCATTTCGAACAAGAAGATTAAAATCAAAGGCCGACTGAATGTTGCGAATACTATTTTTATTAAAGGATTTTAATAAGGAAGCAGCATCATAATCTTGCAAATCTTTGATGTAATGCCAGCTGACTTCTCCACCTGGATAACCTCTTGTCAATCCATCAAATTGATAGCCTAAATCAGTCAAATCTTGAATAATACTTTTTTTCTCAGCATCTATTGGATTACCTTGGCTATCAAAAGTTTGATAAGTTTCATAAGGTTTTACAAGCAACTCTAATACACCATTTTGCTTGGCATATTCTTTTAACTCCGCATAAAAAATTGGAAGAGCATCTTGTTGGGTATAAATCGGACCCGAATTGAGCTCCATATGCAGACCACCCAGCATGGGCAAGCTATAAACCAGAGCTGCAACTTGAATTTCTCCTTCTTGTTTTAAAGCAAGATAAACAATTTGAGCCCCTCTTTTTTCTAGCAAATCCCCCATCTGAACAGATTGCATAAAGGAACGAGAAGAAACCTGATCAGAATAAGTCTGAAACTCTTCTTTCGTGAGTGTTGTTAGTGCCATATACTTACTTTCTATGTTTTTTTCTTAATGTTTTACGGAAATCAAGAGCAAGTCTTAACAGAGGATAGAGAGGATGGGTAGACATTGTAAATTCACCCAAGTATTCTTCAATCGTTGGATTAAAATTAGCTTTAAAACGATAGAGTCCACCATCTAAAGCATTCTCGACACCTCCTAAATTTTGCCACACCATACCTCGCTCAAAGGCATAGCGAGCCGTTTCATACCAAGTTAAAATAGGGGCTTTATATCGTTTAAAATCTTCATCCATTCCTGCATATAGATTGACAGAAGTTTGTCCGAATTCTAAAGTCAAGGTAGCCGCTAAGGGAACTCTTGCTTGACCTGCATCCATATATTCCTGCAGGAAAGTCAATTCCTCTAACAAACGTTCTTTTTCCTTCTTCTGCGCTTCTACTTTTGAAGTTCGAGTCGACTCAGTAAAGGTCTCTTCCAAGGCTCTGTTTTTCGCTAACTGTTCTTCTAATTCTTGCGAACGTTTAGAGACATCCAAGGTTGCCAAGGTGATGTAGGACTTGTCCTTAAAATTATCTAACAACTTTTTATAATAGGCTTCATTTCTTAAATGAATATCTTTTCGTTTCTCGGTTTTTTTCATCAACTCCGAAAACGAATCTAATAGTTCCAGTCCACCATATTGAACCTCAAGCCCTTTGTTTCGAGCTGTTCGAATAGCCTGTTTTGTAGACTTAGAAAGTTTATCTTCTTCAAAATTTTCCTTGTATATTTTCGCCTGAATACGAGGTTGAATGGTATCATCCATCTCGGCTGTCTGCCCAGACCATTTCACTCCTAGTTGCCCTAAAGTCTCAACAAGAGCAAGATTTTCAGGATATTCTGTTTTATCTTGATTGACCAAATGTTGAGATAGACAAATACTTGGGTCAAAAGTCACAAAGATAGCTTTCTTACTGCGAGCATAAGACTTAATAGACTGTAGGACAAACTTTAAAACTTCTGTATCTCTGTAATCCAAAATGGGACCTCTTGGAATATAAAACATTTTATACCCCAAAGGCAGAGACTTTATGAGAATACTAGCCACAGCCAGTAATTTTTCCCCTTCATAAACCCCAAGTCTCTCATGATTCCAATCAGATTTCACTTTTTCCCAAGCACTACTTTGTAATACATTGGCTAATTCATGCTCTTTGACAAACTGATCATATTCTAATGTGGGAATGCCAATTTGATAACGGTACATTTCCTACTCTCTCCTCCAGTATTTTATTACTATTCTACTACTTTCGTTTGAAAAGTCTAGTGAAAACATATTTTATTTTAGTCCTACTACCCTACGCTAAAGTTCAAACTATGTTAGTCTCTCTTCCAGTTTGAAATCAATTGGTAGGGTTGCTAAAAAACCTTCCAATTGTTTTTCCCAATAATACCACTCATGAGTTCCAGCGCTATGGCTATAGGTCACATCAAAGCCTAGTTTTTTGAGGTTTTTCACTGCCAGATTATTGGCTTCATACAAGAAATCCTGCTCGCCACACCAAGCCCATAGCTTGGTCTTTTTATCCGATTTTTTAGCCAAACTTTCAAGAGAATAAGGGCTAGCTGTCCAATCTTTAATCTCCCCAAACACACCTCTCCAATAAGCTGGTGTTCCCAGATTTTGGCTTTCAGGAGAAAAATCTTGAAAGCTAAGGGCACCTGAAAAACTAGCTGCATGGGAAAAGCGATTTGTAGCAAGAGCCAGTTTAAAACAGCCGTAGCCTCCCATGGAGAGACCAGCGATAAAGGTCTTTTCACGCTTGCTAGTCATATTAGGGAAGAAACGTTTCAGAACCTGTGGCAATTCCTCTGCTAGAGCCGTGTAATAGTCAAAACCATATTGGGTATCGGTGTACCAACCGTTACTGGTATTGGGCATGACGACGATAAGATTAGTAGTTCGAAGCAAGCGTTCCACATTGGTCCGCTTGAGCCAACTATTATGATTACCAGACATCCCGTGCAAGAGGTACAAGACGGGAATGTCTTTACAATCTGGTTCTTCCACTCGATTGGCATCAGGGTAAAGGACATTCACCCCCCACTCCATATCCAAAACTTGTGAGTAATACTCTATTTTCATTACTGCCATATTTTTCCTCTATTTTCCGATAAGAAAAAGCCGAAATTCGACTTTCCCTCTGTTTATTTCAACGATTATTTTGCTTCCATGACTACTGGTAGAACTGCTGGACGACGCTTAGTTTGATCAAAAAGATACTTGGTCAGAGTATCCCGAACCTTCCCTTTAAGATCTGCCCAGTCAAAGTCTTCTCCTTGAAGATAGTCTTCTACCGTTTGGTTAATCAATTCTGAACTTTCACGGAGAATATCGCGACTCTTCTTGAGATAAACAAATCCACGCGTATGAACACGAGCCTTGGCCACAATTTTCTTCTCACGACGGTTAACGGTAATTGCTACGATGAAAATACCATCCTCTGACAAGACCTTACGGTCACGAAGAACCACATTTCCAACATCACCAATAGCATTCCCATCAATCAAGACATCCCCTGCCGAAACTGCTCCAGCTGGGACAAAGTCTCCATTCTCATAAGCCATGCTGGTTCCCTTTTTAGGGATGAAAATGCGTTCTGGCAACATACCTACTGCCATAGCAGCCTTAGCATGGGCATCCAACTCACGGTATTCTCCTTGAATTGGGAAGAGATACTTGGGTTGCAAGAGGTTGATCATCAACTGCAAATCACGCGCATTTCCGTGCCCTGACACACGCAAGCTTTGAGTGATCAGTTTGACAACTCCACCAGCTTGGTAAATCATGTTTTCCACACGCGCCATGACTGCTTCTTTAGCGATAGACGGAGTGGTTACGATATAGACTAGGTCACCGTCCTTGATTTCCACATAACGGTGGCGACCAATCGACATCTTACGAAGACCGTTGATAGGCTCACCCATACGACCTGTCTCAAGGATAATCAACTCATGGTCTTCAAAGCGAGACATATCTTTAGGCTTAATCAAAAGACTCTCATTAGCTAGAGATAATTTCTTGAGGCGAATCGCAGTGCGGACGATATTTTCAATATCAAATCCTGTCAAGACCACACGACGGCCTGTTGCATCCGCAGCGTCAAATACCTGTTGAATACGAGAGAGGTTGCTGGCTACCGCCGCAACAATGATACGTCCCTCCCAGTCCGCAATGGTTTGAGTGATTTCATCCCCAACTTCACTTTCACTAGCCACTTGAACATTGCTATCTGCATTGGCTGAATCACTGAGCAGAGCTAGAACTCCGTCACGACCGATTTCTGCCAAACGAGCAAAGTCTGTCGCATAAGATTCACTAGCTGTCTGGTCAAATTTGAAGTCTCCTGTGTAAACGATGCTGCCCTCAGCCGTCTTCAAGACCACACCCAGACTCTCTGGGATAGAGTGGGTCGTACGGAAGAAGGACACCACAGTCCCTCCAAAATCAATCTCCGTATTCTCATCAATGACATGGAAATCATTGAATTTCTTAACCGCATCATTTCCTTTAACAAAGAGTTTGGCCAACTCAATGGTCAACTCAGACCCAAATACAGGTACCTTGGCTTCAGCCAAGAGATAAGGCAGTGCACCAATGGCATCCGCATGCCCGTGGGTCAAGAAGACACCTGCGATACGGTCGCTATTTTCAAAAAGGTAGTCCATATTTGGAATAACGACATCCACCCCTAGTTGTTCATTTTCAGGGTATTTTAGACCTGCATCCAAAACGAAAATAGATCCATCGATTTCAGCGATATACATATTTTTCCCGTTTTCACGTACACCACCAAGTGTTGTTAAACTGATATTACTCATTTTTCCTCCGAAAGCTTAGTTTATCTTGATTATAGGGTTGCTTGCCCTTTTATTCTAAAAGCACTATTACTTTTATACTCTTCGAAAATCAGATTCAAACCACGTCATCTTCCATCTGCAACCTCAAAACAGTGTTTTGAGCAACCTGCAGCTAACTTCCTAGTTTGCTTTCTGATTTTCATTGAGTATTAGCCGAATCTTTTCCTACTATTATACCATTTTTTTGATGATTTTCAAAATGAAGATTTGTTTTCAAAAAAGAGCTGGTTGCCCAACTCTTTCCTAGCTTCTATTCTTTTTCCATCAAAAAGTCATAGATTTCTTGCACCGTACCCAGCGCCATCATTTCTTGGTCTTTAACGGTTTGTTTGAGGTTCTGGTAAATCTGACTTTCTCCGATTTCTCGCTTCGGCGCTTCTTTATTGACTGTCATCACACCATCTTTGATCGTCACAAAGTCCAACTCTTCAAATACTTGAATCATCTTAACTAGCAAGATTTGTTGAATATTAAGATAAGTAGCCAAATCCTTCAGCTTGTAGCGAATATCAAACTCTGGAAACTGGTAAATAGTCTTGTACAATTTTGAAAACTGCTCTCTAGTCCCATAACCTGTCAGATAATAGGCCTTGTCAATGTCATTTTTGAAATAGACAGCAGAGAAATTCTGTTCCTGAAAAATGGTCTTCAGCTGAGTAATATCTTCAGGAATAGTTTTTACGACAACAACTTCACTAGTCGCTATATCTGGCAGTTCTCCAGCAAAATCCAAGACTGGAACCCCTTCTGGCAAGACTACATTTTTCCCACGGATGTTAAAAAGTTGAACACCCTCCACACGTGCATCCACCATCATCAACTGCAGGGCAGTTTGGCCATTCCATTGGTTGACAGACAATTTGACTGCCAGCTCTAGATTCTTGGTTTGAGAAAACTCTGTCGCCCATCTGCCTTGGCCAAAGGCTACCACTTCAAAACTCGCCTCACCTTTGGAAATTTTCAGTTTGAGATGAGCATTGCCTGCCCCCATAGTACGGGCACTTTCGACCTGAAAATCCTTGATATAAAAGACAGGTTTCTGATTGTCCATGCCAAAAGGTGCCAATCGCTCAAAGTTCTTGACTGTTTCAAGACTCAAAGTCTCCAAATCCAACTCTTCATCTAGGTTTAACTTATTCTTGCCAGTAGCATCTGCACCTTTTTCACGGACATAATCTTCCAAAACCTGAGATAAATCTGAGAGTTTCTCCACTTCCAGAGTCATCCCAGCTGCACCAGCATGGCCACCAAAGGCGATGAAGAGGTCTCGATGAGGATCCAGAGCCTCAAAAATATCCACTGCTTCCACACTACGAGCACTACCCTTGGCACGACCATCTTCTATATTAAGAACGATGACTGTCTGTCCTAGTTCTTCCAACAAACGACCAGCCACGATTCCTAGAACTCCAGGATTCCAGCCTTCCTTAGCCAAGACCTGGACCTTCTTCTCAGGGTCCACCATGGTCTTAGCTTCTTCATAGATAGACTGGACGATTTCCTTGCGCTCTTCGTTTTTCTGATGAATCATGAGAGCAATCTCATGCGCTTCCTCATCATCAAATCCTGTCAGTAAATCAATAGCGGGATTGGGATCATCTAGACGTCCCAAGGCATTCAAACGAGGGGCAATCTGGAAACCAACCGTTTCTTCTGTCACTTCGTTGGCGGCAATCCCAGCCATATCCAGCATTTCTTGTAGACCAATACGCTGAGTATGTCCCAACATTTCCAGACCATACTGAACCAAGATACGGTTCTCATCTGTCAAACTAACCATATCAGCAATGGTACCAATAGCAACCAAATCAAGCAATTCCACTTGTACTTCTTCTAAAAGGGCACAAGCCAGCTTGAAAGCAACTCCACAACCAGCCAAATATTTGAAAGGATAATCCGCATCCGGATGTTCAGGATGGACAATAGCATAGGCATCTGGTAAGGTTTCAGGCATGGAATGGTGGTCAGTCACAATGACATCCACTCCCATAGACTGGGCCAATTCAATAGCCTCGTGACCCGCAACCCCATTATCCACCGTCACAATCAAGGAAATTCCTTCTTGCTCGATAAAATATTTGTAAACACTGGCATTAGGTCCATAACCGTCGGTAAAACGATTTGGCAAGTAAACACGGCACTCAGCACCAAGCTGTTCCAAACTTTCCTTAACAATCGAAGCCGAAGTCATGCCATCCGCATCGTAGTCTCCATAGATGAGAATATTTTCCCCTTCTTCAATGGCCTGACGAATACGTTCCACTGCCTTGTCCATATCATGGAGCAGATAAGGGTCATGCAAGTCCTCCAAGGAAGGTTCTAAAAACTTCTTCAGGCTTTCTTGGTCCTGAATCCCTCTTTCAAATAATAACCGAGCCACCTCAGGACCCAGTCCAGCCTTCTTGGCTATCTTTGTAAAATCTGCATCTTCAACCTGCGGGGCAAACTGCCATTCATAAGTAGGTGTTATCAAAAAGACATCCACTCTTTCTAAGAATTCTATTGCTTCATTATAACATGATTTAGGCTTTTTCTCTATCCAGATTGCTTTCTACAAAAATTTTACTAACTTTTTTCTGATATGATTTGACAAGAAAAATCTTTTGGTGTAGAATCATGTTATAAAATCTAACACAAAGGAGATTCCTTATGGCTTTAGTAGAATTTGAACACGTTGAAAAATATTACGGAGATTACCATGCACTCCGTGACATCAATCTCCGTTTTGAAAAAGGGCAAGTCGTTGTCCTACTGGGCCCTTCTGGTTCTGGGAAGTCCACTCTTATCCGCACAATCAATGGTTTGGAGGCTGTTGACAAAGGAAGTCTTCTAGTAAATGGTCACCAAGTTGCTGGTGCCAGCCAGAAAGATTTGGTGCCTCTTCGCAAAGAAGTCGGCATGGTTTTCCAACATTTTAACCTCTATCCGCATAAAACAGTGTTAGAAAATGTAACACTTGCACCCATAAAAGTTCTAGGAATTGATAAAAAAGAAGCTGAAAAAACAGCCCAAAAATATCTGGAATTTGTTAATATGTGGGACAAGAAAGATTCTTATCCAGCCATGCTATCTGGTGGACAAAAGCAACGGATTGCCATCGCACGTGGACTCGCTATGCATCCTGAACTCCTCCTCTTTGATGAGCCAACATCTGCCCTAGACCCTGAAACCATCGGCGATGTTCTGGCAGTTATGCAAAAATTAGCCCACGATGGTATGAATATGATTGTCGTGACCCATGAAATGGGCTTCGCCCGTGAAGTTGCTGATCGCATTATCTTTATGGCTGACGGCGAAGTTTTAGTAGATACGACCGATGTCGATGACTTTTTCGACAATCCAAGCGAACCTCGTGCCCAACAATTCCTCAGCAAAATCATCAACCATGAAAGTGATAAAGTCAAATAAGGAGGCGCCTATGAAAAAGAAATTCTTTTTATCCGCATTATTGATTAGCCTTTTCAGCCTTGCTGCTGCAAAACCAGTCCAGGCTGATACCAGCGTCGCAGATATTCAAAAAAGAGGCGAACTGGTTGTCGGTGTCAAACAAGATGTTCCCAATTTTGGCTACAAGGATCCCAAGACAGGGACCTATTCTGGTATCGAAACTGACCTGGCCAAGATGGTAGCTGATGAGCTCAAGGTCAAGGTTCGCTATGTACCTGTTACAGCGCAAACTCGTGGACCCCTTCTAGACAATGAACAGGTCGATATGGATATCGCGACCTTTACCATCACAGACGAACGCAAAAAACTCTACAACTTCACCAGCCCTTACTACACAGATGCTTCTGGCTTTTTGGTCAATAAGTATGCCAAAATCAAAAGCATTGAGGATCTAAACGGTAAAACCATCGGAGTTGCCCAAGGTTCCATTACCCAACGTCTGATTACCGAACTAGGTAAAAAGAAAGGTCTGAAGTTTAAATTCGTCGAACTTGGTTCTTATCCAGAATTGATTACTTCCCTTCATGCTCACCGTATTGATGCCTTTTCCGTTGACCGCTCGATTCTATCTGGCTATATCAGCAAACGCACAGTACTACTAGATGATAGTTTCAAGCCATCTGACTACGGTATTGTTACCAAGAAATCAAATACAGAGCTAAACAACTATCTTGATAACTTGGTCACTAAATGGAGCAAGGATGGTAGTTTACAAAAACTTTATGACCGTTACAAGCTCAAACCATCTAGCCATACTGCAGATTAAGGAGGACACCCTATGACTGATTTATCATCTTGGACAGCCTATTTTCAGGATTTTGGCCAATTTTTCAATGGTTTCCTCTTCACCCTTGCCCTAGCGATTGGGTCCTTTATCCTCGCCATGGTTTTGGGCATCTTCTTTGGAGCTATGTCAACCAGCAAACGTCCAATTTTGCGCATTTTGGCTCGCATCTTTGTCGAATTTTACCAAAACACTCCCCTCTTGGTGCAGTTTGTTATCGTTTTTTATGGCCTACCTCTTATCAGTGACCATATCATCATGATTCCGATTTATTGGACGGCTGTTCTCTGCGTGGGTCTCTATCACGGTGCCTACATCGCTGAGGTGATTCGCTCAGGGATTCAGTCTATTCCTAGCGGTCAAATGGAGGCAGCCTTGTCACAAGGTTTTACTTATATCAGTGCTATGCGCTTGATTATCTTGCCTCAGGCCTTTCGTATCATTCTCCCTCCTTTGACCAACCAAATCGTCAACCTCATCAAGAACACCTCAACAGTCGCTATCATCTCTGGAGTAGATTTGATGTTTGTGACCAAGTCTTGGTCAGCTCTCAACGGAAATTACATCCCTGCATTTTTAGGCGCTGCACTGCTCTACTTTGCTTTATGCTTCCCTGTCGCCCAGTTTGGTCGCAAGATGGAGCAAGCCAACAAAAAAGCCTATTCACTTTAGGAGGTTACTATGGAATCCATTTTAGAAGTTTTGACCCCAGATAACCTAATCTTTATCTTTAAAGGATTTGGCTTGACCCTCTACATTTCACTGATTGCCATCATCCTCTCTACCATTATCGGTACGGTTCTAGCCGTCATGAGAAATGGGAAAAATCCTGTCTTGCGGATTATCTCCAGCATTTATATCGAGTTTGTGCGTAACGTCCCCAACCTCCTCTGGATTTTTACTATCTTTTTGGTGTTCAAGATGAAGTCCACACCAGCTGGTATCACTGCCTTTACCCTCTTTACCTCAGCAGCCTTAGCCGAGATTATCCGAGGTGGTCTCAATGCTGTGGACAAGGGGCAATACGAAGCAGGAATGTCACAAGGATTTACTTCTATGCAAATCCTCTACCACATCATTCTCCCACAAGCTATTCGCAAAATGCTACCAGCCATCATTTCTCAGTTTGTAACTGTAATTAAGGATACCAGTCTTCTCTACTCTGTTATCGCCCTACAAGAGCTCTTTGGAGCTAGCCAAATTCTCATGGGCCGTTATTTCGAACCAGAACAAGTCTTTAGTCTTTATATCCTGATTGCCCTCATCTACTTCAGCTTCAATCTAGCAATTTCTAGCCTGTCTCATATGCTAGCCAAACGTTGGCAACAAGCTGCAGAATAATAAATTAGCTCTCCAAGTACATGGAGAGTTTTTTTGATGAGAGTAGATACTTATAAAGCTCTATTTGACACCATAGTTTTTCTATGATAAAATGTAACAAATTTATTTACAACAAATCAAAATCTAAATGAAATGGAATTTTTTATGAAATCACTCAAAGGAATACTTTTTATCATAACTAGTTTTGTCTTGACTATTTTGACTTGGATGAGCACTTCTCCCCAATTCATGATTCCAGGACTAGCTTTAACAAGCCTATCTCTGACTTTTATCCTAGCTACTCGTCTCCCGATAATAGAAAGCTGGTTTCACGGTTTGGAGAAGGTCTACACCGTCCACAAATTCACAGCCTTTCTCTCCATTATCCTACTAATCTTTCATAACTTTAGTATGGGCGGTCTGTGGGGCACTCGCTTAGCTGCTCAGTTTGGCAACCTTGCCATCTATATTTTTGTCAGCATCATCCTTGTCGCCTATTTAGGCAAATACATCCAATACGAAGCTTGGCGATGGATTCACCGCCTGGTTTATCTAGCTTATATTTTTGGACTCTTTCACGTCTACATGATCATGGGAAATCGTCTCCTTACATTTAATCCTCTAAGTTTTGTTGTTGGTAGCTATGCCCTTTTAGGCTTGCTAGCTGGTTTTTATATCATTTTTCTATATCAAAAGATTGGCTTCCCCTATCTAGGGAAAATCACCAATCTCAAACGCTTAAATCACGATACTAGAGAAATTCAAATCCATCTTAGCAGACCTTTCAACTACCAATCAGGACAATTTGCCTTCCTAAGGATTTTCCAAGAAGGCTTTGAAAGTGCTCCGCATCCCTTTTCTATCTCAGGAGGTCATGGTCAAACTCTCTACTTTACTGTTAAAAATTCAGGTGACCATACCAAGAATATCTATAACAATCTTCAAGTCGGCAGCAAAGTAAGCGTAGATAGAGCTTATGGACACATGATTATAGAAGAAGGACAAGAAAATCAGGTTTGGATTGCTGGAGGTATTGGGATTACCCCTTTCATCTCTTACATCCGTGAACATCCTATTTTGGATAAACGGGTTCACTTCTACTATAGCTTCCGAGGGGAGGAAAATGCAGTCTATCTGGATTTGCTCCGTGACTATGCTCAGAAAAATCCTAATTTTGAACTCCATCTAGTAGACAGTATAAAAGACGGCTATCTTAATTTTGATCAAGAAGAAGTACCTGAACATGCAACCGTCTATATGTGCGGCCCTCTTTCTATGATGAAGTCACTTGCCAAACAGATTAAGAAACAAAATCCAAAAGCAGAGCTTATTTACGAAGGATTCAAGTTCAAATAATCAATCACATTCTCCTGGAATTTCCCAGGAGTTTTTTTCTACGCAAATACTTAAAAACACTGCCAGATTTCTCTAGCAGTGTTTTGAGTTTCATTTATCTTAGTAAACTGTTCTTTCAGTTTCTACATCGAAGAAGTGTGCTTTGTTCAAGTCAAATCCAAGTTCAACTGTTGCACCTGTTTGCAAGTAGTCACGAGCATCCACTTTGGCAACAAATTCGTCTTTACCAACTTGGCAGTAAAGGTGAGATTCTGAACCAAGCAATTCAGATACAGAGATAGTCGCTTTTACAACTGATTCTGGGAATGTTTCAAGGAAAGCAGGTTCTGCATTTACGTCTTCTGGACGGATACCGAAGATCAATTCTTTACCTTCGTAGCCTTTTTCACGAAGAACTTTCAATGCTCCTTCTGGCACTTTCAAGCGGAAACCATCTGAAACAATTTCGCTACCAACCAATTTCACGTTGATGAAGTTCATTGCTGGGCTTCCGATAAATCCTGCAACGAATTTGTTAACTGGGTTTTTGTAAACTTCTTGAGGAGTACCGATTTGTTCTACACGTCCGATAGTACCTGTACCAGCAGGGTTCTTAGTTGCTGACATGATAACGATACGGTCTGCAAGTGTCATCGCTTCTGTTTGGTCGTGAGTTACGTAGATAGTTGTAGCTCCGATACGGCGGTGGATTTTCGCAATTTCAGCACGCATTGATACACGAAGTTTAGCATCCAAGTTTGACAAAGGTTCGTCCATCAAGAACACTTTTGCATCGCGGACAATCGCACGACCCATGGCAACACGTTGACGTTGACCACCAGAAAGGTCAGCAGGTTTACGTTCCAAGAACTCTTTCAATCCAAGGATTTCAGCTGCTTCTTGTACACGCTTGTCGATATCTTCCTTGCTGTATTTACGCAATTTCAAACCGAAAGCCATGTTGTCATACACAGTCATGTGTGGGTAAAGAGCGTAGTTTTGGAATACCATGGCGATGTCACGGTCTTTTGGAGCCACGTCGTTGACAACCACGCCATCGATAGATGCAGTACCTTCTGTGATGTCTTCAAGACCAGCAATCATACGAAGAGTTGTTGATTTACCACATCCTGAAGGACCTACGAAAACGATAAATTCTTTGTCTTTGATGTCCAAGTTAAAGTCTTCAACTGAATAGTGTTCGCTGTTTGGATATTTTTTGTAAATATTTTTAAGATTCAATTCTACCATGAGGTGAACTCCTTTTATCTTTTGATAGTTTTATTATAGATGAAAACGCTTTACATTTCTATGGCAAGCTGACCAAAAAAACAAAAAAGTTCTGTGCAACTTGCACAAAACTTTAGAGAATATCTGGTAAAATCAACTGATAACACAAGGTCAGGTCAGTTAATTCCTTCAACTGAAGCCCTGTCAATTCTTCCCATTTGTCAATCTTGTATTGGAGAGAATTGCGATGCAAATAGAGTTGCTGGGCTGTTTTAGTGAGAACGGCACTATTTTCCCAAAGGGACAGAATGATTTCCTGAATCTGGTCTTGATCCAAAATCATCTGATGTAAGCATTCTTTAATGACTCTCAGGTCCACAATCCTTTCTCCCATACTCCAAAGATAGAGTTGTGAAAAGGTATGAACACCTTGGTGACCCTGACGCCACCAAGTCTTAAACAAATCCCGCTCCGCTTTGATCAAGTCGGATAGGGCTTGATGACCTGTTTGAGACCAGACCTGACCTAACATGATAGATAGACGAAGTCCAAAGTCATACTCAACCGCTTCAATCGTATCACTTAAAATAGCTCGTACAGAAGTGTACTTATCTTGTTGAAGTATGAAAACATAATCCTGAGCTCCGACCTGTAACACTGTCTGACAGTTAGGAAAAAGAGTCCGCATCATATCCAGCCAAGAAGCTAGATTTTCCTGCTGAAAATAGGAAAGATGACAATAAACCAACTGAATCTTTTTAAAAGCTTGCGGTGCCTGCCCCTTCCCCTCAATCAGATAGAGATACCAAGGATTGAACGAACTAGATTGCTCCTGCTGGGTCAAAAGAGCAACCAACTGCTTTTCACGCTCGCTAAGCCCATCTTCATCCAGCAAAATCCACTGCTGAGAAGCTAAAGGGAGAGTGAGATAGCCCTCTTTCTCTACTGGTTGGTCTGAAATCTGAGCTTCAGGAAACCAGTCTTGTAGTTCTTTTGCCATCATGTCCTATCCCTCCACTTTTTGGATACACCACGAAATCAAGCTCTCAAGACGTTCCAGATTTTCAGTCATATGGAGATAGCCCATGACGGCTTCAAAACCTGTGGACATACGGTAAGTTACCACATCGGCATTTTTGGCCTTGGTGTGGCTATTGGTATTGCGACCACGTTTGTAGATTTCTTCTTCTTTTTCCGTCAGGACTTGTTCCTCCAACATGAGGGCAATCAGGCGGGCCTGAGCTTTGGCCGACACATACTTGGTCGCCTCTTGGTGGAGTTTATTGGGTTTGGTCATG
Source organism: Streptococcus mitis SK579 (assembly GCF_000257905.1). GTDB lineage: Bacteria > Bacillota > Bacilli > Lactobacillales > Streptococcaceae > Streptococcus > Streptococcus mitis_L. The sequence goes on from NZ_AJJL01000034.1 coordinate 30,676, forward strand.
CCTTTGAGGATGAGGTGACGGCGAATATACATAGAATACACCGCATCTCCTTCAAAAGCTAGCGCAATCCCGTTAATGAGATTGACATCAATCACGTGTCCACCTCACTCCATCCTTGGTATCAAGCAATTTAATCCCTTGTGTAGCTAGTTGGTCACGGATTTGGTCAGCTGTCGCAAAGTCACGATTGACACGCGCTTCTTGGCGTTTTTGAATCAAGGCTTCAATCTCTGTATCCAAAACTTCCTCAACAAAGACAATTCCAAAGACTTCCAACATATCCGCAAGAGCTTTCTTAACACTTGCATCATAATTGCCAGAGTTAATCCATTTGGCCATTTCAAAAACTACTGTGATACCGTTAGCAGAATTGAAATCTTCATCCATAGCCGCTACAAACTTATCTTTAAATGCTTGTAGCTCTTGAGCATCTACAGTTCCTGTAAATGGTTGCTCGTAAGTATTCTTTAGATACTTGAGATTGGTCTCGGCATCACGCACTGCTTTTTCCGTAAAGTTGATAGGCTTGCGGTAATGCTGTGTCGCAAAGAAGAAACGAAGTACTTGCCCATCAAGGGTTTTAAGGGCATCATGCACAGTGATAAAGTTCCCCAAGGACTTGGACATCTTGACATTATCGATGTTGACAAAGCCGTTGTGCATCCAGTAGTTGGCAAAGATCTTGCCTGTTTTGGCTTCTGACTGGGCAATTTCGTTGGTATGGTGAGGAAACTCTAGGTCGGCTCCACCACCGTGGATATCAATGGTATCACCTAAAATCTCTGTCGACATGACTGAACACTCGATGTGCCAGCCCGGACGACCAGGTCCCCAAGGACTATCCCAAGAAATCTCTCCTGGTTTGGCAGATTTCCATAAAGCAAAGTCTACAGGATTTTCCTTACGAGCCGTTTCTTCATCGGTACGACCTGAAGCACCCAGCTCCAAATCTTCCAGGGTTTTATTGGCCAACTTGGCATAGTTGTGGGATTTTTCCACACGGAAATAGACATCCCCTTGACTCTCGTAGGCAAAGCCTTTTTCAATCAAATCTTCCACAAAGCGGATAATGTCATCCATAAACTCCACCACACGCGGATGGCGAGTCGCAGGTTTGACGCCCAAGGCCGTCACATCCTCACGAAAGGCAGCGATGTACTTGTCCGCAACCTCCTGAGGCGTGATACCTTCTTCCTTGGCACGGTTGATAATCTTATCATCCACATCCGTAAAATTGGAAATATAGGCAACGTCATAACCACGATATTCAAAGTAGCGACGAATGGTATCAAAAGCCACCGTCGAACGGGCATTCCCCACGTGAATATAGTTGTACACCGTTGGCCCACAAACATACATCTTAACCTTACCATCCTCAATTGGGACAAACTCTCGCAAATCACGAGACATGGTGTCGTAAATTTTAATCATGCGGTCCACTCCCTTCTCTATTTCTGAATTTTTCGGCTGAAAACCAGCTCTGCAAAAGGACCAAATTGTCTGAGGCTATCCAGTTGGTAAAAGCGCTGCCCTTCCTCTTGGGTAAAGAGAGGAACCCCCTTTCCTAGGATAAGGGGCGCTATCTGAATAATGAGGTGGTCGAAAAGATCCGCATCTAAGAGCGGTCCTACTAAAGAATTACCACCAATCACAAAGACATTTTTACCTTTGTCAATCTGGTGAACAAAGTCCACCACATCCCCAGCTACTGGCTGGTAATTGCTGACAGGCAGGTGCCTATCATGCGTAAAGACATAGTTTTCCGTAGCTTGATAAAAACTTTCTACATCTTGCAAATCTTGGATTTCCTCAAAGGTCCGCTTGCCCATTATGGTGACATCCATTTGCCTGTAAAAGTCATCATAGCCTGTATCCTCTACAGAACCAAGCTGATGCAACCAGTCTATCCTGTGCTGGCTGTCTGCCAAGTAGCCATCCATGGTGACACAGCCGTAAAAATATACTGCCATTCTTGTAGTTTCCTTTCTAGTTCTACTTCGCCTTCACTTAGCGGGATAGCCCCAAATGATTAGACCTAAGCTAATCAAAGTATTCAGCAAAATCCTTGCTGAACAAGAAAAATAAGCCAAACAACAGCAATACCAATCTGCAGCAGAAAGGTTCATTCTTAAACATTCAAGCACCTCTCCTGTCTACTTCCGGCTCAAGGTGTCATAGATTTTAATCATAAAATAATAGTCAGGAAAACTAAAATCCGATAACAATTAGTTTCATCACTAAGAGTTCAATTGAATTTCAGTTCGAATGTCTCTACACTTCGGAATCCCTTGCTCCTTTATCATTCAGATAAACCACCTGGGTCTGTTTGACAAAGCCAATCTTTTCATACAAACGTTTGGCACCTACATTGCTATCTTCCACGGCAATCTGAAACTCCTTGTCATTTTGCTCAATCAGTTGGTTGACAAGGGATTTTGCTAAGTAGCTTCCATAGCCTTTTCCACGTTCAGGTTCAGACATTGCTAAACCGTAGAAGTAATTCGTATTAGTCGATAAATCTACCGTGCAAGTTCCAATAACCTGACCGTCTTTTAACAAAATATATAAGCGACTTTCTGGATCCTTCAGAGCTTCAGCGACATATCTATCCACAATCTCTCTAGACTCATGTTCTTCTGAGAATGCCTGAAATTTTAACTGACTGATTTGCTCCTGATACGAACTATCTGCTAACAAAACTTCAAGATTGGAAATATTTGCTAACGGATAAGGTTTTCTATCCTTACCTAACCAGGTTTCTGTCTCTTCATCCTCGACCAATCCCCAGTTGTTGACAAAATCAGGATGGCACTCTAGAAAAACACGCTCTGTCTGAAAAGTGACTGAACAAATAGAGAAAGAAGCCGTTTCTTTCTCAAAACTAGTAAGCAATGCACGCGCAATTCCCTGACGACGATGATCTGGATGAACCAGTATCGTCACTTCCACATCTTGATCATCTGCATAGACAGTTAATAGACCAACAAGTTCGCCTTTTTCATAATAAAGGAAAAAGGCGGGCATGTTTGGGTCAAAATTAAGCATGTTAGAGAGATAGGGATCACGATAGGTACCGTCATAGTTTTGGCAACAGTTAATTAGTTTTTTCGCCTCAGATAGCTCCTCTTGGCTTAACTTGTTTCTTGCTTGAATCATATAGCCATCCTCTACAAACCAGACGATCTGTGACTGGCTTCTTTAGCCTGCTCGAGTTTATTGACGTAGTACTCTCGTTTTTCTTCGACTTCATGAATGACCGGCTCATCCTTCTTACCATGAAGGCGGACAATCTTAGCCGGAATACCGACAACTGTCACATCACTAGGTACGTCTGCCACAACAACTGCTGCAGCACCGACCTTGGCATTTTCACCGATTTCTACTGGTCCGATAACTTGGGCATGGGCTGATATGAGAGCTCCCTTTCGCACGGTCGGATGGCGTTTACCAACATCCTTACCCGTCCCACCAAGGGTTACTCCATGATAAAGGAGAACACCTTTTTCAACGATTGCTGTCTCCCCAATTACCAAGCCTGAACCGTGGTCGATAAAGACCCCTGAGTCTATCTGGGCACCTGGATGAATCTCAATCTGAGTCCAAAAGCGCCAAAACTGACTGTGCATACGAGCCAGGAGTTTGAAGCCATGCTTCCAGAGAAAATGTGAAAGACGGTGGGCCGCCAAGGCCTTGACACCTGGATAAGTCAGTAAAACCTCCAAAGTGGTGCGGGCCGCTGGATCATTTTCTTTTACGATATCAATGGTTTCGCGCCACCATCCCATACATTTCTCCTTTTCTTATTCTGAATCTTTTGGTGTTTCTGTAAATTCTTTCTTAGGTTTGTGATCCTTGTGATGACGTGGACGGTGAGGACGCTCAGACTTCTCACCTTTTTCATCATGCTCAGGTTTTGGTGGACGAGGGAGAAGGGCTTTCATAGAAGCATCCACACGGCCTTTTTCATCAATCTTAATAACCTTAACATCGACTTCATCACCGATTTCTACCAAGTCTTCTACACGGTTAGTTCGCGTCCAAGCCATTTCAGAGATATGAACAAGGGCATCTGTCTTATCAAAGAGGTTGACAAAGGCACCAAATTTCTCGATACGAACGACTTTAGCACGGTAAACTTCGTCCACCTTAGCTTCACGAACCAAACCAGCAATAATTTCTTTGGCACGATTGATGGCATCTTGATCGCTAGAGTAGATAGAAACATTTCCTTCTTCGTCAATATCAATCTTAACGCCTGTTTCAGCGATAATCTTGTCGATGGTTTCTCCACCCTTACCGATGACAATCTTGATTTTATCCACATCAATCTTGATGGTATCAATTTTCGGAGCAGTTGGAGCCAATTCTGGACGAACTTCTGGAATAGTTGCTTCAATCACATCAAGGATTTCAAAACGAGCTTTCTTGGCTTGGGCCAAAGCTTCCGTCAAGATTTCTGCAGTAATCCCTTGGATCTTGATATCCATTTGAAGGGCTGTAATCCCGTCACGAGTACCTGCAACCTTAAAGTCCATATCTCCAAAGTGGTCTTCCAAACCTTGGATATCTGTCAAGACTGTATAGTTGTTTCCATCTGAGATGAGACCCATGGCAATCCCTGCTACTGGTGCCTTGATTGGCACACCACCAGCCATAAGGGCAAGAGTTCCCGCACAGATAGAAGCTTGAGATGAAGAACCATTTGATTCCAAGACTTCTGCTACCAGACGGATAGCGTATGGGAATTCTTCCAAGCTTGGCAAGACTTGAGCAAGGGCACGCTCACCGAGAGCACCGTGACCAATTTCACGACGACCAGGCGCACCGTAACGACCAGTTTCCCCTACAGAGTATTGAGGGAAGTTATAGTGGTGCATAAAGCGTTTCTTGTACTCTGGATCCAAACCATCAATGATTTGAGTTTCTCCCATCGGAGCCAAGGTCAAGACTGAAAGAGCCTGAGTTTGCCCACGAGTGAAGAGACCAGAACCGTGTACACGAGGAAGGAAGTCAACAACCGCATCCAAAGGACGAATTTCATCGACCTTACGACCGTCAGGACGAACCTTGTCTTCTGTGATCAAACGGCGCACTTCAGCGTGTTCCATTTGTTCCAAGATTTCAGCAACATCACGCATAATACGGTCAAACTCTTCGTGATCCGCATATTTTTCTTCGTAAACAGCAGTCACTTGGTCTTTAACGGCTTGAGTCGCAGCTTCACGAGCCAATTTTTCTTCTACTTGAACCGCTTTTTGGAGATCACTGTTGTAGGCTGCGATAATTTCAGCCTGCAATTCAGCGTCCACATGAAGCAATTCCACTTCTGCTTTTTCCTTACCGACAGCAGCAACGATTTCTTCTTGGAAGGCAATCAATTCTTTAACAGCTTCATGCCCTTTAAGAAGGGCTTCCAACATGATTTCTTCTGACAATTCTTTGGCACCAGACTCTACCATGTTGATGGCGTGCTTGGTACCTGCTACTGTCAATTCAAGGAGCGATTGCTCTGCTTGTTCTTGACTTGGGTTGATGATGATTTGGCCATCTACATAGCCCACTTGTACCCCAGCGATTGGTCCGTCAAATGGAATATCTGAAATAGAGAGTGCCAAGGATGAACCAAACATAGCTGCCATTGGTGCAGATGCATTTTCATCATAAGAGAGCACTGTATTGATGACTTGGACTTCATTACGGAAACCTTCCGCAAACATTGGACGGATTGGACGGTCAATCAAACGCGCTGTCAAGGTCGCATCTGTTGAAGGACGTCCTTCACGTTTCATAAAGCCACCAGGAAACTTCCCAGCCGCATACATTTTTTCTTCGTAGTTTACTTGAAGTGGGAAGAAATCCCCAGTTGCCATTTTCTTAGACATAACGGCCGCAGTCAAGACAGTTGACTCACCGTAACGTACGACAACAGAGCCATTTGCCTGCTTAGCAACCTGGCCAGTCTCTACAATTAACTCACGACCCGCAAAAGTCGTTTGAAACACTTGTTTAGTCATTTTAATCCCCTTTGGATTGATGAAATTATACGCCTTGCCTACAAAAATCAGGATACAAAGGGCGTGAAGAATCCCGCATGAAAATAGGAGATTGACGCAGTGTGCGATGCACACCAGGAAATCTATCTTTTTCACTAGGGATTTAGCCCGTGTTCAACTATCTAGATACTTTGAAAAGTTTAAAAATATTATTCTTTAGTATTTGTCCTTTTGATAGCAGATTTGAATAGTTAAAAATCTGTTTATACCCTCATCTTTGTATCAAGTACGTACAGAGTCTATTTTATCATATTTTTCTTAAAAAGTGCGGTCTGTACCATTAAAAAGGAACCATTCCCCTCACTTGAGAAGAATGGTTTGCTTTTTATTATCCGAGAGACTGATGATTAAACAAGGCATGGGTTGCTTGGTGGATGTATTTTGCTGTTTCAGCATTGTTCATAGTGTAGAGATGCACACCGGCAACATCCTGAGTTACCAAGTCCACGATTTGGTCCACTGCATAGGCAAGTCCTGCTGCTCTGAGCGACTCAGGGTCATGCTCATACTTGTCTAAGATGGCTTTAAATTTGCGTGGAAGATGGATATTCTCACAAGTCTTCAAGAGACGGAGAGCCTGATTTCGATTCAGAATTGGCATAATCCCTGCATGAATAGGAACATCAATCCCAGCTAAGATACACTTGTCTTGGAAATCATAGAAGCGCTCATTGTCAAAGAAAAGCTGAGTTACAAGGCTCGAGCAGCCTGCATCCACTTTCTTCTTGAGATTTTGGATATCTGAAATCTGATTTGGTGAATCTGGATGCCCTTCTGGATAGCAAGCTCCAATAATATCAAAGTGAGGGGCTTGTTCCTTGATAAACTCAATCAAGTCCGTTGCGTAGCGAAAATCTTTTTGCGGTTCTACATCTGGAATGATATCCCCACGAAGAGCCAAGATTTTCTGGACACCAACCTCGTCCAAGTCAGCAATTGTTTCAGCAACCTTGTCCTTAGTCAAATAGATAGCTGGCAAGTGAGCAATAGTCGGAATCGCCAAGTCATTTTGGATAAAGTCAGCCAAACGGACCGTCGTTTCCTTGATATTAAATTTATTATTGCTGGCAGTTACACTGATAAAGTGGGGAGCCAACTCCTGCATATTTTGAAGAGCAAAAATAATGTTATCATTACCCACTGCTGGGTTTGGAGGGAACACTTCAAATGAGAGTGACGGTGTTTGGCGTGACATATTCTGTATCCTTTTCTAGTTGATTTTTAGTTAGCTGGACTCTGGAATCCAAGTGAAACAGGTAGATTTACCAAGCAGTGCTTCTAGAAAAATCTTATCTTACAATTTCTCACGCGCAGCTTTAGCTGCTTCCACAAGGCGGATCAAGCTTTCTTTTGTTTCTGGAATACCACGTGTTTTCAAACCACAGTCTGGGTTAATCCAAACTTTCTTGCTTGGCACTTTAGCAAGGATAGCTTCGATTGTATTGTCGATTTCGCCTTCATTAGGCACACGAGGTGAGTGGATATCGTAAACCCCAGGTCCCACTTCTGTTTGGAAGTTTTTCGCTTTGAGTTCGTCCAAGATTTCAAGGTTTGAACGGCTAGCTTCAAAGGAAATAACATCTGCATCCATGTTGTCGATAGCTGGGATGATATCTGTAAATTCTGAGTAACACATGTGAGTGTGAATTTGTGTGTCTGGCGCTACTGTTGAGTGTACCAAGCGGAAGGCAGGAATTGCCCAGTCAAGGTAGTCTTCGTACCAGTCGCTACGACGGAGTGGCAATTTCTCACGAAGAGCAGCCTCGTCGATTTGGATGATTTTCACGCCAGCAGCTTCAAGGTCCAGCACTTCATCCTTGATGGCAAGGGCAATTTGAAGAGTAGAATCCTTGATAGAGATGTCTTCACGTGGGAATGACCAGTTGAGGATGGTAACAGGTCCAGTCAACATACCTTTAACAGGTTTGTTTGTACGGCTTTGTGCATAGCTAGACCATTTAACAGTGATAGGGTTAAGACGAGTGACATCACCCCAGATGATTGGTGGTTTAACCCCACGCATGCCGTATGATTGTACCCAACCATTTTTAGAGAAGAGGTAACCTGACAAGTTTTGACCGAAGTACTCAACCATGTCATTACGCTCGAACTCACCGTGAACAAGGACATCAAAGTCGATATCTTCTTGCCATTTGATCCATTCATCGATCGTTTCAGCAAGGAAAGCGTCGTACTCTTCTTGAGACAATTCACCTTTACGGTAAGCCAAACGTTTCGCACGAACTTCTTTAGTTTGAGGGAATGAACCGATAGTTGTTGTTGGAAGAGCTGGAAGTTTGAAAGCTTCTTCTTGGATAGCTTCACGTTCTGCAAATGCTGGCAAACGAGTGTAGTCTGCGTCTGTCAAGCCAGCGATACGCGCACGAAGTTCAGCATTTTCACCAACACGCTCAGTCGCAAATAGTTCTTTGTTGGCTGCAAGTGCTTCTTCACCTTGACCATTGCGGATCGCATCCAAATCACGAATCTCATCCAATTTTTCAACTGCAAAGGCAAAGTGGTTCAAGATTGCTGGTTCAAATTCCTCATTAGCAGTTGTAAATGGCACATGAAGAAGTGAGCATGAGCTTGTCAAGACAATGTTTTCAGCTGGAATTTGCTCAAGAACAGCCAAGCTCTTTTCGTAGTTGTTGCGCCAGATGTTTTTACCATTGACAATACCTGCATAAAGAGTCTTGTCAGCTGGGAAACCACCTTTAACCAATTCAAGAGTTTTCTTACCTTCAACGAAGTCAAGACCAATGGCATCTACTGGCAAGTTTACAAGGTCAGCATATACGTCACGAACGTCTCCGAAGTAAGTTTGAAGCAAGACTTCAAGACCTTTTTTGTCAGCCAAGAGTTTGTTGTAGAGGTTCAAGAAGAGAGCTTTTTCTTCAGCTGTCAAATCTTTTACAAGAGCCGCTTCATCCAATTGGATACGAGTCGCACCAAGTTCTGCCAATTTAGCAAAAACTTCTTGGTAAGCAGCCACTAAGCTGTCTACGAAGTCTTCTGCTTTCACACCTTCTTCAAAGTCTGACAATTGAAGGAAAGTAAATGGACCTACAAGAACTGGACGAGTGTTGAGGCCAAGTTCTTTTGCTTCTTGGTATTCATCGAAAATCTTGTGACCTGCAAGTTTGACTTGAGTGTCTTTTTCAAATTTAGGAACGATGTAGTGGTAGTTGGTGTTGAACCATTTCTTCATTGGAAGGGCGCGAACGTCCCCTTTTTCTCCTTGGTAACCACGACCCAAAGCGAAGTAGCGCTCAAGGTCAGACAAGTCCAAGTTTTGAACTGAAGCAGGTACCACGTTGAAAAGGAAAGCTGCATCTAGGAAGTTGTCATAGTGAGAAAAGTCATTTGATGGGATTTCAGTGATGCCTTTTTCTTTGACAATGTTCCAGTGTTTAGCACGCAAATCTTTTGCTGCTGCCAAGAGTTCTTCTTCTGTGATTTCTTTTCTAAAGTATTTTTCAGTTGTAAATTTTAATTCGCGGAATTCGCCCAAACGAGGGAAACCGATGATTGTAGTTGACATGATGTGTCCTCCAAAATTTGTTGTTGAAACTATCTTAACAGAAAAGAAATCATCTGTATAATTGTAAAAAATTAGGCTTTGATATAGTTTGAAACTATATCTCTGTTTTAGACAAAAGAAAAAGACCTGAGAAAAATGCCTCAAATCCTTTGTGTAGCTTGTTTTATAGCTCTATTGCAGTTAGTCTCTTCAAACGCGTTATTAGTAATTCTTATAAGTGACTATGGCTTGTTATTAGAAAAGACTATAGGTTGATTCCCTTCTCTCGGAGATTAGCTAAACACTCCTCATAGTAGGTAACGTCATGTTCGCTGTATATAGGACTAGTCAACTTTTCCTCTACTAAGTCTTGATAAGAAGGGCAAGTCTTACCGCGGTAGTTCTTGTCCAGCCACTCTGAACTGACATTATAGCCACGGTCAGCCATTTCCTTCATGATCAAGCGATGATAGGCATAGAGACGATAGGGCGAGTGAGTAAAGACATAGTCCACCGTCGCATGCTTTCTGCCCCAGCCATTGCCACGCAGGGCACAACACTCTCGATGTTGTCCCAAGAGTTGAGGACGAGGGAGTTGTGAAATTAAGTCCTCATGCCAAAGTCTCATGGGAGTTTCCTTTCAGTAAAGTCGAATTTTGAAGGTAAGTATTTGGATAACGTTCAAGCAAATCTCGAGTCTTAGCGATTAAGTCTTCCTTAGAAGCTTGACCAAAGCGGTAGCGATCCAGCAAGAGCATATAATCCTTGCGCTCATTCTCTGTCGCTTTCTTCTTGAAATAGCCCCAAATATGCTGAAAAGCATTGCAAACCTGACCCCTGTGTTCTGGAATCTGGCAAGCACGGTCAATCATCTCTTGAACCAGACTCACCTCCACCTCTTCATTCTTGAGATACTGACGAATCTCATTGTAAATATTGCTGGAATGGCTCAAAACAAGGTATTTATTTTCCGCCCATAGTCGCTGACAAAGGGTACGTTTGTTGTTAGTTTCCATCTTTCTCCTTACTTTCTATCCGTTTCCAGGAAATACTGAAACAAAGTTGTATCTTAAAAATGAGCGAATTATGAGCGGAATATGAGCGAATAAATAGTGTTTTTTGTAGTTCCTGATTTTTCTAATAAACCTTGATTTACAAATAGTTGGAGATAACGACGAATGGTTGCCGCACTCAAACCTGTTAGTTCTTGTGCAACTGCATTTGTTATCTGATAATTCTCTACAAGATAAGACTCTAACCCATTCACCCCATACGACCATTCCCATCTTCAAAAGAAGGAATAATTTCTAACTCAAAATGCACAATAAACCATTCATCTCTTTAGTCTATTTCTAAATCATGTTGCCCAGCTAATAAGAGATTTTCAAAAAATCGTTCCAAATATTCTGTTTTTTTCTGGAATAGCTTTGCATTATCAAGAACAAGAGCATCTCGAAAATACTTTGCATTTTCTTGGAAGGGTTTGTTGTCTACCTGAAATCCCATAGTTCTAAGGTACTTAATCAAAAATACTGTTATCGTTCGAGTATTTCCTTCTCCAAAAGGATGAATTTGCCAAATACCTGAAATGAAAGTCTTGATATGCTGTACTACTTCAATATCGGATTTTCCTCGATAGTCAAATTGACTTTCCTGCTGAAAATCATAGGCCAAACTATCTGCTACCGTGCGAAAATCATCATATATGACACTGTCTCCATTTAAAACAGCCTCACTTTTTGTAATGTTATAAGAGCGATATTCTCCCAAGGGAATGCCATGTGGTAAGAGACCAAAGAAAAGTTCTCTATGAATCAATTTCAATGTTGTTGGAGCAAATTTAAAGGCATTAGAGGACAAGAGTTCCACAATTCTCATAGCAACAAGGTCTGCTTCTCTTGTGCTATCATCCTTCTCTTGGTGATAAGCCGTTACTTGATCATAAACTTCTTGATAAGTCAACTTTCCTTGAGAATTTTGCTCTGCTAGTTCTCTCATATACGGCGACGGCTCTAAATCATCTACCTTTTGTAAACCAAACCCCGTTTCCCATAAGTCTAACTTGGTCTGATAAGAGAGGTTGGGATTATCAATTTCATAAGTCGGTGTCATTGTTTTCCTTTCTAAACAAAGCTTTAAGTAAAATCTATACACTCTATTCTACCATATTAAATCTTTAAGCTCCTTATACAATTTCACAGTTCTCTGTTCTATCGTACTTGAAGAAAGCCTCTCCTCGCTAATGTTAGAAAATAGCAACTATATCAGCCTAGATAAAGTTTTATCTTAAATATAAGCGAATAAATCAACTACATCTTACCCTTCAAACTCTTTCAAAAACTCTTTAAGTTCAGCATCGGCTTCTGGTGTGGTTCCGTGGAGCTGACCGAGCATTTCGAGTAGGGAAGCGGTTTGATTTTGGAGTGCTTGATTGGTCTTGTTAATCTTGCTAACGATGTCTGTCAGTGGTTCGACTTCTTCTTCCTCAAAGGTGTTCACATAGCGAGGGATATTGAGATTGTAGTCATTTTCTACAATTTCTTCATAACTTGCTAGATGGGCAAACTTATCAATCTCCTCACGTGACTTGTAGGCTTCCAGAATCTTCTCGATATGAGCATCCGTCATGATATTCTGATTTTTGCCCTTATCAAACTCCTTAGAAGCATCGATAAAGTAGACATCACGATTGGTACGGTTCTTTTTGAGAATGATGACTGTGGTCGGAATGCTGGTGTTAAAGAAGATATTAGCAGGTAGACCGATAACCGTGTCAATTGCCCCTTCTTCTAGCAAGGCCTTACGAATGGTTCCTTCTGCATTTCCACGGAAAAGAACACCGTGGGGAAGAACGATAGCCATAACTCCATTATCCTGCTTGAGATGGTAGTAACCATGCAAGAGAAAAGCAAAATCAGCCTTGGACTGGGGTGCCAGTTTCCCAAAAGGAGAGAAACGAGGATCCGCCATAAAGCCAGAGCTTGCTGACCACTTGGCAGAGTAGGGTGGGTTCATGAGAACACCGTCAAAGTTAGTCGGTTCTTGAGTCGGCCAGTCTTCATCTAGTGTATCGGCATTGTGGAGGAATTGATTCTCAACTGGAACACCGTGTAGAATCATGTTCATCCGAGCCAAGTTATAAGTCGAGGTATTGAGCTCCTGACCGAAGTAGACCACTGTCTGCGGTTTGTGAGAGTATTTCTTGGCATTGAGCAAGAGAGAGCCAGACCCCATAGTCGCATCATAGATGGTAAAGCCTAGCTGGTCCTCACGACCCAAGAAGGCAATCTGAGTCATGAGTTTGGCAACAGGCTGAGGTGTATAGAACTCACCAGCCTTCTTACCCGAGTCAGTCGCAAACTGACCAATTAGATACTCATAAGCATCACCCAGCATATCACCAGCATGACCAACCACATCTAGCACAGCCAACTCTTTCATGACTGCTGCCACCGTTTGGTTTTGCTTTTGCGGAGTCGCCCCTAGCTTTTTAGAATAGAGGTCAATATCTTCAAAGAGGTTTTCATAAAGTTCATCACTCTGCTCAATATCTCGAAAACCCTGAGCCAAATCTTCCAACTGGAAAGTCCCCTCATTGACACGTGCTACTAGAGCCGTAAAGGTCAACTCAGGCTTGATACTATAGTTGAGTTCGTCCTTCATCACTGCAAGAAGATCCTCGTGGGTATCCTCATCCTCATAGTAGTTACGATAGACCTCAAGGGCAGCCTCTAGACTCTCACTCCCCTCCTCCATGGTCTCCGCCACGAAAAAGAGCATCTTATCTGACAGATACTTATAAAAGACCATGCCCAAAAGATAGGACTTGTAGTCATTAGCATCCATCTTAGAGCGGAGAACATCCGCTGAGTTCCACAGGGCTTGGTAGAGCGACTGGGAAGTTTGTGTTGTTTCCATAATGTTTCTTTCTTTTTTATTAATTCAAAAATCTATCTATTTGTTCAATAGTTTTACTTCTAATTCTTCAAAGTATTTATGACGTAATGTAATCTGTAAATCATTATTCATTGCAATACTACTTAAAGCTTTTTCTTTTAAGTTAGAAACTATTTCTTTAATTTCTTTGGAACCAATTATTTCATTTTTCAAGTTACAAATCTTTAAAATTGTCGAAAAATCTGAAGATGCTATGCTATCTTCCACCATTTTAGTTATATTTTCTAATGTTACAGTTATATCAAATTTTTCTGATAAATTTTCTAAAAATATCCGTGCTTCATCCTCGGTTGGTTCTCTTGTTTCTATCAAATGCCCTTCCATAAATTCATCAAGTTTCTTTTTCAAGGCAATTCGTATTATCTTATCTTTATTTGTTGTACACGAACTAATAACAGCGTCTTTTAGTTTATTACATTTTTGCGTTTTATCCTGTTCATCATCCCCTAGAACAAACTTCACTATTTCTTCATCTATCAAAAGCATCTCTATCTCATTAAAAGGAAGCACAAAAATATTTTTCTTTTTATAGTTTTCAATTCTTGCCTCATCCATCCAGTCATAATCAATAATGCCGTAAGCTATATTACCATATAATTTCTTTAATTTATTATAAGCTTTTGTGTATTGAATAACTTGTTTATGTCCCTGGACTGGTTTTACAAAACAAAAATCGCTAAATAATTTGGAATAAATCTGATAGTCTATACTAGTTTTAGTTCCTTCACAAAATAAAATCGGCTTCTTTGTACCAGATACTTCGGTTAATAATGAGAAAGGCATTTCCTGTGATTCTTCCAATATCTGATAATCTAAATTATAAGGTGTTTCAAATTTCTTGCACCACATGTAACTTGCATTTGTTCTTGATTGAACAAAGTCCATATTATGTGAAGCAAAAATAAATTGACAATCAGGTCGTTCTGATATCAGTAAATCCCATAATTCATTATAGATAGCAGCATTTAAAAATGTTTCTGGTTCATCAACAATGATATAACTATCTTCCGGAGCAAGAAGTACATTACCTATATAAAATAATATACAACGTTCCCCATCACTAAGCCCATTTATACTATATTTAGAGCCGTTTTTTTCAACTTCAACAACTCGATTATCAGGCTCAAGATGAAATGATATTTCAGGAAAAATTTTATTCCATATTTGTTCTACTCTATCCCATAAAGCTATAGATAACCCGTCCACCCCTCTCGATTTATCAGTCGCTATCTTAGCATAATTCTTTATCAAAAATGTTATTAGTTTAGTAAAAGTATTTGAAAAATCCTTTTCAATTTGTAAGGTTTGTAAATCAATTGTATCATATTTAATATCTACTTCTTTTAAATCTTGAATATATTTTTCTTTAGTAATTTCATTACGATTATGAATAGTGGAAACAAAATATAATAATTTTTGAGCAGGCAAAATAAATATCTCATTTATATTATTTTTCCTCAATTCATTAATAAGACTTGATTTCCCTGAACCATTAGCTCCAATAATTATAGTCGTTGATTTTACTCTCGAAATAAAAGAGAAAAGTTTAATTATTTTAAAATTCTCTATAATTTGCGGTAACTGTGATTCATAATAATAATTGTCACTACCAAAACAATAGTATATGCTTTCTAACCAATTATCACGAAGTCTTTTATACTTTTCTGTTACATCATCAGATAAAAAAACATCATTTAATTCTCTTTTAATCAAATCAATGAGTAATAAAAAGTAATTATCTACAGTATTATATGAAGTCTTTTTCCCTTCTTTTTCATAATCAGGCAATCTGTAAAAATCATCATTAAGTCTGATCCTTTCAGATTCTATCCTTTTAATTAATTCATTAATAGGGCTATTCATGATTCCTCCTTAAATAAACATATCTTGCAAGAGTTTCTTTTTGAGTGTTTCTAGCTGAGAAATTTTTTCTTGATGAGAGTTGATGAGGTTATCGAGGTTTGAGAAATATGAGCCTATGGCTTGTTGTTCTTCAATACTTGGAATATTTAATTCCAATCTAGAAATTATCATTTTATTTAAACCACCACGTGTTCCATCACCTGATGAAATTAAACGTAGCTCATCATATCGTCTTCCTAAATCTGTATATAAGAATAAAAAATCAATATTGCTATTTGTTTCAATCGCTGCAATTGATTGATTTGTGGTTAGTGGTATCTTATTAATTGCTACTCTACCTCTAGTTTGCCCCTGACCTGCTAATGCAATTAAAACTGAATTCTGCTTAACCCATTTTGCACTAGAATTTTCTAGTCCAATGCAAGATATCATTTCTTCAGTTTCATTTAAAATCTTCTTATTAATTTCTCCTGAGGACATCCACGGAATCTCTTTTGGATTCCAAAATTCCTTTACACCAGTTCTAGGTGTTCCACCAGTTATAATTCTACAATTGTCTCCTAATTTAACAATTTCCCACTCACCTTCAAATCCATCCAGACGAATCTCAGGAACTCTCTGTCCAGCTTTGGGAAACATCTTGGAGAGCATGGTCGCCTTTAGAGATTGGTAGTTGGTGAGATTGTCCTTGTAGCTAGACAGAAGATCGTCAAGGGTGCGGAAAAGAGAGCCTATTGCGCATTGTTCATCTTGACTAGGAAGTGAAATTCTTCTCTCCTCCATCATAGTTTTTGTAATATGAACCATTGTACTACCATTGGTATTTTGTTGGATTTTATTCTTATCACTCTCTAACCAAATATATAAGTAATTCTGATTGATATTGGTCTTATCAAATTCAAGTTTCCAGATATGATAATGATAAATTGCTTTTCCTTCCATCCATATTTCTGGTCCAAAATTAGTTGCCCATAGATAAAGTAGTTCTCCCTTATTTACATACTTATTATCTTCAAGCTCTAAATTTGAATAATACCACTTGCTATTAGTATTAAAATTTCCCACTCTGAGAACTTTATATTTTCCATCATCTAGTAGTTCTTCCTGTTTATAAGCACGCCCATTTAACAAAGAAATATGGCGTCCTATAGTACTATACATCCATTCATCTTCATAATTCTGAAATCTAATATGTGGAGTATTACTTTGTTTTTTCATATAATTTATTTTTCCTATACTCGTCTAAAATATTTTTAACAACTTTAGTTACTGCTATTTCTTCTTTGTCCCATTTACTATGTTGCTCATCCCCTTCATAGTTGTAACCTAAACAAACCTTCTCACTTTCTTTTTTTATTTTAACAAGAATCTTAGATTTATTTTCTTCAACATATTTTTCAATAGCTTCTCTTTCATCATCGTTTTTAAAGACTGGAATTAAACTTAAATGTTGTCTTAGCGCTTCGCCATCTTGCTCATGTAATTCCTCTAACAAATACATCAAATTAATTTCAACGGAGTCTGCTAAATAATAGTAAAAATTAGTTTTTAAATTTATATTG
The DNA here is from genome assembly GCF_000257905.1 of Streptococcus mitis SK579. Taxonomy (GTDB): domain Bacteria; phylum Bacillota; class Bacilli; order Lactobacillales; family Streptococcaceae; genus Streptococcus; species Streptococcus mitis_L. The sequence continues at coordinate 47,634 of NZ_AJJL01000034.1, forward strand.
TTTACTCCTTCAAATAATTTTAAAAAATTATATCGTGGTTGAACAGACAATCCTCTATATTCGTCAATATAGTGAGAACTAAACTCCAATAAAATTGTTTGGTGATACTTTATCCGTAAAATCTCCCATGTGGTTCTTACGTTAGGATGGATGAGTGCATAAACCGGAGCCCGGAGTTCATCGTTCTGTGGATCATCAACTAATTCCATTGTATATTCAGGAAATTTCTCATAATACCAAGAACGAGTTTCACAATTCCCCTTCATCTCAGTCCAATGATTATGGTCAGTTATATAGTTAATAACACGTTCCTTAGGGAAAGGAGTTAATCCAAATCTAAATTCGAATAGTTTTTCAATATCGCCTATTTCTGCCTGACTATCAATTGCAGTATTCTTAGAACCTTTTCGAACATAAATTTGATTTTCTCTAACTTTACTATATTTTTTAGTTATATAAAATGGAATCTTGTTTGATTTTTTTATAATTAAAACATCTAAATCTCCATCATTTATAGTTCGAAATTCAACTGTCGGAATCATATCTCCAGCCCAAGTTAAATTTTGTAAAAAATCTTGATATTTTTCTTGTGTCCACTTATTCGAAAATTGCTTAACTCCAGTTATCTTAATGGGTTTATCTTGAATTCCCATGATAATGTATGCATCTCGGTTACTTAAATTATTTGCCATACAAATAATATCATGGAGAAGATCATTCTTCTTTTTATTTTTTTCTTCTTTACTTTGACCTTCATAAAAATATGGTTTTTCTTTAAAATCCCAATATTCCCCTTCTGTTCCTTGATAAAAGAATTCTCTTACAATATGTTCAATTTCTTGATTCGTTGGCATAAAATCTCCTTTGGCTTTTTGACATTCTAGAAATTCCTTTTCTTCTCAGACCTTTTATTCTAGCATCTTTACTATTTCTAGTTTTTAACACATATAGTTGTACAAAGAAAGAATAGGCTAGAATCGCTTTTTGAACCATTAAATAATTCACAATTTTTTCATCAACTAAACCATGCATAAATAAATTTCTATTTAGTGGGAGTGTTTCTTCATCATATTCTTCGCCTAAGTTCTCAAATCTCTTGAAAAGATTTATCTCCCTAAAACCTTTATCGTGATATTCAGAAATATATGCAATATGTGAAATTAACTCTTTCAGGTATTCATCATGATTCAAAGAATCCATAAAATTTCTAAACGATTTTTGAGAAACTTTAATTTCAGATTGCTTTTTCTCCTGTTCTTGTATTTGGAGTTTAGCAAGTACATTTTCAATTCTTTCACAACAAGACATGACCATTGTTTTATACATTTTTAACTGTTCGAGATTTTGTAATTGTTCTATCTCTTTGTAAGTTTTAAGTGATTTAGGGACGAAATCATAAACTGTCCTACCATATTCTTCTTCCCATAATGATAGATATTCCATCAATACAATATTAGCTTCTTTTTGATCTTCTATTTCATATGGTTCCATTTCATCAATGAACAATAACGGAGGATAGATATCAAAGTGCAAGAATTGTGCTATTTTTCTTTTATCAAGTTCCTCTAAATCTTTTTTATATTTTTCAAAATCAATAGAAGAAAAAGTATTACTTAATAATCTAAACGTATAGGAATAGGACTCTCTTATCTTATCAATCACTGAAAGCATCGGACTAAAATCTATTTTTGAATACGTCTCAGTAATTGGTTTTATACTCTCGGTGATAACTGAACTGATTTTTTGAAATTCATCTCTTGCTATTTCTAAATCCAGAAACTCTGATTTTAGTTCTGAAAAGACTTTTTCTGACTCCTTTTTCTTTTCTTCCTCACTATTACAACCTATCATAAACTTTACCTTCATTACAATAATCTATATATTAAAAAACAAGTTAAGTCCAGTAACAATTCTAAATAATTACTTACTAAAATTATACCACGAAACCACAAAAATCCCCTTAGAAATCCGCTTCTAAGGGGTTGTCTTTATCCTGCTGCTTGGGCTGGTTCTGCTGGTTTGGTCTTTTTATCTTTCTTATTGTTAGTGATGAGACGGCGCTTGCTATCTCGGATGCTATTGAGTTCCTTGAGGAGTTGAGTCAGGTATTCCTTTTCAGGGTAGGCTTCTGCACTGGCTGCGGTATAGCGCATAAAGAGGTCGTAGCTGGTTGAAAGTTCGGTACGAAGTTGTCTAGTCTTTCCAACTTCCTTGGCAGACTTAGAAGCACGCGCCTTACTCTCCACTTGGTCATATTCCTCTTGAGCATTGACCACCGCCGTCAGCATAGGTGTCAGTCCTAAACTGGTCACTGCCTCATGATAGGGTGTTTCACTAAGCGTTTTGAGCAGGCTCTTGATTTCTGCCGTTTCTACATCGTTGCTGTGCTTAGTGATGTCCTTATATTTGGCAAAGACTGGTTTCAGAGTTTCATGAGCTTCTTTGAGCTTGACATCCTTAATCTTAGCAAATCCTCTATGAAGGGTAAAGAGACCGACCAAGGCACTGTCACGATTGCGATCAACTTCTGTCAGATTACTAGACTCTTTCGTCTCCACTGCCGCAAGTTGAGCTTGAAAATCATCCAGCTTTGTTTTGAAGGGTTCCAAATGTTTGGCATACATGCCCTCATCCTTATTTGCCTTAGAAAAAGTAGCTAGGCTCTGATGAGTATCCATCATCAGGCTTTCAAACTCACGGTTGGTAAAGTTGCTGTAACTAAGTGGGCGAATAGCGTATGATTTTGTCATGATGATATCCTTTCTATTTAACGAATCATTTATTATCTTCTTTATCAAATAAAGAGTGGAGTAGCTCTGCAAGATGATGTTCTCTTGGAACAGATTTTACCACACCCACTCTCCTATGTTCTCTTAATATCGAACTGTCCTTTACTTCAAAGACTTGAAACAATACAAAGACCAACAATACAATTCCAAATACAGGAAGTGACATAGTAGACTCTCCTCATCATCTTTAACTTTCTTCATCAATTTTTCTCCTTTAAGTTGATACATTCATTCTAACAGTTTCCAAAACCATTTTAACCCCCATCCGCTCAACTGTCATTATTTCCATCTAAAACGTACTTTTCAGGAAAAATCAGACAGTTCAAAATAATA
>NZ_AJJL01000035.1 GCF_000257905.1 Streptococcus mitis SK579
TTTGTTTGCCGTTAAGTATGGAATTGATTTATGGATTTGGTTGAGAGCTGTCCTCGGAAAAAAAGGCGTAGCCTTGCTATCAACTATTATTAGCTTAGCTAACTTTGGCTGGTATGCTGTTGCGGCCAATCTTTTTGCCAGTTCCATGATCCATTTGGCAAATAACTTTGGTCTTGGTTTGGACAAGGGAATATGGGCGCCTATTCTTGGTACCCTCTGTGTACTGCTTGGGACTCTCATTGCTCTTGGAGGCCCAGAAGTGATTAAATGGACCAATCGCTTCTTGGTTATCGCCTTATTGATTGTCGGTCTCATTATCGTTGGAATCTGCTTTGTCGCCGTTCCTATCACTGACATTATGAATATTCAACCGGCTACCCAAGGAGATTTGACGCCATTAGAACGCTTCATGCTTTCTGGAGAAGGAAATGTAGCCTTTGCCTTCTCTTGGTCTACACAGGCATTGGTTTTACCGCGTTTAGCAAAATCAGAACGCAGTGGTTATTGGGCTACAGCCTTATCATACGGAGTTGTGGCTCCATTCTTCG
>NZ_AJJL01000036.1 GCF_000257905.1 Streptococcus mitis SK579
GCTAAGCGACTTCCATATCTCACAGGGGGCAACCCCCAACTACTTCCGGCGTTCTAGGGCTTAACTTCTGTGTTCGGCATGGGTACAGGTGTATCTCCTAGGCTATCGTCACTTAACTCTGAGTAATACCTACTCAAAATTGAATATCTATTCAAATCAAGAAAACCGTTCGCTTTCATATTCTCAGTTACTTTGGATAAGTCCTCGAGCTATTAGTATTAGTCCGCTACATGTGTCGCCACACTTCCACTTCTAACCTATCTACCTGATCATCTCTCAGGGCTCTTACTGATATAAAATCATGGGAAATCTCATCTTGAGGTGGGTTTCACACTTAGATGCTTTCAGCGTTTATCCCTTCCCTACATAGCTACCCAGCGATGCCTTTGGCAAGACAACTGGTACACCAGCGGTAAGTCCACTCTGGTCCTCTCGTACTAGGAGCAGATCCTCTCAAATTTCCTACGCCCGCGACGGATAGGGACCGAACTGTCTCACGACGTTCTGAACCCAGCTCGCGTGCCGCTTTAATGGGCGAACAGCCCAACCCTTGGGACCGACTACAGCCCCAGGATGCGACGAGCCGACATCGAGGTGCCAAACCTCCCCGTCGATGTGAACTCTTGGGGGAGATAAGCCTGTTATCCCCAGGGTAGCTTTTATCCGTTGAGCGATGGCCCTTCCATACGGAACCACCGGATCACTAAGCCCGACTTTCGTCCCTGCTCGAGTTGTAGCTCTCGCAGTCAAGCTCCCTTATACCTTTACACTCTGCGAATGATTTCCAACCATTCTGAGGGAACCTTTGGGCGCCTCCGTTACCTTTTAGGAGGCGACCGCCCCAGTCAAACTGCCCGTCAGACACTGTCTCCGATAGGGATCACCTATCTGGGTTAGAGTGGCCATAACACAAGGGTAGTATCCCAACATCGTCTCCTTCGAAACTGGCGTCCCGATCTCATAGACTCCTACCTATCCTGTACATGTGGTACAGACACTCAATATCAAACTGCAGTAAAGCTCCATGGGGTCTTTCCGTCCTGTCGCGGGTAACCTGCATCTTCACAGGTACTAAAATTTCACCGAGTCTCTCGTTGAGACAGTGCCCAAATCATTACGCCTTTCGTGCGGGTCGGAACTTACCCGACAAGGAATTTCGCTACCTTAGGACCGTTATAGTTACGGCCGCCGTTTACTGGGGCTTCAATTCATACCTTCGCTTACGCTAAGCACTCCTCTTAACCTTCCAGCACCGGGCAGGCGTCACCCCCTATACATCATCTTACGATTTAGCAGAGAGCTGTGTTTTTGATAAACAGTTGCTTGGGCCTATTCACTGCGGCTGACCTAAATCAGCACCCCTTCTCCCGAAGTTACGGGGTCATTTTGCCGAGTTCCTTAACGAGAGTTCTCTCGCTCACCTGAGGCTACTCGCCTCGACTACCTGTGTCGGTTTGCGGTACGGGTAGAGTATGTTTAAACGCTAGAAGCTTTTCTTGGCAGTGTGACGTCACTAACTTCGCTACTAAACTTCGCTCCCCATCACAGCTCAATGTTATAGATATAAGCATTTGACTCATATCACACCTCACTGCTTAGACAGACTCTTCCAGTCGTCTGCTTTAGTTAGCCTACTGCGTCCCTCCATCACTACATACTCTAGTACAGGAATATCAACCTGTTGTCCATCGGATACACCTTTCGGTCTCTCCTTAGGTCCCGACTAACCCAGGGCGGACGAGCCTTCCCCTGGAAACCTTAGTCTTACGGTGGACAGGATTCTCACCTGTCTTTCGCTACTCATACCGGCATTCTCACTTCTATGCGTTCCAGCACTCCTCACGGTACACCTTCTTCACACATAGAACGCTCTCCTACCATACCTATAAAGGTATCCACAGCTTCGGTAAATTGTTTTAGCCCCGGTACATTTTCGGCGCAGGGTCACTCGACTAGTGAGCTATTACGCACTCTTTGAATGAATAGCTGCTTCTAAGCTAACATCCTAGTTGTCTGTGCAACCCCACATCCTTTTCCACTTAACAATTATTTTGGGACCTTAGCTGGTGGTCTGGGCTGTTTCCCTTTCGACTACGGATCTTAGCACTCGCAGTCTGACTGCCGACCATAATTCATTGGCATTCGGAGTTTATCTGAGATTGGTAATCCGGGATGGACCCCTCACCCAAACAGTGCTCTACCTCCAAGAATCTCTAATGTCGACGCTAGCCCTAAAGCTATTTCGGAGAGAACCAGCTATCTCCAAGTTCGTTTGGAATTTCTCCGCTACCCACAAGTCATCCAAGCACTTTTCAACGTGCCCTGGTTCGGTCCTCCAGTGCGTCTTACCGCACCTTCAACCTGCTCATGGGTAGGTCACATGGTTTCGGGTCTACGTCATGATACTAATTCGCCCTATTCAGACTCGGTTTCCCTACGGCTCCGTCTCTTCAACTTAACCTCGCATCATAACGTAACTCGCCGGTTCATTCTACAAAAGGCACGCTCTCACCCATTAACGGGCTCGAACTTGTTGTAGGCACACGGTTTCAGGTTCTATTTCACTCCCCTCCCGGGGTGCTTTTCACCTTTCCCTCACGGTACTGGTTCACTATCGGTCACTAGGGAGTATTTAGGGTTGGGAGATGGTCCTCCCAGATTCCGACGGGATTTCGCGTGTCCCGCCGTACTCAGGATACTGCTAGGTACAAAGACTATTTTAAATACGAGGCTATTACTCTCTTTGGCTGATCTTCCCAAATCATTCTTCTATAATCTTTGAGTCCACATTGCAGTCCTACAACCCCGAAGAGTAAACTCTTCGGTTTGCCCTCCTGCCGTTTCGCTCGCCGCTACTAAGGCAATCGCTTTTGCTTTCTCTTCCTGCAGCTACTTAGATGTTTCAGTTCACTGCGTCTTCCTCCTCACATCCTTAACAGATGCGGGTAACAGGTAGTACCTGTTGGGTTCCCCCATTCGGAAATCCCTGGATCATCGCTTACTTACAGCTACCCAAGGCATATCGTCGTTTGTCACGTCCTTCTTCGGCTCCTAGTGCCAAGGCATCCACCGTGCGCCCTTATTAACTTAACCTTATTTTTGACCTTTCAGTCATAAACTCTTATTAATACTATAGCGTTTTCGGTTTATTTTCTTGTTACTATTTGATATAGATATTCAATTTTCAATGTGCATTACTTGGTGATCTCTCACCAATGGAGCCTAGCGGGATCGAACCGCTGACCTCCTGCGTGCAAAGCAGGCGCTCTCCCAGCTGAGCTAAGGCCCCACAAGACCTCTCAAGACTAAACAAGACCAATGCGCAGTTCCTTTTCCTTAGAAAGGAGGTGATCCAGCCGCACCTTCCGATACGGCTACCTTGTTACGACTTCACCCCAATCATCTATCCCACCTTAGGCGGCTGGCTCCTTACGGTTACCTCACCGACTTCGGGTGTTACAAACTCTCGTGGTGTGACGGGCGGTGTGTACAAGGCCCGGGAACGTATTCACCGCGGCGTGCTGATCCGCGATTACTAGCGATTCCGACTTCATGTAGGCGAGTTGCAGCCTACAATCCGAACTGAGACTGGCTTTAAGAGATTAGCTTGCCGTCACCGACTTGCGACTCGTTGTACCAGCCATTGTAGCACGTGTGTAGCCCAGGTCATAAGGGGCATGATGATTTGACGTCATCCCCACCTTCCTCCGGTTTATTACCGGCAGTCTCGCTAGAGTGCCCAACTAAATGATGGCAACTAACAATAGGGGTTGCGCTCGTTGCGGGACTTAACCCAACATCTCACGACACGAGCTGACGACAACCATGCACCACCTGTCACCTCTGTCCCGAAGGAAAACTCTATCTCTAGAGCGATCAGAGGGATGTCAAGACCTGGTAAGGTTCTTCGCGTTGCTTCGAATTAAACCACATGCTCCACCGCTTGTGCGGGCCCCCGTCAATTCCTTTGAGTTTCAACCTTGCGGTCGTACTCCCCAGGCGGAGTGCTTAATGCGTTAGCTACGGCACTAAACCCCGGAAAGGGTCTAACACCTAGCACTCATCGTTTACGGCGTGGACTACCAGGGTATCTAATCCTGTTTGCTCCCCACGCTTTCGAGCCTCAGCGTCAGTTACAAGCCAGAGAGCCGCTTTCGCCACCGGTGTTCCTCCATATATCTACGCATTTCACCGCTACACATGGAATTCCACTCTCCCCTCTTGCACTCAAGTTAAACAGTTTCCAAAGCGTACTATGGTTAAGCCACAGCCTTTAACTTCAGACTTATCTAACCGCCTGCGCTCGCTTTACGCCCAATAAATCCGGACAACGCTCGGGACCTACGTATTACCGCGGCTGCTGGCACGTAGTTAGCCGTCCCTTTCTGGTAAGATACCGTCACAGTGTGAACTTTCCACTCTCACACTCGTTCTTCTCTTACAACAGAGCTTTACGATCCGAAAACCTTCTTCACTCACGCGGCGTTGCTCGGTCAGACTTCCGTCCATTGCCGAAGATTCCCTACTGCTGCCTCCCGTAGGAGTCTGGGCCGTGTCTCAGTCCCAGTGTGGCCGATCACCCTCTCAGGTCGGCTATGTATCGTCGCCTTGGTGAGCCGTTACCCCACCAACTAGCTAATACAACGCAGGTCCATCTGGTAGTGGTGCAATTGCACCTTTCAAACAGTTGTCATGCAACAACTGCTATTATGCGGTATTAGCTATCGTTTCCAATAGTTATCCCCCGCTACCAGGCAGGTTACCTACGCGTTACTCACCCGTTCGCAACTCATCCAGAAGAGCAAGCTCCTCCTTCAGCGTTCTACTTGCATGTATTAGGCACGCCGCCAGCGTTCGTCCTGAGCCAGGATCAAACTCTCATTAAAAGTTTGAGTTCTCACTCATTTCTGTCACTGACAGATTTATTGTTTTTTCATTGTTCAGTACTACAACAGTTGTTGTAGTGCCCTGCACATTGGTTCGTCTTGTTCAGTTTTCAAAGGTCTTTGTCACTCGCTTCTCTCAAGTGACAACTATATTAGTATATCACAGTCGCTTTCGCTTGTCAACACTTTTTTGAAACTTTTTTT
>NZ_AJJL01000037.1 GCF_000257905.1 Streptococcus mitis SK579
ATCTGATGATTCGCTCTTCCTAAAATCTAGAAATAATTTTCCAGAAATGATTATCCAATCTTTTGCAAATTGATCACTGCATCGTGATTCATCAAGACTTGACCATACTCCTGCAAGACTGAACGACTGATATCACTATCTTCCGCAAACTCGCGCATACGGGCCAAGAGCCAAGCTGGATATGGACTTGGATGATTTTCAATATCCACTAAAATGGTCAAATAATAGCGCTCATTCATCTTGTAGAGTTCAGAAGTTTCCATCTCAAAAGTCACTGTCTTGGCAAAAGCTACCAAATCAGCTAAGTTTACAAAAGAAAGGATGTAATAGATGTAAGGCTCTTTCTTGATCTCAACTTCCTGTTCAGCCTGCTCCTGCTCTTCTTCCTTGGCTTCGACTTGCTCTAGAGATTGAATCGCTTCGATATCATCCTTGGTTTTGTCCGCGATGCTTTTTTCCAATGTTTTGATAAATTCATCCGGCGACATTTGGGCCAATTCTTCCATATCTGGTAAATCCGATAAATCTTCAAAATCTAGATTTTGGTCAATCTTTGATTTGGTTACAAAGACATCGACCTTATCCGGTTTTGGAGTCACACGGAAGCTCAACATACCTGTATCCAAAAAGCTCTCAGGCATCTCTAACTCATCCAAGATAGCATAGAAGAATTCTTCTGTTTTTTCTTGAGGAACAAGAAAGTCAGCAATCTCCATGCCACGATCCATCAAATCCTCTAAAGACATCGTGATTTTCAAAGTTGTATCACTAATTTGTTTCATTTTCATTACTAGTAACCTCATACTTTCAGTTCTATCTATTATACTAGATTTTTACGATTTTATCAAAAGAATGAAGCGAGAATGTGATATAATACTAGAGACCATTTTACAATACAAGAAAGAAAGAAAGTACAATGAAAAATATAAAAGTTAATGCACTGGCTAGCTTACTAGTCAATGTTCTCAATATCGTTTTTCCGCTGATAACTAATCCCTATCTGACACGGATTCTCAGCAAATCCAATTACGGTTATTTCAATACCGCAAATACCTAGGCTAGCTTTGTCATTCCTTTAGCCGCATTTGGAATCTATAACTACGGAATTCGAGCTATCAGTAAGGTCAAGGATGATAAAGATAAGATTAATTATGTCTTCTCCAAGTTATTCTATATATCTGTAATTACTTCTGTCCTTACAACAAGTACCTACTTTTTGTTTATTTACATGGATAATAGTATTGAAAATTTCAAAGAACTCTACTATATACTTGGTGTCCAGGCTCTCTTCCAATTCCTTTATATCGAATGGATGAACGAAGCTTATGAAAATTATGCATTTATCTTATACAAAACATTGATCATTCGGATTGCCATGTTGGTCGCTATCTTCACCTTTGTAAAAACTCCAAATGATATCGTACCTTATGCAATCATTATGAGTGCAACGACGATTCTCAACTATCTACTCAGCTTTCTCTGGATTAAGCGAGAAGTTTCCTTTGTTAAGATTGGTCTTGTCGAATTAGTCAAAGCATCTAAACCGCTCTTGACCATGTTGCTTCTATCAAGCAATATGCTCTACACATTGCTTGACAGAATGTTTATCACCAAAGAGCCTGATGAAAACTATATTTCTTATTACACCATTGCTTCCAGCATCGTCATGTTGATTGCCAGTGTCCTGAGTGGAGCTATCAACGTCAGTATTCCACGTCTCAGCTACTATCTCGGTAAGAAAGACTACGAGTCCTATAAGAATCTTCTAAATCAAGGCGCTGCCCTCTTTTACTTCCTCATCATTCAAACCAGTATTGGGATTATGGTATTAGGGAACTACGCAACTGTCATCTACTCTTCTGAAAAATACCTTGAAGCTGGTATTGTGACTAGTGTCTTCGCTTTTCGGACTATCATTTGGGCCATTGAGTTAATCCTTGGTAAACAAATTATCTTCATCAACGACCACGAAAATCGTTTAACAGCCTTTTACTTTATTGGTGGCGGTGCAAATATCCTACTCAACAGTCTCTTGTATTTCAATAATATTTTTGCACCAGAGTATTACATTGCTACTACTATTATTGCAGAAACCGTAGTTGTTCTACTAGAAATTTACTTTATCAAGAAACATCATCTACTTGACTTAAAAGAAATCTTTACTACTTTAACACGCTATACTATTGTATCGCTCGGATTCATTCCCATCTATTTCACATTTAAATTCCTTTTCCAAATCAACTCTTATACAGTCAACCTCAATATGATCCTCATGGTTCTCTCGACTATTGCAACTTGTGGAATCTACTATCTCTTGATACTTTTTATCACAAAAGATAAAACATTCCACTATGCACTCAATCTTGTACTTACTAATATAAAAAGGTCTCTATAA
>NZ_AJJL01000038.1 GCF_000257905.1 Streptococcus mitis SK579
ACTAAATAGCAAACTCAAGAGATTTTGAATCCAGACGAAATTGCCAATCTGGGAAGAAAATTGCCAATAATTTTGGACTATAAGCGTCAGCTGAGAAAGACCAAATACGAAAAATAAGTAAGAGAAGACTGCACTTATTTTAAATAGAAGTTGATACTTTTTCATAGAAATTCTTCCTCATTTCTTGTATTTCAGCCTATATTCCACATAAATGGAAACCTGCTCCTATATAACCACGGTCATGATAACCACGCGGGCAGTAACCACTTACTGGAAAAGGACCTGAATTTTTTAATATAGGAGGGTAAGAACCGAATGGACTTACCTGATTAGCGTACCCTCTATAAATATCAGATACATCCCCACCCTCTATACGAGCAAGCATTTCATTATCCATAACTGCAAGTTGTGACATCATTTTTGTATCCATGACGAATATCTCCTTTTTTATGTTTAATTTTTGTCCTGTTGCAACTTTGACAAGTTTAGTATATCACTGTTTATGAATTTTTTTCATTCAAATCTTGAATGGTCATCAAAACATCTTGAATTGTAAAAAATTTAAAAAGCAAGCATGAAAAACATACTTGCCCTGAGGGAACTTGACAATGTGAAAATACAAAATAGAAAACTACTCACCCTCACTTCCGTCTGTTCTCATATATTCTCATGATTGCAACAAGGATAGCAGCTGTCCCACTTGCCAAAGCGATAAGGGTAATGATAATGTTGAGGATTTCAGGCGTCCTCCCTATTCTGTTGATAAGACGGAGTAGGGATATAACTGTCAGCTGAATCAGGAGTATTGATTCTACTCTTACCAATGAAGTCAGTTGATTTTCAACTGCATATAAAAAGGCTGGTAACATAACACAGGCTATAGCAATCACAAACAGATTGCTTCCTGTTTCTTCTCCCTTGTTTACCACGGAAATCATGAGAAGATTCGATGCTATAATCAACGTAGAACAGATGATAAAAAAGGATTTCTTATTCATATAGGATACCTCATATACTATGGCAAAAGTCAAACTGGATAAAGAGAAACTTTATCTGTTAGCTTCTACAAATTGAAACATTGTTTTTGTATTCACATGGGATGCTTCTTTGTTACTTCTTTTTCCTTGCCATTTTTTACCCCTTTATTTTACATTTTTTAGTTCTGATTGTTGTTTTTTTCTTCCTCTTCGTCTTCTTTTCTTTTATTCTTTTTATAATCGTTTAGCCGTTCAAAACCTTTATCAAAAGCAAAAAAACCTAAACCTAAAGAAAACGGCGCTCCGACTATTTCTATAACTTTTGCCCACCTTGGTCCAAAATCTTCTGAAAAATAAGCAAGCGCACCGACGGCTACAACTGCTATAATTAAAAAATATGCTCCAAAATCTGCACTTTCTGTTACTCTAACTTTTTCTGTTCTACTATTTTTACTCATGATAATTTTCCTTTCATTTTCGATTTTCTACTTTCGCTAATACTAACTATTTACCATTCTTTTTTACCTATGCATCAACCACTATTAAAGCCTCTAAAAGTAGTTAGTTTTCTCCCCTATAAGAGTTGATATTCCACTTTCGGCTACAACCTTGACAAGTTTAGTATATCATTATTTTTTAATTTTTTTCATCCAAATCGTAAATAGTCATCAAAACATCTTGAGGCGTTAAAAGAATTGAAAAAGAAAGCATTTAGGAAATACTTTCCCTTTTACCATTCATTTCATATACAATTATAATCTTTTATATATAAACTAAATACATCTATTTCCTCACTCGTGTCTATAGGCAAATGTTAGCCATATGTTATTACAAACAAATAATATCATTGCACCTGTTTACCATCTATTTTTATTTATGAATTTTTTGTTTCACTTTAATCATTATAGAAGCCATAAAAAACGCGACAGCCAGTCGAATCAGTTGGTAACTTTCTTCCTCTCCTGTTTTCGGTAATAATTTTTCATTCGAAGTAATAGATTTGCTTACATAATCAGTCCCCTTAACATCAGTTGAAGAAGTTTTATTTTCTTGAGCAACATCAAAAATAGGGTTGGGAGTTTCCAATTGATTCTTATTGTCCAACATTGCTAAATTGTCAGATTGAGTAGTTTTAGCTTCAGAAGTTGAGTTTGTACTCTCCACTTTCCCACTATTTTCGCTATTAGAATTGGGTTTATCATTGGATATTTTCATTTCGGTTCTTTTTTCATCACTCATACCTTTGATGTCACTTACAACTTTATTACTAATACTCATGCTGTCACTTCTTGTATTCTCATCACGGACACTTTCAGTTACTGTTTCCTCAGAAGGTTTCACTGTCTCCGTTTGCTTAGGTGAGTTTCTCGAGTACATATAATCATACACCTGCTGTGCAGTTGCTCCGCCACCAACCCATCCAGATATCGGATGTCCATTTTTTAAATACAAAATTGTTGGTGTTCCTGGAATACCGACTTTTTTAAATAGAAACTCTCTCGCTTCCCCATCAAAATCCTTACCATCCAAATCATAATACTCTAACTTCTTTTCAATCAAGTTATTAAATTCTTTCAATTCAGGAGAAAATTGACGACAATGAGAGCAAGTTTTTCTACCAAAATAAATAGTATGTTCCAATTGATCCTCTGTAAAAGATTGACGTACAGCTTCAATATCTATCTTTTTAAAGTCCGTAACATTCTTCTCATACTCTTCTGGGGTTACAACAGAAGGTTTATGCTCCACCTTTTCCTTAGCCGATGGCAAATCTGGTGCCACAACAGAACTATCATTCGCCTGGATAGATGAAGTAGTAGGCTGTTCTTCTGCATATACAACACCCGTAGTAATAGATGCAAATACAAGTGGTACAAGTAATAGCGATTTTATCTTTTGATTCTTCATAAGAATACTCCTTTACATTTGTTATTTTTATCTTACCTTATTTAAGATTACAAATTCATATAAATCTTAAATGGTCATCAAAACATCTTGAATTGCAAAAACTTCATTATAAAAGGGTAAGTATTTCGAAAACACTTACCCCTTTATACTTTATTAAGCTCTACTTTTTATAATACTTCAAGCCCCACATAAGCAGAAGCATGATAATTAAGCAGAGAACAGCGCCAATATATGCGATTATTTGTTGGTAGGCTTCTGTTGCTATGATACCTCTATACAAACAAATAATAGACATAAAGCCTGTCAAGCCGATGAACATGAGTTGATTGGTTCTAGGACTAACAAAATCATCATCTTCAAATTCTCTTATCCTCATTTCCCTAGTGAGATAAACAGTAGCCAAAATAGAAGCCAAGTTAATAACTACTAAAAGAAATTGGAAAACTACGGAAAAATTTAAAAACTGACGAGATAGAAACAGATAAGTAGAGACAAGCACGGG
>NZ_AJJL01000039.1 GCF_000257905.1 Streptococcus mitis SK579
CACAGGTGCCCTTACTCCAACAGAGACAACAGAAATCTTCAAGCGAAATGGCGCTAAATCTAAAGTTATCGTTACATCCATAGAGCCAAGTGTTCGTTATGAAAAAGACACCACAAGAGCCAAAGGTGAAACTAATGTAACAGTAGCTGGTACGCCAGGGACAAGTACAGTAACCACAACCTATACTGTCAATCCTACAGATGGCAGCCTCATTCCGCATGAAGAACCGGCGGTGGTAGTCTCTTCAACTCCTACAGTGGTCAGGGTCCCAGCTAAGGATGAGGTTGAATACCTCAAAGAAGGCGATGATGTGGTTAAAAAGACTACCACATACGAAGTGAATGCAAGCACAGGTACCCTTACTCCAACAGAGAAAAAGGAAGTGTTCAAACAAAATGGCGCTAAAGCTACAGTTGTTGTTACGCCATTACAGCCAAGTGTTCGTTATGAAAAAGACGTCACAAGAGCTAAAGGTGAAGCTAATGTAACAACAGCTGGTACACCAGGAACAAGGACAGTAACCACAATCTATACTGTTAACCCTGCAGACGGCAGTCTTATTCCGCATGAAGAACCAGCAGTGATAGTCCCACCAAAACCGACAGTGGTCAAGGTTCCAGCTAAGGATGAGGTTGAATACCTAAAAGACAGC
>NZ_AJJL01000040.1 GCF_000257905.1 Streptococcus mitis SK579
ATGAAATGTTTTAGCAGAAACAACTCTATGATTGGTGATATCTATATAATCACCTGGATAACCAAGAACATACATCCCATAACCAGCGAATCCTCCTCCAACTGTTCCAACTAGACCAAACTTGATATTCGTTTCGAGAGAAGTGTTAAGACCTGCCATTAGAATGCGCACATGATTATCCAACCAAACCATATAATTTTTTTGAAAAGCTTCCTCTACCCAACTTGGTTTAGGAGTTGCTTGACCAATTTCCCAAACATCAACAATTTGATTCCCATATTTTGCCTTCATAGCTTCAATCCTTTTTAAATACCATTACATGAGTTTGGAGTTCCCCCTATACCATAAGGACCACATGGTTTTGAAAAATGTATAATAGGCCACTTACCATTTAATTGATCCAAAGTTGGAGAAGGTGCTAACCCACCCAATAAACCAGCAACCATATCTCCCCAACCTCCGAAACCTCCTTCAACTTTCGCAAGCATCTCAGTATCCATCATTTCAAATTGTGACATCGTTTTTGTATTCATAACGAATACCTCCTTTTTTATTTTTAATTTTAATTGTTATCCTGTTGCAATTGGCAATTTTAGTATATCACTATTTGTTAAAGTTTTTCATATAAATCTTGAATTGTCATTGAAACATCTTAAATTACTCAAAGAGTACAATCTTCCCAATCAACTAATAAGAAGTGAATAATATTAAATTCCATTATTCACTTCTTAAAATCGATAATTATTTTTAATCTACTATTTTTAGCTAAATACCCTGTGTAAAAAAGTCAGCAAAAATGGTAAAGTCGCGAAAATATTATTAATCACATGCACCGCATAGGATGGATAAATGCTCTTGGTATATCGGGTCAAACTAGCAAAGATGATTCCAGATGTTGCAAAGACGAAGATATCTAACAAACTAGGCAGGCTTGAAAAATGAGGAAGAGCAAATAAAATTGACGGAAGAAGCAAATCAAGGCCAAATCTCGAATGCTTAAAAAAGGCGTGTTGCAGTAATCCTCTATAGATTAGCTCTTCCATAAGTGGAGTCAGAAAGAACAGGGTTATATAGATACCTAGCTCAGCAAAGTTGGTCCCACTATAACCGATCAATACAG
>NZ_AJJL01000041.1 GCF_000257905.1 Streptococcus mitis SK579
CAAGCACAAGCGCGTCAGAATCAGCAAGCACAAGCGCATCTATGATTCATTCGACTAGTCAAGCTCCTCAAACTGATACCACTAAGACACGTAAGCAACTTCCAAATACTGGAACAGCAACTTCGGCTACAAACCTGCTCCTAGGAGTTGTAGCAGGTCTAACAGGATTAGGATTAGTAGCTAAACGTCGTAAGCGCGATGATGAAGAGTAAGCCTTGTTTTATAAAGTTGCTAAAAGACTAGGTAAGCTATGAGAAAGCCTCCAAGGATTGTAAAATTCTTGGAGGTTTTTGTCTATAGGAAGTGAGTATAGTGGATTGAAATAAGATGTGAACAGAGAGATTAGAAAAGTCAAACTAATTTCTAGAAATATTTTTAGCAGTTGTAGTGTACTGTTCTAGATTCAATCTACTATATTAGCTGGTTGGAGTTTTGTTGATTCGTAAGACTCGTTTAAAATCAAAAAAAGCAGAAATTTCCACTGCACAAACATATATATTATAGGTTTCGTTAGAGGCTATTTTCTTGCTTTCCTAGAATAGAGTAAGGTTCATTGATTAACGGGTAAATCTCCAAGTTTATACTTGGACTACGATATTTCTTAAACAGGCTGCTGCTAAAAGGAGCGACCTTTGATTTTAATTGAATATAAATCAGTTGAAATTTAATAGTTATTGTCAAGAGCTAGAAAAAATAAGCTTATGAGGCTTATCTCACTTTATGAAAGTGTGCAAAAATGGTATAATATATAGTAGATTTTTGTATCTAAAAATGGATGTATTATATAGAGATGCTTGATTTGCTATCACATGAAGATTATAGGAGAATTAGGTTATCAACAATCAATTGCTCCAAAACAATGAGAATGATGTTTTTGGTCAACAAATGATATAAAATGAAAGAATCGAGAATAAGGTATGGATTTTAGAAATGCAGTACAATTCATTGGAGATTATCACCATGTCGAAGTATCTCCAAGTGCTCATCTTGATTTTGGGACGGATATTACCTTTCGTTCATTTACAAGTTTAGAAGTGGGTAATGATGCTAAACTGAAACTAGGAGATAGAGTTTTTTTTAATGAGCATTGTACAATTCGTTGTTGTAAAGAAATTGAGATTGGGAAAGATACCATGTTTGGTGATGGAGTACGGATTTTTGATCACAATCATAAATACTCCAATTACCATATTGAAAAAATTCAATTCAGCTTTGCTAAGATAACCATAGGGAAAAATTGTTGGATTGGAGCTAATGTTGTCATTTTGAAAGGTGTCACCATTGGAGATAATGTAATTATTGGGGCAAATGCTTTGATTTATAAAGATATACCAGCTAATTCTATCGTTACTTCTCAAGAGGATTTAAAAATCATTCCTAGAAAACAGCATCAGTTTCATGCTTTTACTTTGACGGCTTCAGATACTTTAGAACATTTAGACTATCTTGTACAAGAACTTCCTGAGGTGGCATTTCATATAGCTGCTAAAACAAATGTTTCAGAGTATCTGGAAAGTTTTAATCGTTATGAGAATGTGAACATATATACCAATGTTCATCATGATGATATCATTGAAGATTTATTGCAGAGAGCGGACTTTTACTTAGATATCAATCGTTGGGGAGAGGTAGATAATATTGTCGAGCGCGCTTTGGCAATCGGGAAGTCGATATTTGCATTTGACACAGTAGTCCATCGAACTGCTGAAGGAGTTCAAGTGTTTAGCCTAGAGGATAAAGAAAATATGGTGATGGCCATTCGTGACCAACTAGAAAAAATTGACAGTGGAGAAAAGGAATGAAATTGTATCAAAAAGTGATAGCTCTTGGAGCTGATCTTCATTACCTTGATAAGGTAGAAACCGTGATAAAGTCAGTTTCGGTTCATAATCATGAAGTGAAATTT
The DNA here is from genome assembly GCF_000257905.1 of Streptococcus mitis SK579. Taxonomy (GTDB): domain Bacteria; phylum Bacillota; class Bacilli; order Lactobacillales; family Streptococcaceae; genus Streptococcus; species Streptococcus mitis_L. Next base: position 1,907 of record NZ_AJJL01000041.1, read on the forward strand.
TATGTGTTTAACGACGACCTACCTAGCGAATGGTTTCAATTGATGAGAAATCGTCTGAAGGTTGTTGGTTCTGAGATTGTCAATGTCAAAAAAACAGCTCACAATCTTCGTGATTTCCACTTGCCGAATGTAAGCCTATCCTATGCCACTTTCTTTAGATATTTTATAGCAGATGAAGTACAAGAAGACAGGGTTCTCTATTTAGACTCGGATATGATTGTCCATTCAAAATTAGATGACTTATTCACCTTAGATTTACAGGGCTACGCTATCGCAGCTGTTCAAGATTTTGATCATGATGGTTGGTTAACAACCTTTAATGCAGGTATGCTCTTGATTGATGCCAAAAAATGGCGAGAAAAAAATTCAACACAAAGTCTACTAGAGTTGACAGCCCAACACCATGAACATGTCTATGGGGATCAAGGTGTTCTCAACATGTATTTCGGTGATCAGTGGCTACATTTGGATAAAGAGTACAATTTCATGGTTGGTTTGGATCAATTTCTCCATTTAAGTGGGAATAGGGAATGGTACCAATCTGACTATTACGGAAATTACGAACCAAAGATTATCCACTATACCACAGAATATAAACCATGGGCTCATTTGACCTTGACACGTTTTCGTAAACTATGGTGGTTTTATTATGGTTTGAACTGGAACGATGTATTGTTAAGTTCAGATATTACTAAGCGTTCTTTTAACGAATTAGTGGGAGCTCCCTTATATCATACTTGTATTTTTACAAATAGTGCCTTTATGGAATCATTGGACTATCTCTTATCGGAATTGCCGGAAGTGCACTTTACGATTTTGGCGCATACAAATTTTGCCCCCTTTGTCGTTGATTTTCAATCACACTTGAATCTGTCACTTTTTCCAAATTTTAATCCTTTTAATATGAAGGAAACCCTGGATAAGATGGATTTTTACCTAGATATCAATCATGGAGGTGAGATTGCCAATATTATCGAGGAAGTTCAGAAACGAGATAAACCGATTTTTACTTTTGATAATACCAGTCATGATTCAAGTGGAAGAAGTCGCGTATTTTCATCAGCTGAACCAGATAAGATGGTAGAAGCTATTCGGAAATTTCTAGGGGAAGAATTGAATGGAAAATGAATTGATTAGTGTTATAGTTCCCATCTATAATGTTGAAAACTACTTGAGAATGTGTTTAGATAGCATTCAAAATCAAACCTATAAGAATTTTGAGTGTTTGTTGATCAATGATGGATCTCCAGATAATTCAGCAGAGATTTGTAGAGAATATGTAGCTAAAGATTCGCGTTTTCGCTATTTTGAGAAAGAAAATGGTGGGGTATCATCAGCTCGAAACTTAGGTATGAAACATGCGATTGGTGATTATATTACATTTGTAGACCCAGATGATTGGTTGGAGCCGAATTATTTAGAAATTTTGTATCTAAAAATGATAGAGTATGGTGCAGATGTAGCCGTTGCTACTTATAAAAAATATAGTGTGAGTGATGGTTGCTATTATTTTCATGTGTTGGATCAAGACTACTATGAAAAAATATATACTGGCGATGAGTTGTTAGCTGAATTACCATATAGAGAAAGTTTTGATAGTACATTTAATGTTTCCTGGGGAAAGTTATTTAAACGATCTTTGCTTCACTCTCTAGTTTTCAATGAACAGAGAGTGATGGGAGAAGACCTAGAATTTAATTTTAAAGTTTTTTTGCGACTTAATAAGTATTTGTATATTCATAAACCATTGTATAATTTTAGACAACATAATTCGTCAACTAGGGCTAGAACACTAACGGATAAAGATTTGTTGGATGACTTGGAGATAAGAATGGGTAGAATTCCTTATCTTCTCATAAGAAACATAGACCCACAAACCTATATTGAAGAAACGAAAAAATTTTTGAAGGTACGTATTCAATGTAAGGAAGCGTTGGGGATAGAAAATGCCAATGGTATTCAAATATATGAAGATGTTGTTAGATATTTATAAGACATAAAATTTCAATGTACTTGGCTAAATCTTTAATTCTTCATGTAAAATAATAAAGAGGTGATGGTTAAATGGTACAGGAATTGATTAGTGTTATAGTTCCCGTCTATAATGTTGAAAACTACTTGAGAATGTGTTTAGATAGCATTCGAAATCAAACCTATACAAATTTTGAGTGTTTGTTGATCAATGATGGATCTCCAGATAATTCAGCAGAGATTTGTAGAGAATATGCAGCTAAAGATTCTCGTTTTCGCTATTTTGAGAAAGAAAATGGTGGATTATCATCAGCTCGAAACTATGGAATTGAACGTGCAGAAGGATCTTTTATCACGTTTGTAGATTCGGATGATTGGTTGGAATCTACCTGTCTAGAAAATTTATCTGAGAAAAAGAATCAATATGATGCAGATATCGTAGTATCTTGTTACTGTATCTATGATGAGGAAAGGGAAACCTATCTTTTCTTTACATACGGGGAAGAATATGACAAAGTTTATAGTTCGAAGGAACTGTTAGAAATTCTACCTGTGTTAGAGGGGAAAACATTAAGTTTTCAGACTTCTTGGGGAATTCTATTTAAGAAAGAGTTGTTTGAACATATTTCTTTCCCAGTTGGAAAATTAAATGAAGATATTGCGACAAATTATAAGTGTTATATACAGGCTGAGAAGATAGTCTATACGCATAAAAATACCTACTGCTATCGTCTAAGGAATACAAGCATTTCTCATGAATCATTTACAGAAAAAATGATGCGTGATGATCACGATGCTCGCATTGCAAGAATTGCCTTATTAGCATTAAAGGGCTATAATATTAGTCATTATTTAACGCAACATAAACAATATCTGAAATCCTGGCGTCGTTTAGCATTGGAAAATGGACTGGCTGAAAGCGGAGAGACGCGTCGCATGGAAGAACTAGATTTTCTTCTTTCCGAAGAAGAGTAAACCTCCATTTTTTACTGGAAGATTTGTCCCAGTCAAAAGTAATAGTAAAACTCAAAAGCTGTGTTTTCTGGGACTTCTGTGATAGCAGACAGAATATTAGGGAGAAGAAAAGGTTGAACTTACAGTAGGAAGTTTTAACATAAGAATAGAGAGAAGGGTTTATATGAAGGCGATTGTAGTTGCTGGGGATAAGAATTATCTCACACCGATGCTTACGACGATAAGGTCTATTTTGTATTATAATCAACAGGTTAAGATTTACATTCTACATCAGAATATCCCTAGCGATTGGTTCCATGAAGTCAAGATTCAAGTGGAAAGGTTAGGCAGTCTTGTAGAGGATATTTTTATCGGTGATGTGATTAATCCAGAGTGGAAAACCCAAGCGCACATCTCCCCCATAGCTTATGCTCGATACTTAATTCCACGACTGATTACAGAAGATAGAGTAGTCTATTTAGATAGTGATATTATTGTGCATGGAGATTTGAGTCCACTCTTTGACTTGGATTTGGGTGACTACTCTTTAGCGGCAGTAAGGGATGTTGATGGCAATGGATTTAACTCAGGGATGCTGGTCATTGATTGTCAAAAGTGGAGAGAAAAAGATATTACTTCCTTGTTGTTTGATAAGACAGTGGAGTATATGTCCTACCTGGAACAGACTACTACAGAAGGTTTCAATGGGGATCAGACCATTTTCAATTTAGTCTTCCAGAATCATTGGCTAGAGTTGGATAAGCATTTTAATCTTCAAGTTGGCCATGATGTCATCGCATTCTATAGCCATTGGGATTCACACTTTGAGTTGGATAAAGAGCCTTTGATCATCCATTATACGACCTATCGAAAACCATGGTCTACTCTGATGGGCTATCGTTATCGAGACTTATGGTGGGCTTTCCGAGATGTTAGTTTTGGTCAAATTGCTGACCATTATGCAGGTTGTTTTACCATTAAGAGAGTTTATGACCTTCATAATATCAATCTATTTACATTCACAGATTCGCAGGATTTTCTGTATATTGATGAACTAGCCCAAGCTCTGCCTGATGTTGGGTTCCATATCGGAGCCTATACAGATATGGGTCCAATTCTAATGGCTTTGGACAAATATCCTAATGTTTACTTGTATCCCAGCATGGTTGGGGCAGTGATTGATGAAATGATTGAGAAGTCAGACGCCTATCTGGATATCCATAAGGGGAGTTCGATGGACTTTATCGTCAATCGCTATATCAGTGCAGGTAGACCAGTATTGACTTTTGATGTGACCAACAAAAATCAATTGGAACAAATAGTTGTTTCCTCTCAGTCACCGCAGCCAATGATAGAAGCAATTAAAGGGTTAAAGAAAGATAAAATGGACATGAAGGCAATTGTACTCGGAGCCAACTACCAATATGCAGATAAGGTATTAACGACAATCAAATCCATCTGCTGTCATAATCGAGGACTTCGTTTTTATTTGATTAACAGTGATTTTCCGACAGAATGGTTTTTCAATCTCAATCGTAAATTAAAGAAGTTAGACTGTGAAATCGTTAATGCCCGTGTCAATAGCTCCCATATCAGCCAATATAAGACTAACATTCACTATGCAACATTTTTACGTTACTTTATTTCTGATTTTGTTGAGGAAGATAAGGTCTTATATCTGGACTGTGATTTGGTTGTCACAAGAGACTTAAGTCCCCTATTTGATGTCGAACTGGGAGAGTATCCATTGGCAGCAGTCAAAGATCTGGGGGCTCAAGTATATTTTAATGAGCATGGATTCAACGCAGGTGTCTTGCTCATCAATAATCGCCTTTGGAAGCAAGAAGAAGTTCGCAAGCAGTTGATTGAAATGACTAATGAGTTGCATGACAAGGTTGCTCAAGATGATCAAAGTATCTTGAATCTCTTATTTAAAGATCGTTGGTTGGCTTTGGACTTTAAATATAACTGCATTACCTTGCACACACATTTCTCAGATTATCGACCAGAACCTGGGACTTATCCACCGATTATTCATTATTTGACAGAGAGAAAACCATGGGGACTGTATGAACGCTCCATCTATCGAGATGTTTGGTGGTATTATAATGCTCAAGATTGGTCAGACATGAGTCAGGTAACGCCTTGTCTGACAAAAGATCAGGTGAGCCAGTATACAGGTGTTCAACATTCGGCTCTAGTCTATACCTTCTCAAGCGACTTGAGAAATATGGGCTACTTGATTGAACATCTACCAGATGTCAAATTTTATGTGGCAGCTCCCGTTATGGTGGCTGATAGTATTACAGCTCTACTAGCCTACCCAAATGTCTCTGTCTTGTCAGATATTGCTGGGCAACCAGCTTTGATTGATAGCTTGGTTGAAGGCTGTGACTTTTTACTGGATATCAATGCTGAATCCGAAGTTGATGGGATCATTGGGCGTTTCCGACAAGCTGGAAAACCAGTATTTGCTTTTGAAAGTGTAGCCCATGGTGAACAAGGTCAGTTTCTTTATGACCAAGCACATCCTGAAGAGATGGTTCTAGCTATTGAAAACTATTGCAAAAATGGAGAGCTACCTGTAAAAAAGCTGCAAGCCTACCCAAAGGTACTAGATATCCAGCAGAGTCTTGATTATATACTAGAACACCATTCTTCCGTTATTCGTTATGGAGATGGAGAAATGGATATTATGATGGGACATGGGATTCCTTATCAAGACTACGATGAGACATTGGCAGAACAGCTTAGAAGTATGATTCAACGAGAAAGCTCTCCAGAATTGCTGGTTTGTCTCTCAGATGTTTTTGAAGGCTTGGAACGCTATAATCTCGAAGCTGTTAACTTTTGGCAAAAGCATTTAGAGCATTATCAAGAAGCTTACCATAATTTATGTACAGCAAGTTTCTATGGTTCTACTTTTATATCTCGCCCTTATATGGACCTCAAAGATAAGTCTACTTCGGTAGCCCACTTTGAAAAATTAAAGAAACTTTGGGATAAACGAAACATCTTGATCGTCGAAGGTGAAAACTCACGTTCAGGAGTTGGAAACGATCTTTTTGACAATGCTCAGTCTGTTGAGCGTATCATCTGCCCTTCTAGAAATGCCTATAGTAAAGTTCAGGCTATTCAAGAAGCGATTGAAAAGCATGCGGATGGTAAACTAGTGATCCTGATGCTTGGTCCTACAGCCAAGGTTTTAGCTTATCACTTAAGCCAAAAAGGCATACAAGCGATTGATTTGGGTCATATAGATTCTGAATATGAATGGTTTAAGATGGGAGCAACTTCAAAAGTAAAATTCTCACACAAGCATACCGCAGAGCATAATTTTGATCAAGAAATTCAGCTAGTTGCCGATGCGGCTTATGATGCATCTATCATCGTGAAGCTATAGTCAAGGAGTAGTGAATGAATAAAAAAGTATTTGTGTTAGCTGGAGATTACGGTTATATTCGTCAAATCGAAACTACCTTAAAATCTATTTGCTATCATAATAGTGATGTCAAGGTTTATATTTTTAATCAGGATATTCCCCAAGAGTGGTTTGTCTCCGTCAGGGAAAAAATGGCATACCGAAATAGTGAGATAGTTGATATCAAGCTGTTTGGAGGTAATATGCGAAATTGGAGCTTACCACCTGTTGGACAGCACATAAACTTTATGACCTTTGCTCGTTATTTTATACCGAGTTTTGTGTCAGAAGATATTGTTTTATATTTAGATTGTGACTTAGTAGTTACACGTGATTTGACAGATCTATTTTCTATTGATCTAACCAATAAACCTCTAGCTGCTGCCAAAATCATATATGGTTTAGAAGACAGATTTAATGCAGGAGTGTTACTGATCAATAATGCCTATTGGAAGGATAAGGGAATCCAGCAGGAACTCATTAACATTACTGAAAGAGAACATGAACACTTACTTGAAGCTGATCAAACAGTTCTCAATCTAGTGATGGGGGAAAATTATGTATTATTAGATGATACCTATAATTTTCAGATTGGATATGATCAGTTGGCGGATAGTCGGGGACAATATTTTATTTTTGAATTGCCTTTGACCCCATTACCAGCGATTATTCATTATTTGTCTGTCGATAAACCTTGGAATACTTATTCGGTAGGCCGCCTACGTGAAGTTTGGTGGAAATATAATCAACTAGAGTGGTCTCAAATAAATAGTCAAGAAGAACTTGTCGTGAAAAAAGCTAAATATCAAGCATTGATCATTACAGGCAGTCAGCAATTAGAACAAATTGATTATCTCATTAAACATTTACCTGAGTATGATATTCATATTTTAACTTTTACGGATATGGGAGAAATTCTCAGAAGTCTAGCCAGTTATGAGAACATTAAGTTGCATCCAACTGTTATGAGGTGGATGTGCAGGAAAATGATTGAAGAATGTGATGTTTATCTGGATATCAATCATGAGTTTAAATTTCCTGATGTTTTAGAATGGGTTCAAGAAGCTAAGAAAACAATTTTATCGTTTGATAATGTGGCCAATCCTTATCATGTAGATCAAGTATTTCCTCATGATAATCCTCAGGCTATGGTCGATTTTTTGAAGGAACTTTAAGTCTGTGAGTGATTTGTTTTAAAAATACTAAATTAGAGATTCAAAATGAAAATTAATATTACAAATATTTATGGTATGTCTGGTCAGAGTACAGCTTTGATTGCCCAGAATGAAACCGTTAAAATTGCAAAAAAGTTAGACTTTCACGAGCTTAGCTTTTACTTTTATAATATCTATAGTGATAGTCAAGGAGAGTTGAATAGCCGTTTAGATGGTGTTTTAGCTAAGCTGGGATATGGGGATATCGTTGTTTATCAATCTCCTACATGGAATGGTAGGGAGTATGACCAGGCCTTTATCAGGAAATGTAAGATTTTAAACACGAAAATCATTACCTTTATCCATGATGTGCCACCCCTTATGTTTCCATCCAATTATTACTTAATGCCTGAGTACATTGAGATGTACAACCAATCAGATCTAGTAGTTGTTCCTTCAGAAAACATGAAAGAACGCCTGATTCAGGAAGGATTGACAGTTCAAAAGATTATTATCCAAGGCATGTGGGATCATGTTCATGACTATCCTTTGAGACAGCCTGCTTTTCAGAAAAAACTATCTTTTGCGGGTAGTGTAGAACGTTTTGAACACTTATCAAACTGGACTTACTCAACCCCACTCGATATTTTTTCCGAGTCTAATCAGGAGAATCATAATCCAAGTGTTTCCTTTAAAGGGTGGAAAACAGATCCAGAGTTGCTTTTTGCTTTGTCAGAGGGGGGCTTTGGCTTAGTATGGGGAACAAGTGAAAATCCAGCTGAAGAGGCAGATTACTATCGCTTGAATATCTCTCATAAAGTCAGCACTTATCTTGCGGCAGGAATTCCAGTGGTAGTACCATCCTATCTCTCAAATGCCGGTTTCATAAAGGAAAAAGGCTTAGGTTATGTAGTAGATAGTTTGGAAGAAGCCAGTCGTCTTGTAGAGGGAACGACAGTAGAAGTTTATCAACAAATGGTTGAAAATGTATATAAAGTGAGTTATGCCTTGAAACAAGGGTACTTTACAAAAAAACTATTGATTGATGCAGTGATGCAGGTTTTGGATATTTAGAATAGAATAGTTATGGATTGCCATCATCTATTAGGATGAGGGAATGCCATTATTGGCAAAAGATTAATTTATAAA
>NZ_AJJL01000042.1 GCF_000257905.1 Streptococcus mitis SK579
TGCTTGCGCTTGTTGAAGCTGACGTACTTGCTGAAGTACTTGCGCTTGTTGAAGCTGACGTACTTGCTGACGTACTTGCGCTTGTTGAAGCCGATGTGCTTGCTGAAGTACTTGCGCTTGTTGATGCCGATGTGCTTGCTGACGTACTTGCGCTTGTTGATGCCGATGTACTTGCTGATGTGTTTGCTGAAGTACTTGCGCTCGTTGATGCTGACTGGCTAGCTGAAGTGCTTGCTGATTGACTCGCACTTGTCGATGCTGACTGGCTTGCACTTATCGATGCTGAGGCAGAGGCAGATTGAGACGCTTCAGAATCCGATACTGGCACTTTCACTTCATTTGTTGTGCCATCTTTATAGGTAATAATTACTGTTACTTTACCATCTGATACAGCACCGTTATCTTTAAGTGCATAGCCACTAATACGATTTGCCTCTTGTGGATTTGAACCCTTCACCGCTGCAAGAATCTTTTGTTTATCATTTTCTGATGGAGTTGTCGCATTAGTTACTTGAACTGTCGCTGGCACTTTACCTGGGAATTTTTCTTTCAACTCACCCTGTTTCAGAAT
>NZ_AJJL01000043.1 GCF_000257905.1 Streptococcus mitis SK579
ATATATTTTGGAAGGGTAGCGAAGAGGCTAAACGCGGCGGACTGTAAATCCGCTCCTTCGGGTTCGGGGGTTCGAATCCCTCCCCTTCCATTTTACGGGCATAGTTTAAAGGTAGAACTAAGGTCTCCAAAACCTTCAGTGTGGGTTCAATTCCTACTGCCCGTGTTAATAAAATTATGGCGGGTGTGGTGAAGTGGTTAACACACCAGATTGTGGCTCTGGCATGCGTGGGTTCGATCCCCATCACTCGCCTATTTTATATTATTGGGGTATAGCCAAGCGGTAAGGCAAGGGACTTTGACTCCCTCATGCGTTGGTTCGAATCCAGCTACCCCAGTTACTATTTGCCGGCGTGGCGGAATTGGCAGACGCGCTGGACTCAAAATCCAGTGTCCGCAAGGACGTGCCGGTTCGACCCCGGCCGCCGGTATAGTATAGAGTTAAGGAACGTTGATGAATCTTCGTTCCTTTTTGTATTATTTTTGGTATAATAATAGTTATTTAAAATTTATTATGAAAGTGTAGGGAAGTATGTCTCGTTCTATCGATTTATTAAAGCATCGGTATTTGAAAAATATTAAAGAAAATCCTAAATTGTTTATTGGAGTTGAGCTGGAATATCCTGTTGCAAATTTAGAAGGGGATGCTACAAATGTTGAAGTTATTAAGAACTTATTCAGATACTTAGTTTCCACTTTGGATTTTACTGTAGAAAAGGTAGATGATTTTGGATGTCCTATCCAGTTAGTGGATCCGAAAAGTCAGGATGCTATTTTATTTGAAGTTTCCTATACAACGATTGAGTTTGCATTTGGTAAGGCTGAAACAATTCAAGAGGTAGAAAATCGTTTTAATAATTATATGGATGTAATTCAGAGAAAATTAGGTGAATCCAATCATGCTATTGTTGGCTGTGGTATTCATCCCAACTGGGATAAAAATGAGAACTGTCCAGTGGCTTACCCACGGTATCGCATGTTGATGGACTATTTGAATTTGAGTAGAAATGTGACTAAATCAGAGTTGCATCATTTCCCTGAATATGGTGCTTTTATCTGTGGGAGTCAGGTTCAGCTTGATGTTTCAAAATCTAACTACTTACGGGTGATTAATGCTTTTACTCAAATTGAAGGGGCTAAGGCTTATTTATTTGCCAATTCTGAGTTTACAGGGGCGGATTGGGATACGAAAATTTCAAGGGATATTTTCTGGGAAGAATCGATGCATGGTATCTATCCAGAAAATGTCGGAGTCAATGCTAGGCTCTTTAAAGATGAGGATGATTTTTTTGATTATCTAGATCATTCTGCAATTTTTACTGCGGAACGTAATGGACAAACATATTATTTTTATCCGATTCAGGCCAGGGACTATTTGGCTACATCTGAAATCCAAGCATATGCTTTGAATGGGGATAAGATTCTTATTTACCCTCAAGAGAAGGATTTTGAAACTCATCGTAGTTATCAGTACCAAGACTTAACGACTCGCGGAACGGTTGAGTTTCGTAGTGTGTGTACTCAACCTCTTGATAGAACCTTCGCTTCAGCAGCTTTTCACTTGGGATTGTTGGTTAATTTAGATAAGTTAGAAGCTTACTTAGGAACAGCACCTTTCTTTAAAGAATCTGGGCGAAATTATAAGTTTTTAAGACGACAATTTTCTAAGAAAAAGCTTACAGAACAGGAAGAAACTGCGATTATAGAGTTTTCCAAAGACTTACTCCTGCTAGCTGAGGAAGGACTGGGGATGAGAAATAAGCAAGAAATGACCTACTTACAGCCTTTGAAAGAAGAATTGAATCTATAATTTCTCTTATAAAGGGAGAATTTTCTGAAAAATCATGATATAATGGTAGAGACTATAGATAAAGGATAGAGAGTAATGACATTAGTTTATCAATCAACGCGTGATGCGAAAAATACAGTGACTGCTAGCCAAGCTATTTTGCAAGGTTTGGCGACGGATGGTGGTTTATTTACACCGGTTACTTATCCAAAGGTAGATTTGGACTTTGACAAATTAAAAGATGCTTCTTATCAGGAAGTTGCTAAGTTAGTTTTGTCAGCATTTTTAGATGACTTTACAGCTGAGGAGTTGGACTACTGTATCAACAATGCCTACGATAGCAAGTTTGATACTCCAGCTATAGCGCCTTTGGTGAAATTAGACGGGCAATATAACTTGGAACTGTTCCATGGTTCAACGATTGCCTTCAAGGATATGGCCTTGTCTATCTTGCCATACTTTATGACGACTGCTGCTAAGAAACATGGCTTGGAGAACAAAATCGTCATTTTGACAGCGACATCTGGTGATACAGGGAAAGCTGCTATGGCAGGATTTGCCGATGTTCCAGGTACTGAAATTATCGTCTTTTATCCAAAGGATGGTGTCAGCAAGGTACAAGAGCTGCAAATGACTACTCAGACTGGCGACAATACTCATGTTATTGCCATTGACGGTAACTTTGACGATGCGCAAACCAACGTGAAACATATGTTTAACGATGTAGCCCTTCGTGAAAAATTGGCTGCCAACAAGTTGCAATTTTCGTCAGCTAACTCTATGAACATTGGTCGTTTGGTACCACAAATTGTTTATTATGTTTATGCTTACGCTCAGTTGGTTAAGACTGGTGAAATTGTAGCTGGTGAAAAGGTTAACTTCACAGTACCAACAGGAAACTTTGGAAATATCTTGGCTGCCTTTTATGCTAAACAAATCGGTCTTCCAGTTGGTAAATTGATCTGTGCTTCAAATGACAACAATGTTTTGACAGACTTCTTCAAGACACGTGTTTACGATAAGAAACGTGAGTTTAAGGTGACAACTAGTCCATCTATGGATATTTTGGTATCTTCAAACTTGGAGCGTTTGATTTTCCATCTTTTGGGTAATGATGCGGTTAAAACAGCTGAACTCATGAATGCCTTGAATAGCCAAGGTCAATATGAGTTGACTAATTTTGATGCAGAGATTTTGGACCTCTTTGCAGCTGAATATGCGACTGAGGAAGAAACAGCGGCAGAAATCAAGCGTGTTTATGAGTCAGATTCTTATATCGAGGATCCACATACGGCGGTTGCCTCAGCAGTTTATAAGAAATACCAAGCTGCTACTGGAGATGTAACTAAGACAGTGATTGCTTCAACAGCTAGTCCATACAAGTTCCCAGTGGTTGCAGTAGAAGCGGTAACAGGAAAAGCAGGCTTAACTGACTTTGAAGCCTTGGCTCAATTACATGATATTTCAGGAGTGGCAGTGCCGCCAGCAGTTGACGGGCTTGAAACAGCTCCTGTTCGTCACAAGACAACAGTGGCAGCTGCTGATATGCAAGCAGCGGTTGAGTCTTATTTAGGACTTTAAGACAGAAGGAGTAAACTCGGTTGGGAAGCCAACTGAGTTTCTTTTCATCAGGAGGACGGATTGTTTAAGAAAAATAAAGACATTCTTAATATTGCCTTGCCAGCTATGGGCGAAAACTTTTTGCAGATGCTCATGGGGATGGTGGATAGTTATCTGGTTGCTCACTTGGGCTTGATAGCTATTTCGGGTGTATCAGTAGCTGGCAATATTATCACGATTTATCAGGCGATTTTCATCGCTCTGGGAGCTGCTATTTCCAGTGTTATTTCAAAGAGTTTAGGGGAGAAGAATCAGTCTAAGCTAGCCTACCATGTGACTGAGACGTTGAAAATTACTTTACTATTAAGTTTCCTTCTGGGATCTTTGTCCATCTTCGCTGGGCAAGAGATGATAGGACTTTTGGGGACGGAGAGAGATGTAGCTGAGAGTGGTGGACTCTACCTATCTTTGGTAGGCGGATCGATTGTTCTCTTAGGTTTAATGACTAGTTTGGGAGCCTTGATTCGTGCAACGCATAATCCACGTCTGCCTCTCTATGTTAGTTTTTTATCCAATGCCTTGAATATTCTTTTTTCAAGTCTAGCTATTTTTGTTCTGGATATGGGGATAGCTGGTGTTGCTTGGGGGACAATTCTATCTCGTTTGGTTGGTCTTGTGATTTTGTGGTCGCAATTAAATCTACCTTTTGAGAAACCGACTTTTGGTTTAGATAAGGAACTATTGACATTAGCTTTGCCAGCAGCTGGAGAGCGGCTCATGATGCGGGCTGGAGATGTCGTGATCATTGCCTTGGTCGTTTCTTTTGGAACGGAGGCAGTGGCTGGAAATGCAATCGGAGAAGTCTTGACCCAGTTTAACTACATGCCTGCCTTTGGCGTTGCTACGGCAACGGTCATGCTGGTAGCTCGAGCAGTTGGAGAGGATAATTGGGAAAGAGTAGCTAGTTTGAGCAAGCAAACCTTTTGGCTTTCTCTGCTTCTCATGTTGCCCTTGACGCTTAGTGTCTATGCCTTGGGCATACCACTGACTCATCTCTATACGACTGATTCTCTAGCGGTGGAGGCCAGTGTGCTAGTGACACTTTTTTCACTACTTGGTACTCCTATGACGATAGGAACAGTTATCTATACAGCAGTATGGCAGGGTTTGGGCAATGCTCGGCTTCCCTTTTATGCGACAAGTATAGGAATGTGGTGTATCCGCATTGGAACAGGATATCTGATGGGGCTTGTTTTTGGTTGGGGCTTGCCTGGTATTTGGGCCGGAACCCTTTTGGATAATGGTTTTCGCTGGTTAGTTCTACGCTACCGTTACCAGCGTTATATTAGATTGAAAGGATAGGAAATGCAAAAAACAGCTTTTATTTGGGATTTAGATGGGACTTTATTGGACTCTTACGAAGCGATTTTGTCAGGGATTGAGGAAACTTTTGCTCAGTTTTCTATTCCTTATGATAAGGAGCAGGTGAGAGAGTTTATCCTCAAGTTTTCTGTGCAAGATTTACTGGAGCAGGTGGCAGAAGAGCGAACTTTGGATGCGGAAGTACTAAATCAAGTGCGTGCCCAGAGTCTTGCTGAGAAGAATGCTCAAGTAGTCTTGATGCCAGGTGCGCGTGAAGTGTTGTCTTGGGCAGACCAAGTAGGGATTCAACAGTTTGTTTACACTCATAAGGGAGATAATGCTTTTACTATTCTAAGAGACTTGGGTTTGGAATCCTATTTTAAAGAGATTTTAACCAGTCAGAGTGTCTTTGCGCGTAAGCCAAGTCCAGAAGCGGCTAACTATCTGTTAGACAAGTATCAGTTGAATCCTGACAATACTTATTATATAGGGGATCGGACTCTGGATGTGGAATTTGCCCAGAATAGTGGGATTCAAAGTATCAACTTTTTAGAGTCGACTTATGAAGGAAATCATAGGATTCAAGCGTTAGCAGATATTTTCCGTTTTTTTAAGGCTGAGCGATAAAAAGATTGTGTCAGTTTTGTGACAGAGACCTAACAAACTATTTCAAGTAACCGAGTTTGTTACAAGGAATAGACAGTTCTGTTAAATAGGCCCGAGAGGTCTTTTTTTCTGCATTTTTTGTGTTATGATAGACAGGTACTCATTTGAAAGGAATTTGAAAGAATGAAGAAAAGAATATTATTAGCCTCAACAGTAGCCTTGTCATTTGCCCCAGTATTGGCAACTCAAGCAGAAGAAGTTCTTTGGACTGCACGTAGTGTTGAGCAAATTCAAAATGATTTGACTAAAACGGACAACAAAACTAGCTATACCGTTCAATATGGTGATACCTTGAGCACCATTGCAGAAGCCTTGGGTGTAGATGTCACAGTTCTTGCGAATTTGAATAAAATCACGAATATGGACTTGATTTTCCCAGAAACTGTTTTGACAACGACTGTCAATGAAGCAGAAGAGGTAACGGAAGTTGAAATCCAAACTCCTCAAGCAGACTCTAGTGAAGAAGTGACAACTGCGACAGCAGATTTGACAACCAATCAAGTGACGGTTGATGATCAAACTGTTCAGGTTGCAGACCTTTCTCAACCGATTGCAGAAGCTCCAAAAGCGGTAGAAACTACAAGTACAAAAGAAGTAGCATCAAGTTCAGAAGTTACAGAGACAGTGACTGCTTCAGAAGAAGTCGCGCCATCTACAGGAAATTCTGTTCCAGAGAAGCAAACAGCCGAAACAAGCAATGCAGTTGCAGAAGCAGCTCCTCAGGCAACGACTCCAGCTGAGAAAGAGGAAACACAAGCAAGCCCTCAGGCTGAGTTAACAGTGGAAACAACTACAACTCCAGTAGAAGAAAAAGCAATAGAAACAACTGCAACAAGTTCAGAAGAAGTAAAAGAAGTAGCATCAAGTGAAGCTACACCAGCAGTTTCTACTTATCAACCAGAAGAGGTGAAAACAGTTTCAACAACTTACGCGGCTCCAGCTGCGCCCGATTATGCTGGACTGGCAGTAGCGAAATCTGAAAATGCTGGCCTTCAACCACAAACAGCTGCCTTTAAAGAAGAAATTGCTAACTTGTTTGGCATTACATCCTTTAGTGGTTACCGTCCAGGAGATAGTGGAGATCACGGAAAAGGTTTGGCTATCGATTTTATGGTACCAGAAGGCTCAGAACTAGGGGATAAGATTGCGGAATACGCCATTCAAAACATGGCCAGCCGTGGAATTAGTTACATTATTTGGAAACAACGTTTCTATGCTCCATTCGATAGTAAATATGGATCAGCTAATACTTGGAACCCAATGCCAGACCGTGGTAGCGTGACAGAAAATCACTATGACCACGTTCACGTTTCAATGAATGGATAAATCAGACTTTGTAATATCATTTTGACGAATGAGATCTAGCTTTCGTGATAGAGAGCGATTCTCGTTCGTTTTTTCTTTTTCATACTCTTCAACCTACGTCAGTTTCGCCTTGCCGTAGGTATGGTTACTGACTACGTCAGTTCTATCCACAACCTCAAAACAGTGTTCTAGCCTTCTAGTTTGCTCTTTGATTTCCATTGAGTATCAATATGAATGGAAAATGGGAAGTTAGAATTTTGTAATGCCTTGAGCATAATTCTTGCAATCTATTTTACTTTGCATTATACTTGATTAGTCTACTATTGATAAATCAATTGAAAGGAGAAAGAAATGCTAGAGATTCAAGATTTACTTTATCAACTCCGCTTGTCTGAGCAAGCGAGTACGCAATTGTTTGAAAAAAGGCTTGGGATTAGTTTGACACGGTATCAGATTTTACTGTTTTTACTGGAGAATTCTCCCTGTAATCAAATAGCGGTTCAGGAGCGTTTGAAGATTGATCAGGCTGCTTTGACCCGACATTTCAAAATTCTGGAAAAGGAAGGTTTGGTGGAGCGTCATCGTAATCCTGAAAATCAGCGGGAAGTGTTGGTAGAGGCTACGAAGTATGCCAAGGACCAGTTAGTGGTGAATCCTCCTCTGAAGCACATCAAGGTTAAGCAAGAGATGGAAAGTATCTTAACAGAGTCTGAAAGAACAGAACTCAGCCGTTTATTAAATAAATTGGTTTTGGGTATTGAGAATATAGAAATTTAAGGAGAAATAGATGTCAATTATTATAATCATTTTAGCAACAATCGTTGCTTTGGAGCATTTTTACATTTTTTATTTGGAAAGTATTGCAACGCAATCAGATGCGACTAGTCGTGTCTTTAACATGGACAAGGAAGAATTGGCTCGTCCGTCAGTAAGTTCATTGTTTAAAAATCAAGGGATTTATAATGGTCTGCTAGGAGTTTTTCTCTTGTATGGGATTTATTTCTCACAGAATTTAGAAATTGTGACTATTTTTATCTTATTTGTGATTGGGGCTGCGGCTTATGGTTCTCTTACAGCAGATAAGAAAATTATTTTGAAGCAAGGTGGACCAGCTATTTTGGCCTTGATTAGTATTTTACTCTTTAAATAAGTTCAAAGGTCAATCTTAGTCTCGCTAATCCTTTTCACTCCAGAATAAGGGAAATATGTTATACTTGTTTTTAAGAAAAGAGTTTTATTGAATTTGTTTTGAGGAGTTAGAAATGAAAGTATTAGTGACAGGTTTTGAGCCCTTTGGAGGGGAAAAAGTCAATCCAGCCTTGGAGGCCATTAAAGGTTTATCATCTGAAATCCATGGTGCTGAGGTCCGTTGGCTAGAAGTACCGACAGTATTTCACAAATCGGCCCAAGTATTGGAAGAAGAGATGAACCGTTATCAACCTGACTTTGTCCTTTGTATTGGCCAAGCAGGTGGAAGATCTAGCTTGACACCTGAACGAGTGGCTATAAATCAAGACGATGCACGCATTCCTGATAATGATGGTAATCAACCGATTGACCTTCCTATTCGTCCAGATGGTGCTCCGGCCTACTTTAGTAGTTTGCCGATTAAAGCGATGGTTCAAGCTATAAAAAAAGAGGGATTGCCGGCCTCTGTTTCCAATACGGCAGGGACTTTTGTCTGCAATCATTTGATGTATCAGGCCCTCTATTTGGCAGAAAAGAAATTTCCACATGTTAAGGCAGGTTTTATGCATATTCCTTATATGATGGAACAGGTGGTGAATCGACCTACTACCCCAGCTATGAGTTTAGTGGATATTAGGCGAGGGATAGAAGTGGCAATCGGCGCTATTATAGAACATGGAGATCAGGATCTCAAGTTGGTAGGCGGAGAAACTCATTAATAGAAAAAAGCTTGAGGGAAAAACCTTCAAGCTTTTGGACGTTTTCGAACCAGTACTGCTCGGTAGAAAATTATTTTATTGATTTGAATGTAGGGTAGGAGTGAGAAACTAGCAATTCCAAAGGTAATCCAATTGAGGAAATACCAAGGAAGGAGTTGTAGGTCTAGAATAAAGCGTTGAAATTTGTAGCCTTTCATCAGGAAACGGCTGGTTTTAAGGATTTGTCCTGGTTTGGCTTGTCCTAAGTCTAGGGTGTCACAGAGGAGAAATTCTACCTGCGAATAGGCATAGTATTGTGGAATATAGAGACTATTTCCGACAATCATCAAGAGGATACTTGCTAGAAAGTAAAGACCAAAGGTCATGAGGAAGCGCTCAGTTTCAATTGACGAGAGATCCAGATTGGGAAATTCAGGATGAAGGACAACGAATTTCTTTGCTAGAAAGCTACTGTAAAAAAGAAAGTAAATTCCAAGCAAACTAGGAATACTCCATAAAAAGAGATAGAAACGTTTGAGAAGGAGGGTCAAAAAGGTTTGTGAAAAGTACTCTTCGTTAAAGAGAGTGAGACTATTTTTGACGGATAGTTCTGTATCGGGATTCTTGATGAGTTTCAGCGTTGTATAGACGGAACTGGTTAGAAGTATTGCTCCGATAAAGGAGACTAATAGAGGAAAAAGGTAGGCTTGGAATACATGGCCAAGCACGCTTAAAAAGGATTGTTCTAAAATAGCTTCGTTGATGCGCTTTAAGGGATTGAGGAAGCCAGACAAGATGACTAGCATGCTAGGTAAGAGATAGACGAGAAAGAGGCGGGGATTTTCAACTTGAAATTGTCTAGCCTGCAGACGAATGGTTTTTAAATCAATTTTTGGGTATTTCATTCTCTCATTATACCATAGTTCTTATACATAGTTCGTGACAGTTCCTGCTTTTTTTGATAAAATCATACAGTATGCCCTTGGGCACAAAGTATGAACTGGGACTGTCTTTCCCAGCTTCGGAGGTAAAAATGTCAGATTCACCAATCAAATATCGTTTGATTAAGAAAGAAAAACACACAGGAGCTCGTCTAGGAGAAATCATCACTCCCCACGGTACCTTTCCGACACCTATGTTTATGCCAGTTGGGACTCAAGCTACTGTCAAAACTCAGTCACCTGAAGAATTGAAGGAGATGGGTTCGGGAATTATCCTATCAAACACCTATCATCTCTGGCTTCGTCCTGGAGATGAACTCATCGCACGCGCAGGTGGTCTCCACAAGTTCATGAATTGGGACCAGCCTATCTTAACAGATAGTGGTGGTTTTCAGGTTTATTCCTTAGCAGATAGTCGCAATATCACAGAAGAAGGGGTAACCTTTAAAAACCATCTCAATGGTTCTAAGATGTTCCTATCACCGGAAAAAGCTATCTCTATTCAGAACAATCTGGGCTCAGATATTATGATGTCCTTTGACGAATGTCCTCAGTTTTATCAACCATACGACTACGTTAAGAAATCAATCGAGCGTACCAGTCGTTGGGCTGAGCGTGGTTTGAAGGCTCACAGTCGTCCGCATGATCAAGGATTATTTGGGATTGTGCAGGGAGCAGGATTTGAAGACCTTCGCCGCCAATCAGCTCACGACCTTGTCAGCATGGACTTCCCGGGCTACTCTATTGGTGGTTTGGCAGTGGGAGAAACCCACGAGGAGATGAATGCCGTCTTGGACTTCACAACCCAACTGCTTCCTGAAAATAAACCTCGTTATCTAATGGGTGTGGGAGCACCAGATAGCTTGATCGATGGAGTGATTCGTGGGGTGGATATGTTTGACTGTGTCCTGCCGACTCGTATCGCTCGTAACGGGACTTGTATGACCAGTCAGGGACGTTTGGTTGTAAAAAATGCTCAGTTTGCTGAGGACTTTACGCCACTGGATCCTGAATGTGATTGCTACACATGTAAGAACTATACACGCGCCTACCTTCGTCACCTGCTCAAGGCTGATGAAACCTTTGGTATCCGCTTGACTAGCTACCACAATCTTTACTTCTTGCTTAACCTGATGAAGCAGGTCCGTCAAGCTATTATGGATGATAATCTCTTGGAATTCCGTGAGTATTTTGTGGAAAAATATGGCTATAATAAGTCAGGCCGTAATTTCTAAAATGGAATGGATATAAGCTAAAAATCCTAAGTTTTCTCTTGGGATTTTTCTTCTTTTTTTGATAGAATAAAGTGTATAATGAAAGGGAGAATAAACTCGTATGCGCATTAAATGGTTTTCCTTGATTAGAATTATAGGTTTACTACTGGTACTCTTGTATCATTTCTTTCAGACCATCTTTCCTGGAGGATTTTTCGGGGTAGATGTCTTTTTCACATTTTCAGGTTTCCTGATTACGGCTCTACTCATCGAAGAATTTTCTAAAAATCACGAGATTGATTTGATAGGATTTTTTAGGAGACGTTTTTATCGGATTGTGCCACCTGTGGTTTTGATGGTCTTAGTAACCATGCCCTTTACCTTCCTAGTTCGCCAAGACTATGTGGCTGGAATTGGCGGTCAGATTGCGGGTGTCTTAGGCTTCATGACCAACTTCTATGAACTCCTAACAGGTGGGAGTTATGAATCTCAGTTCATTCCTCATTTGTTTGTTCATAATTGGAGCTTGGCTGTTGAGGTTCACTACTATATTCTTTGGGGATTGGCAGTTTGGTTCTTATCCAAACAGGCTAAATCAAATGGTCAGTTGAGAGGGATGGTCTTTCTCTCATCTGCTGCTGCCTTCCTGATTAGTTTCTTCTCCATGTTTATTGGTAGTTTCCTAGTGACCTCTTATTCCTCTGTTTACTTCTCCAGTTTAACTCATGTCTATCCCTTCTTTTTGGGAAGTATCTTAGCAACTATTGTAGGTGTTCGTCAGACGACTTCCCTCGTCAAGCAGTTGGATAAAATCTGGAATTTACGCAAGACCCTTTTAGTTTTGGGAGGAGGTTTTGGCTTCTTACTCATTTTGACCTTCTTTGTCAAATTCACTTATCTTTTTGCCTATCTTATAGGCTTCTTGCTTGCCAGTCTTGCAGCCCTTGCTATGATTCTGGCGGCGCGTGTCTTACATGAAAAGACTCCTAACGTACAGGAGCCAAAGATGATTAGCTTTTTAGCGGATACTAGCTATGCGGTTTATCTCTTCCATTGGCCTTTCTATATCATTTTCTCACAGTTGACATCAAATCTTCTTGCTGTGTTATTAACTTTGATTTTTTCTTATGGATTTGCCAGTCTTTCATTTTATGTATTGGAGCCGTGGATTGCAGGCAAGAACACACCTGTTTTACAAACTCTTCGTCCCCTGCCTTATATTCACGCAATTCTTGCGACAAGTACAGGAATCTTGGCCTTCATTGTCCTCTTAGTGACTTTGTTGGCACCACAAGTGGGAGCGTTTGAGACAGACTTAACTGTCAATGGTTTGAAGCAAGCTGCTAGTAATATTGCCCAAACAAAAGTGATGGCAGAACGAGCAGAAGCTGATAGTTTGGGGATTGCTGATGGTACTATGTTAATTGGTGATTCAGTGGCTTTAAGGGCAAATACAGCCCTGCAGACAGCTCTTCCTGGAGCACAAATTAACGCGCAGGTCAGCAGAACAACCAAGACTGCCAATGAAATCATGCTAAACAATAGCCAGAATAAATTTTTACCTAAGATGGTGGTCATTGCGACTGGGGTAAATAATCCTGAAAATTACAAGGAAGACTGGGACAGTATCGTGAAAAATCTTCCTAAGGGCCATCATATGATTTTAGTGACTCCTTATGAGGGAGATAAGACAAAAGAGACCTATGCCATCGTTGAGAAGGCTGCTGCCTATATGAGAGAATTGGCAGAGAAGACACCTTACATCACGATAGCAGATTGGAATCAAGTTGCGAAAGAGCATCCAGAAATTTGGGCAGGAACAGACCAAGTCCATTTCGGAAGTGACACTAGCACTATTGAAGCAGGAGCTAAATTGTATGCAGATACCATTGCTACAGCCTTGCAAACAGCTCAAGACAAACCAGTCAAATCAAAATAACTTATATTAAAAAGAGAAGAGTTGGAGAAATCCAGCTCTTTTAAAATATCTCTAGAAAATAGGTCTATACCATTTACAAATGAATCAGAAAAGTTTATAATGTAATTGACATAATAAATATCAAAAGTAATCTTTTAAGGAGGTCATTATTATGCCTAATTACGTTAAAGCGGATCAGTTTTTCTATCCATTTGGCATTCGTCGCGGTGGGTACTTAGAACTTGTTGATGGCAAATTTGGGAAACATGTGGATCAAATTCCTGAAGGAGCAGAGGTTCTTGACTATACTGGTTATAGCATTGCACCAGGTCTTGTGGATACTCATATTCATGGATATGCAGGTGTAGATGTGATGGACAACAACATTGAAGGTACATTGCATACTATGAGTGAAGGACTTCTTAGTACCGGTGTTACCAGTTTCTTGCCCACAACTTTAACAGCCACTTATGAGCAATTGCTTGCAGTCACTGAAAATCTTGGAAATCATTATAAGGAAGCAACAGGTGCTAAGATTCGTGGGATTTATTATGAAGGTCCATATTTCACAGAAACTTTTAAGGGGGCCCAAAATCCAACTTATATGAGAGACCCGGGTGTTGAGGAGTTTCATTCTTGGCAGGATGCTGCAAAAGGGATGCTAAATAAGATCGCTATTGCACCAGAACGTGATGGGGTGGAAGATTTTGTACGTACTATTACAGGTGAAGGTGTGACAGTTGCACTTGGACACTCAGATGCGACATTTGAACAAGCTAAGAAGGCAGTTGATGCTGGAGCTAGTGTATGGGTACATGCCTATAATGGGATGCGTGGTTTAACACACCGCGAACTAGGTATGGTAGGAGCTATGTATGAGCTCCCACATACTTACGCAGAATTGATTTGTGATGGTTATCACGTAGATCCAAAAGCTTGTGAGATTTTACTTAAGCAAAAGGGGACAGAAAACATCGCTCTTATTACGGACTGTATGACAGCTGGTGGACTTGAAGACGGTGACTATATGTTGGGAGAATTCCCTGTTGTAGTAGCAAATGGAACTGCACGTCTCAAATCTACTGGTAATTTGGCAGGTTCTATCCTCAAACTTAAAGATGGTATGAGAAATGTAGTCGAGTGGGGTATTGCAAATCCACACGAAGCGGTCATGATGGCTAGCCTTAACCCAGCAAAATCTGTTAATATTGATGATGTCTGTGGTCAAATCCGTGAAGGTTATGATGCGGACTTTATCGTATTAGATAAAGATTTGGAATTGGTAGCAACCTATCTAGATGGTGTGAAACGTTATCAAGCATAAGAGAGAAAGCAGAAGTTAGAGACTAGCTTCTGCTTTTTTATCTATATTACTTTACCGGTAAATAAAAAAGTTAAAAAAATCACAAAAACTTGAACAAATACATGAAAAGGATTACAATTTTATTATAAAGGGAAAGTAGAACCTGGTTGCAGCGTAGCCATTATTGATTCAGGACCAGTTGGATTGGCAGCCCTTTTGACAGCTCAATTCTTCTCACCAGCTAAATTGATTATGGTGGATCTAGATGATAACCGCTTGGAAACTGCTTTATCATTCGGTGCAACTCATAAGGTTAATTCTTCAGACCCTGAAAAAGCCATTAAAGAAATTTATGATTTGACAGATGGCCGTGGTGTAGATGTTGCGATCGAAGCTGATGGTATTCCTGCAACCTTTGATTTCTGTCAAAAGATTATCGGTGTAGACGGAACAGTAGCTAACTGTGGTGTACACGGTAAACCAGTTGAGTTTGAGTTGGATAGACTTTGGATCCGCAATATCAATATCACTACAGGTTTAGTATCTACAAATATAATACCTCAGTTGTTGAAAGCTCTTGAAAGTCATAAGATTGAACCAGAAAAATTAGTAACCCATTATTTCAAACTCAGTGAAATTGAAAAAGCCTATGAAGTCTTCAGTAAGGCGGCAGACCACCATGCCATTAAGGTTATCATCGAAAACGATATTTCTGAAGCTTAAGAAACAGCAAGACTTTAATCATATAAGCAAATAGAAATTCAGTCATTTATCAGATGGCTGAATTTTTTATCTGAAAAATAAGAAATGAGCATATTTCTTTTCTTGTTTAATGGAATTAGTTATAATATACGATACAAAGGAATTGAATGAATATGTATCGTGTTATAGAAATGTATGGAGATTTTGAACCCTGGTGGTTCTTAGAAGGTTGGGAAGAAGATATTGTAGCTAGTAAGAAATTTGATCAGTATTATGATGCTCTCAAATACTACAAAACTTGCTGGTTTAGATTGGAGCAAGAATCCCCTCTTTATAAAAGTAGAAGCGATTTGATGACCATTTTCTGGGATCCGGAAGACCAACGCTGGTGTGATGAATGTGATGAGTATTTACAACAATACCATTCTTTGGCTCTTTTGCAGGATGAGCAGGTTATCCCAGATGAAAAACTACGCCCAGGCTATGAAAAACAAACAGGTAAGGAAAGGCACCGTTCTTGCCGTATGAAATTAAAATAGAGAAAAAGTAACTTTTTTGGAGTTGCTTTTTTATTTTTCCAAATCTTTGCGAATAGTATAGGTGAGGAGGTAAGTATGGTTCAAGAAATTGCACAAGAAATCATTCGTTCGGCCCGGAAAAAAGGGGCGCAAGACATTTATTTTGTCCCTAAGTTAGACGCCTATGAGCTTCATATGAGGGTCGGAGATGAGCGCTGTAAAATCGGTTGTTATGATTTTGAAAAGTTTGCGGCCGTCATCAGTCATTTCAAGTTTGTGGCAGGTATGAATGTGGGAGAAAAGCGACGTAGTCAACTTGGTTCCTGCGACTATGCCTATGATGATAAGATGGCGTCCCTACGTCTATCTACCGTAGGCGATTATCGAGGACATGAGAGTTTAGTAATTCGCTTGTTGCATGATGAGGAGCAGGATTTGCATTTTTGGTTTCAGAATATTGACGAATTGGGTAAGCAGTACAGGCAACGTGGTCTCTATCTCTTTGCTGGTCCGGTCGGAAGTGGCAAGACGACTCTGATGCACGAATTGGCCAAGTCACTTTTTAAGGGACAACAAGTCATGTCCATTGAAGATCCGGTTGAGATCAAGCAGGACGACATGCTCCAGTTGCAGTTAAATGAAGCAATTGGACTGACCTATGAAAATCTGATTAAGCTTTCCTTACGTCATCGTCCTGATCTTTTGATTATCGGAGAAATTCGAGACAGCGAGACGGCGCGTGCAGTGGTCAGAGCTAGTTTGACAGGTGCGACAGTCTTTTCAACCATTCATGCCAAGAGTATTCGAGGTGTTTATGAGCGCCTGCTGGAGTTGGGTGTAAGTGGGGAGGAATTAGCAGTCGTTCTGCAAGGAGTCTGCTACCAGAGATTAATCGGGGGAGGAGGAATTGTTGACTTTGCAAACAAAGACTATCAAGAACACCAGCCAACTAGCTGGAATGAACAGATTGACCAGCTTCTTAAAGATGGACATATCACAAGTCTTCAGGCTGAAACGGAAAAAATTAGCTACAGCTAAGCAAAAAAATATCATCATCTTGTTTAACAATCTCTTTTCCAGCGGTTTTCATCTGGTGGAGACCATCTCCTTTTTAGATAGGAGTTCTCTGTTAGATAAGCAGTGCGTGACCCAGATGCGCACGGGCTTGTCTCAGGGGAACTCATTCTCAGAAATGATGGCTAGTTTAGGCTTTTCAAACGCCATTGTCACTCAGTTATCCCTAGCTGAAGTTCATGGGAATCTCCACCTGAGTTTGGGAAAGATAGAAGAGTATCTAGACAATCTGGCCAAGGTCAAGAAAAAACTAATTGAAGTAGCGACCTATCCCTTGATTTTACTGGGATTTCTTCTCTTAATCATGCTGGGGCTACGTAACTACCTACTACCACAACTGGATAGTAGTAATATCTCCACCCAAATTATTGGCAATCTCCCACAAATCTTTCTAGGAATGGTAGGGTTTGTTTCAGTAGGTATCCTTTTAGCACTAACTTTTTATAAAAGAAGTTCTAAGATGCGCGTCTTTTCTATCCTAGCACGCATTCCTTTTCTGGGAATCTTTGTGCAGACTTATCTGACAGCTTATTATGCGCGTGAATGGGGGAATATGATTTCGCAGGGGATGGAGCTGACGCAGATTTTTCAGATTATGCAGGAACAAGGTTCCCAACTCTTTAAAGAAATCGGTCGAGATTTGGCTCAATCCCTACAAAATGGCCGAGAATTTTCTCAGATGATAGGAACCTATCCTTTCTTTAAGAAGGAGTTGAGTCTTATTATAGAGTATGGGGAAGTCAAGTCCAAGCTGGGGAGTGAATTGGGAATCTATGCTGAAAAAACTTGGGAAGCCTTTTTTACCCGAGTCAACCGCACCATGAATTTGGTGCAGCCACTGGTTTTTATCTTTGTGGCACTGATTATCGTTTTACTTTATGCGGCAATGCTCATGCCCATGTATCAAAATATGGAGGTAAATTTTTAACATGAAAAAAATGATGACATTCTTGAAAAAAGCTAAGGTTAAAGCTTTCACTCTGGTAGAGATGTTAGTGGTCCTTTTAATCATCAGTGTGCTTCTCTTGCTCTTTGTACCTAATTTGACCAAGCAAAAAGAGGCTGTCAATGACAAAGGAAAAGCTGCTGTTGTTAAGGTGGTAGAAAGTCAGGCAGAACTTTATAGCTTGGATAAAAATGAAGATGCTAGCCTAAGCAAGTTACAAGCAGATGGGCGAATCACAAAAGAACAGGCTAAAGCCTATAATGAATACTATACAAAAAATGGAGGGGGAAATCGTAAAGTCAATGATTAAGGCCTTTACCATGCTTGAAAGTCTCTTGGTTTTGGGACTTGTGAGTATCCTTTCATTGGGCTTGTCTGGCTCTGTTCAGTCCACTTTTGCAGCGGTAGAGGAGCAGATTTTCTTTATGGAGTTTGAAGAACTCTATAGAGAAACCCAAAAACGCAGTGTAGCCAGTCAGCAAAAGACTAGTCTGAACTTAGATGGGCAGACCATTAGCAATGGCAGTCAAAAGTTGACAGTTCCTAAAGGAATTCAGGCACCATCGGGACAAAGTATCACATTTGACCGAGCTGGGGGCAATTCGTCCCTGGCTAAGGTTGAATTTCAGACCAGCAAAGGAGCGATTCGTTACCAATTATATCTAGGAAATGGAAAAATTAAACGCATTAAGGAAACAAAAAATTAGGGCAGTGGTTTTACTGGAAGCAGTAGTCGCTCTAGCTATCTTTGCCAGCATTGCGACCCTTCTTTTGGGACAAATTCAGAAAAATAGACAAGAAGAAGCAAAAATCTTGCAAAAGGAAGAAGTCTTGCGTGTAGCTAAGATGGCCTTGCAGACAGGTCAAAATCAGGTAAACGTAAACGGAGTTGAGATTCAGGTGTTTTCTAGTGAAAAGGGATTGGAGGTTTATCATGGTTCAGAACAGTTGTTGGCTATCAAAGAGCCATAGGGTCAAGGCTTTTACCTTGTTAGAATCACTGATTGCCCTCATTGTCATCAGTGGAAGTTTACTCCTCTTTCAAGCCATGAGTCAGCTCCTCATTTCAGAAGTTCGTTATCAGCAGCAAAGCGAGCAAAAAGAGTGGCTCTTGTTTGTGGACCAGCTGGAGGCAGAATTAAATCGTTCGCAATTCGAAAAAGTGGAGGGCAATCACCTCTATATGAAGCAGGATAGCAAGGAAATTGCGATAGGTAAGTCAAAATCAGATGATTTTCGGAAAACCGATGCCAGTGGACGAGGTTATCAGCCTATGGTTTATGGACTCAAATCAGCTCAGATTACAGAGGACAATCAACTGGTTCGCTTTCGTTTTCAATTCCAAAAAGGCTTAGAAAGGGAGTTCATCTATCGTGTGGAAAAAGAAAAAAGTTAAGGCGGGAGTTCTCCTCTATGCAGTCACCATGGCTGCTATCTTTAGTCTTTTGTTACAATTTTACTTGAACAGACAAGTCGCCCACTATCAAGACTATGCTTTAAATAAAGAAAAGCTGATTGCCATTGCCATGGCCAAGCGAACCAAGGATAAAGCCGAGCAAGAAAGTGGGGAACAGGTCTTTAACTTAGGTCAAGTAAGCTATCAAAACAAGAAAATTGGCTTGGTGACGACGGTTCGTACACAAAAGAATCAATATGAATTCATCTTTCCTTCAGTCAAAATCAAAGAAGAGAAAACAGAGAAAAAGGAAGAGGTAGTGACTGATTCAAGTAATCAAGCAGAGAAGAAAAAATCAGACGAGAAGTCTGAAAAGAAAGAGAATTCCTAGCCAATCAAGCTACTTTGTGCTAAACTAAAAATATGAAACATGATTTTAACCACAAAGCAGAAACTTTTGATTCCCCTAAAAACATTTTCCTTGCAAACTTGGTTTGTCAAGCAGTCGAGAAACAGATTAATCTTCTATCAGACAAAGAAATTTTGGATTTCGGTGGAGGGACGGGTCTGTTAACCTTGCACCTAGCCAAGCAGGCCAAGTCTGTAACATTGGTGGATATTTCGGAGAAAATGCTGGAGCAAGCTCGTTTGAAAGCGGAGCAGCAAGCAATCAAGAATATTCAGTTTTTGGAACAAGATTTACTGAAAAATCCCTTGAAGAAAGAGTTTGATCTCATTGTTGTTTGTCGGGTTCTTCATCATATGCCTGATTTGGATGCGACTCTCTCTCTGTTTCATCAACATCTGAGAGAAAATGGACAACTTTTACTTGCTGATTTTACCAAGACAGAGGCTAACCATCATGGATTTGATTTAGCTGAACTGCAAAAACAGCTAATTGAGCATGGTTTTTCATATGTGCATAGTCAGATCCTCTATAGCGCTGAAGACCTGTTTCAAGGAAATTATTCAGAACTCTTTTTTACAGTAGCCCAAAAATCACTCGCCTAGTCAGGGAGTGATTTTTCTATAAGGATGGAAAAAAGAAGGGAAATTTGATAAGATAGGAATATGGATTTTGAAAAAATTGAACAAGCTTATACCTATTTACTAGAGAATGTCCAAGTCATCCAAAGTGATTTGGCAACCAATTTTTATGACGCTTTGGTGGAGCAAAACAGCATCTATCTGGATGGTGAGACTGAGTTAGAGCAGGTCAAGGAAAACAATCAAGCCCTTAAGCGTTTAGCACTACGCAAAGAAGAATGGCTCAAGACCTACCAGTTTCTCTTGATGAAGGCTGGACAAACAGAGCCCCTACAGGCCAATCACCAGTTTACACCAGATGCCATTGCTTTACTTTTGGTGTTTATTGTGGAGGAATTGTTTAAAGAGGAGGAAATCACTATCCTCGAAATGGGTTCTGGCATGGGGATTCTGGGCGCTACTTTCTTAACCTCTCTTGCTAAGAAAGTGGATTACTTGGGAGTGGAAGTAGACGATTTGCTGATTGATTTGGCAGCTAGTATGGCAGATGTAATTGGTTTGCAGGCTGGCTTTGTCCAAGGAGATGCCGTTCGTCCACAAATGCTCAAAGAAAGTGATGTGGTCATCAGTGACTTGCCTGTTGGCTATTATCCTGATGATGCCGTTGCGTCACGCCATCAAGTTGCTTCTAGTCAAGAACATACTTACGCCCATCACTTGCTCATGGAACAAGGACTTAAGTACCTCAAGTCAGATGGATACGCTATTTTTCTCGCTCCGAGTGATTTGTTGACCAGTCCTCAAAGTGATTTATTAAAGGGGTGGTTGAAAGAAGAGGCGAGTCTGGTTGCTATGATTAGTTTGCCTGAAAATCTTTTTGCTAATGCCAAACAATATAAGACTATTTTTATCCTACAGAAGAAAAGTGAAACAGCAGTAGAGCCTTTTGTTTATCCACTTGCTAGCTTGCAAGATGCAACTATTTTAATGAAATTTAAAGAAAATTGTCAAAAATGGACTCAAGGTACTGAAATATAAAATAGATTTTGTTATAATAGTTGAAAACGCTTAAAAGAGGAGTCTTGTTATGACAAAAACAATTGCAATCAATGCAGGAAGTTCAAGTTTGAAATGGCAATTATACTTAATGCCCGAGGAAACAGTGCTAGCCAAAGGCTTGATTGAACGTATCGGTTTGAAAGATTCAATTTCAACTGTAAAATTTGACGGCCGTTCTGAACAACAAATTTTGGATATTGAAGATCATACACAAGCCGTTAAAATCTTGTTGGATGACTTGATTCGTTTCGACATTATCAAGGCTTACGATGAGATTACTGGTGTTGGACATCGTGTTGTTGCAGGTGGAGAATATTTCAAAGAATCGACAGTTGTTGAGGGAGATGTTTTAGAAAAAGTTGAAGAGTTGAGTTTGTTGGCTCCTCTCCATAACCCAGCCAATGCAGCAGGTGTTCGTGCCTTCAAGGAATTGTTGCCAGATATTACCAGTGTAGTTGTTTTTGATACTTCATTCCACACAAGTATGCCAGAGAAAGCTTATCGCTACCCTCTACCAACAAAATATTACACAGAAAACAAGGTTCGGAAATATGGTGCCCACGGAACAAGCCACCAATTTGTAGCAGGAGAAGCTGCAAAACTCTTGGGACGTCCATTAGAAGACTTGAAATTGATTACTTGCCACATCGGTAATGGTGCTTCTATTACAGCTGTTAAGGGTGGTCAATCTGTGGATACTTCAATGGGATTCACTCCACTTGGTGGTGTGATGATGGGAACTCGTACAGGAGATATTGACCCAGCTATCATCCCTTACCTAATGCAATATACAGAGGACTTTAATACGCCAGAGGCTATTAGCCATATTCTCAATCGTGAGTCAGGACTCCTGGGAGTTTCAGGACAGTCTAGTGATATGCGTGATGTGATTGCTGCTAAAAAAGAAGGAGACCATGATGCTACCTTAGCATATGAAATCTATATTGACCGTATCCAAAAACATATTGGGCAGTACCTTGCAGTCCTAAATGGTGCAGATGCTATTATCTTTACAGCGGGTGTAGGAGAAAATGCAACCGATGTACGTGAAGATGTTATTTCAGGTATCTCTTGGTTTGGTTGTGACGTTGATCCTGAAAAGAACGTCTTTGGAGTGACGGGAGATATTTCAACCGACGCAGCTAAAATCCGTGTCTTGGTTATTCCAACAGATGAAGAATTAGTCATAGCTCGTGACGTTGAACGCTTGAAAAAATAAGCAAAACTATAAAACATATTTAGTACAAGAAGTTGGGAAAGAGATTTTCCAGCTTCTTTTTCTGATGAAATTGTCCAAAACCTTGCTATGATTGGCTTTTTTGAAAAATATGGTATAATAGTAGTAATTTAATAGATGGAGTTGAGTTTTGAAGAAAAACTTTCGTGTAAAAAGAGAGAAAGATTTTAAGGCGATTTTCAAGGAGGGGACAAGTTTTGCTAATCGCAAATTTGTTGTCTACCAACTAGAAAACCAGAAAAACCATTTTCGAGTAGGTCTATCAGTTAGCAAAAAACTGGGGAATGCAGTCACTAGAAATCAAATCAAGCGACGAATCCGACATATTATCCAGAATGTAAAAGGGAGTCTGGAAGAAAACGTCGATTTTGTTGTCATTGCTCGAAAAGGGGTTGAAACCTTGGGATACGCAGAGATGGAGAAAAATCTACTCCACGTATTAAAATTATCAAAGATTTACCAGGAAGGAAATAGGAGTGAAAAAGAAACTACAGTTGACTAGTTTGCTAGGACTGTCTCTATTAATCATGACAGCTTGTGCGACTAATGGGACAACTAGCGATATTACAGCCAATTCGGCTGATTTTTGGAGTAAATTTGTTTACTTCTTTGCAGAAATTATTCGCTTTTTATCGTTTGATATCAGTATCGGAGTGGGAATTATCCTCTTTACGGTCTTGATTCGTACACTGCTTTTGCCAGTCTTTCAAGTGCAAATGGTGGCTTCCAGAAAAATGCAGGAAGCTCAACCACGTATTAAGGCGCTTAGAGAACAATATCCAGGTCGAGATATGGAAAGCAGAACCAAGCTAGAGCAAGAAATGCGTAAAGTCTTTAAAGAAATGGGTGTCAGACAGTCAGATTCTCTTTGGCCGATTTTGATTCAGATGCCGGTTATCTTGGCCTTGTTCCAAGCTCTATCAAGAGTTGACTTTTTAAAGACAGGTCATTTCTTATGGATTAACCTTGGTGGTGTGGATACAACCCTTGTTCTTCCGATTTTAGCAGCAGTATTTACTTTTTTAAGTACTTGGTTGTCCAATAAAGCCTTGTCTGAGCGTAATGGTGCTACGACTGCGATGATGTATGGGATTCCAGTCTTGATTTTTATCTTTGGGGTTTATGCTCCGAGCGGAGTAGCGCTCTACTGGGCAGTGTCCAATGCTTATCAAGTCTTGCAAACCTATTTCTTGAACAATCCATTCAAGATTATCGCAGAGCGCGAGGCTGTAGTACAGGCACAGAAAGATTTGGAAAATAGAAAAAGAAAAGCCAAGAAAAAGGCTCAGAAAATGAAATAATAAGGAGGGATCTGGTAATGGTAGTATTTACAGGTTCAACTGTTGAAGAAGCAATCCAGAAAGGATTGAAAGAGTTAGATATTCCAAGAATGAAGGCTCACATCAAAGTCATTTCTCGTGAAAAAAATGGATTTCTTGGTTTATTTGGTAAAAAACCAGCCCAGGTTGATATTGAAGCTATTAGTGAAACAACTGTCATTAAAGCAAATCAACAAGCTGTCAAGGGTGTTCCTAGAGAAATTAACGAACAAAATGAACCGGTCAAAACGGTCAGTGAAGCAACCGTTGATTTGGGTCATGTTGTAGAGGCAATTAAAAAGATTGAAGAGGAAGGTCAAGGTATTTCTGATGAAGTCAAGGCTGAAATCTTAAAACATGAAAGACATGCTAGCACTATCTTAGAAGAAACTGGTCACATTGAGATTTTAAATGAACTACAACTTGAAGAATCTAGTCAAGAAGAATTAGCGGTTTCTGCTGTCGCAAATGAAGTAGAGCAAACTGAAAGACAAGAGCTAGAGGATTTGGGGTTAAAAATTGAATCGAGCTTTGATATTGAACAAGTAGCTACAGAAGTAACGACTTATGTTCAAACGATTATTGATGACATGGATGTTGAGGCCACACTTTCAAATGATTATAACCGTCGTAGCATCAATCTACAAATTGACACCAACGAACCAGGTCGTATTATTGGCTACCATGGTAAAGTCTTGAAGGCCTTGCAACTGTTGGCTCAAAATTATCTTTACAACCGCTATTTAAGAACCTTCTACATTACTATTAATGTCAATGATTATGTCGAACACCGTGCAGAAGTCTTGCAGACCTATGCGCAAAAATTGGCGACTCGTGTTTTAGAAGAAGGTCGTAGCCATCAAACGGATCCGATGTCAAATAGCGAGCGCAAGATTATCCACCGTATTATTTCACGTATGGATGGCGTGACTAGTTACTCTGAGGGTGATGAGCCAAATCGCTATGTCGTTGTAGATACAGAATAAGTAAAATCAGGGTTCTCCTGATTTTTTGCTAGCTAGAGGAGATTAAACTGATGTTGAATAAGATAAGAGACTATCTGGACTTTGCTGGTTTGCAGTACCGTAATCCTGATAAAGCGGGAGCAGAGCGAGAGAAGATGCTGGCATTCCGCTACAAAGGTCAAGAAGCACGAAAGGCTTTTACAGAATTGGCTAAAGCCTTTCAAGCAAGCCATCCAGAATGGCAACTCCAACAGACTAGTCAGTGGATGAATCAGGCCCAGCGTTTGCGACCACATTTTTGGGTTTATCTACAGAGAGACGGACAAGTGACAGAACCTATGATGGCCTTACGTTTGTATGGCACATCTACTGACTTTGGAATTTCTTTGGAAGTCAGTTTCATCGAACGTAAGAAGGATGAGCAAACTTTGGAGAAACAAACCAAGGTATTAGAAGTTCCAGTTGTAGAAGGGATTTATTATCTAGCCTACTCTGATGATCAAAGTCAACGGTGGGAGGCGAACGAAGAAAATCGTTGTACTTTACGCGAGAAGTTGAGAAGTCAGGAAGTTCGCAAAGTTTTAGTTAAAGCAGATGTTTCTTTTATTGAAAATCAATCATTAGATGTGATTTTAGAACAATTAGAAGAAGCTTATGATCGCTTGTTTCCCTACTATCAGGCGACCAGAGAGTAGAAAATAGATGACTTATCTAGCGTCGAATTGTTTAATTGCTATTCTATGTATTTTTTCATATAATAGTAAAATAGAATGTGTGATCTAATAATCACCTCAAATAGAAAGGAAATTCTATGTCAAATCTATCTGTTAATGCAATTCGTTTCCTAGGTATTGACGCTATCAACAAAGCCAACTCAGGTCACCCAGGTGTGGTTATGGGAGCAGCTCCGATGGCTTACAGCCTCTTTACAAAACAACTTCGTATCAATCCAGCTCAACCAAACTGGATTAACCGCGACCGTTTTATTCTTTCAGCTGGTCATGGTTCAATGCTTCTTTATGCCCTTCTTCACCTTTCTGGTTTTGAAGATGTCAGCATGGATGAGATTAAGAGCTTCCGTCAATGGGGTTCAAAAACACCAGGTCACCCAGAATTTGGCCATACAGCAGGGATTGATGCTACAACAGGTCCTCTAGGTCAAGGGATTTCAACTGCCACTGGTTTTGCCCAAGCAGAACGTTTCTTGGCAGCCAAATATAACCGTGAAGGCTACAATATCTTTGACCACTATACTTATGTTATCTGTGGAGATGGAGACTTGATGGAAGGTGTTTCAAGTGAGGCAGCTTCATACGCAGGTTTGCAAAAACTGGACAAGTTGGTTGTTCTTTACGATTCAAATGACATCAACTTGGATGGTGAGACAAAAGATTCCTTCACAGAAAGTGTTCGTGATCGTTACAATGCTTATGGTTGGAATACAGCCTTGGTTGAAGATGGAACAGACTTGGAAGCAATCCATGCTGCTATCGAAGCAGCTAAAGCTTCAGGAAAACCATCTTTGATTGAAGTGAAGACCGTGATTGGATACGGTTCTCCAAACAAACAGGGAACTAATGCTGTACACGGTGCCCCTCTTGGAGCAGATGAAACTGCAGCAACTCGCCAAGCACTCGGTTGGGACTACGAACCATTTGAAATTCCAGAGCAAGTTTATGCTGATTTCAAAGAAAATGTTGCAGACCGTGGTGTATCAGCTTATCAAGCTTGGACAAAACTTGTTGAAGATTATAAAGAGGCTCATCCAGAACTTGCTACGGAAGTAGAAGCTATCATCGATGGACGTGATCCAATTGAAGTGACTCCAGCAGACTTCCCAGCTTTAGAAAATGGCTTCTCTCAAGCAACTCGTAATTCAAGCCAAGATGCCTTGAATGTTGTGGCGGCTAAGTTGCCAACTTTCTTGGGTGGATCAGCTGACCTAGCTCACTCAAACATGACTTACATCAAAACGGACGGACTTCAAGACGATGCTAATCGCTTGAACCGTAACATTCAGTTTGGTGTTCGTGAATTCGCAATGGGAACGATCTTGAACGGGATGGCCCTTCACGGTGGACTTCGTGTATACGGTGGAACTTTCTTCGTCTTCTCTGACTATGTGAAGGCAGCTGTTCGTTTGTCAGCCTTGCAAGGTCTTCCTGTGACTTATGTCTTTACCCACGATTCAATTGCAGTTGGTGAAGATGGCCCAACGCACGAACCAGTTGAGCACTTAGCAGGTCTTCGTGCCATGCCAAATCTAAATGTTTTCCGTCCAGCAGATGCGCGTGAAACCCAAGCTGCTTGGTACCTTGCAGTGACAAGTGAGAAAACGCCAACTGCCCTTGTCTTGACACGTCAAAACTTGACTGTCGAAGAAGGAACGGACTTCGACAAGGTTGCTAAAGGTGCCTATGTTGTCTATGAAAATGCAGCAGACTTTGATACCATCTTGATTGCGACAGGTTCAGAGGTCAATCTTGCTATCTCAGCTGCCAAAGAATTGGCTAGTCAAGGAGCAAAAGTCCGCGTAGTCAGCATGCCATCTACAGATGTCTTTGATAAACAAGATGCAGCATACAAGGAAGAAATTCTTCCAAATGCAGTTCGCCGTCGTGTTGCAGTCGAAATGGGTGCAACTCAAAACTGGTACAAATACGTTGGTCTTGATGGCGCCGTTCTCGGTATTGATACCTTCGGAGCCTCTGCCCCAGCACCAAAAGTATTGGCAGAATATGGCTTTACTGTCGAAAATCTTGTAAAAGTCGTTCAAAACTTGAAATAATCCTAAAAATCAGGGCGCAGGCTCTGATTTTTCTTACTAGAAAAGCAAGGTACAATCTTGTAAAAGTAGCTGAAATTTGATATAGTAGTCCTATGTAAAAGACAAAGGAGAATATAATGGAATCACAATATACATTTTTAATCATTCTTGTGGCTATGGTTGGCTTGATGTTCTTTACGCAACGTTCTCAAAAGAAACAAGCGCAAAAACGTATGGAAAGTTTAAACAAACTGCAAAAAGGCTATGAAGTGATTACAATCGGTGGACTTTACGGAACAGTCGATGAAGTAGATACGGAGAAGAGAACGATTGTTCTTGATGTAGATGGAGTTTACTTGACTTTTGAACTAGCTGCTATCAAGACAGTATTACCGCTGAAAGAAACAGCTTCACTCGAAGGCGCAATTGAAAAATAAGACGGGATTACTAACTCCCGTTTTTCTATAGAAGAAAGGAAATGGGATGAAAAAATTAGTCTTTGTCTGTCTGGGAAATATTTGCCGTAGCCCTATGGCTGAGTTTGTTATGAAATCAATGACAGATAACTACGAAATCCAAAGTCGAGCGACTTCCTCTTGGGAACATGGTAATCCGATTCATAAGGGCACTCAAGGGATTTTTCAACAGTATCAGATTCTGTATGACAAGAACAAAACATCGCTTCAGATTAGTAAGGAAGATTTTGAAGACTTTGATTATATTATCGGAATGGATGCTTCAAATGTTTCTGACTTACGTCAGATGTGTCCAGGAGACTGTCAAGATAAGATTCACTTATTTGCATCTGAAAGTGTTCCAGATCCTTGGTATACAGGAGATTTTGAAGAGACTTATCGGCGTGTTCAAGAGGGATGCCAAGTGTGGTTAGAACGTTTAGAGGAGAGTGAATATGGAGAATTTTAAGAATTTCTATGGGAAATATCATGTCTATCTGAGTCGTTCTCATTTAGAGATTTTAGCCGCAGTAACGATTGTTTTTTGTGCGGTACTAGTCTTTTTTCTAAATATTCCCGGAAAAGGTGTCTTAAAACTCGATAATGGAAATATTGTTTACGATGGCAGTCTTGTCCGTGGTAAAATGAATGGGCAAGGTACCATTACCTTCCAAAATGGAGACCAATATACAGGTGGTTTCAACAATGGAGCCTTCAATGGAAAAGGTACTTTTCAATCCAAAGAAGGCTGGACCTACGAAGGAGATTTTGTAAACGGCCAGGCTGAAGGAAAAGGGAAACTAACAACAGAACAAGAAGTCGTTTATGAAGGGACCTTTAAACAAGGAATTTTTCAACAAAAATAAAGCCTCCTGACATGGAGGTTTTTTTACAAACAATAAGAAAGCGCTTTCTTATTGTTTGTTAGGTTTGTGAAATAAAAATTTTTTTGTTGTTATTTCACAATCATCTAGTTAAAAGTTGATACTATAACGTATTTGAGAGTAATTTCACAATATCGCAAAAATTCTTTGTGAAATGTTTATGAAACTGTTTACAAAACATAAAAAAAGAGTTATAATAAACTTGTGAAAAAATTAACAAGGGATAAAATCCTTTAAGGCTATGGAGGAAAATATGGCTGATAAAAAAACTGTAACACCTGAGCAAAAACAACTCGCTGCTGAAAAGCATGTAGACGGACTAGTACAAAAAGCTTTGGTTGCGCTTGATGAAATGCGCAAGTTGAACCAAGAACAAGTTGACTACATCGTAGCGAAAGCTTCAGTTGCAGCTCTTGATGCGCACGGTATCCTAGCACAACACGCAATTGAAGAAACTGGTCGTGGTGTATTTGAAGACAAGGCGACAAAAAACCTTTTTGCCTGTGAACATGTTGTGAATAACATGCGCGGAGTTAAAACTGTCGGAGTTATCGAAGATGATCCCGTTACAGGATTGACTAAAATTGCAGAACCTGTCGGTGTTGTTTGTGGTGTCACTCCAACAACAAACCCAACATCAACAGCAATTTTCAAATCATTGATTGCTTTGAAAACACGTAATCCAATCGTGTTTGCCTTCCACCCATCAGCTCAAGAATCTTCTGCTCACGCAGCACAAATCGTTCGTGATGCGGCAATCGCAGCTGGAGCTCCTGAAAACTGTGTTCAATGGATTACAGAGCCATCTATGGAAGCAACTGGAGCGCTTATGAACCACGAAGGTGTTGCGACTATCCTTGCAACTGGTGGTAATGCCATGGTTAAGGCTGCTTACTCATGTGGGAAGCCAGCTCTTGGGGTAGGTGCCGGAAACGTTCCAGCTTATATTGAGAAATCAGCTGACCTTCGTCAAGCCGCCCATGACATTGTGATGTCTAAATCCTTTGATAATGGTATGGTCTGTGCATCAGAGCAAGCGGTTATCATTGATAAAGAAGTGTATGATGAATTTGTAGCAGAATTCAAATCATACCATACTTACTTTGTAAACAAAAAAGAAAAAGCGCTTCTTGAAGAGTTCTGCTTCGGCGTGAAAGCAAACAGCAAAAACTGTGCTGGTGCTAAACTAAATGCAAATATTGTTGGTAAACCAGCTAAATGGATTGCAGAACAAGCGGGATTCAACGTTCCAGAAGGAACAAACATCTTGGCTGCAGAATGTGAGGAAGTAGGACCAAAAGAACCATTGACTCGTGAAAAATTGTCACCAGTTATTGCTGTCCTAAAAGCTGAAGACACAGAAGATGGTCTTACAAAAGCTCGTCAAATGGTTGAGTTTAACGGACTTGGTCACTCAGCAGCTATCCATACAAAAGACGAAGAGCTTGCTAAACGCTTTGGTACAGAAATCAAAGCTATGCGTATTATCTGGAACTCTCCATCTACTTTCGGTGGTATCGGTGACGTTTACAATGCCTTCATCCCATCATTGACACTTGGATGTGGTTCATACGGACGCAACTCTGTTGGGGATAACGTGAGCGCTATTAACCTTCTAAACATCAAGAAAGTAGGGAAACGTAGAAATAATATGCAGTGGTTTAAAGTTCCTTCAAAAATTTACTTCGAACGCAATTCTATCCAATACCTTCAAACATGTGAAGATATTGAACGCGTTATGATCGTTACTGATAAATCAATCGAAAAACTTGGATTTGTTCAACGTGTTATCGATCAATTGAACGCTCGTAACAACCGTGTAACTGTCCAAGTCTTCTCAGATGTTGAACCAGATCCAGATATCACAACTGTAGAACGTGGTACTGAGGTTATGAGAGCATTTGAACCAGATACAATTATTGCTCTTGGTGGAGGTTCACCAATGGATGCAGCTAAAGTTATGTGGCTCTTTTACGAACAACCAGAAGTCGACTTCCGTGACTTGGTTCAAAAATTCATGGATATCCGTAAACGTGCCTTCCGCTTCCCATCACTTGGTAAGAAAGCGAAGTATATCGGTATCCCAACAACTTCTGGTACAGGTTCAGAAGTAACACCATTTGCCGTTATCTCTGATAAGAAAAACAACCGTAAATATCCATTGGCTGACTACTCATTGACACCAACTATTGCGATTGTTGACCCTGCTTTGGTTGAATCAGTTCCAGATTTCATTACTGCTGACACAGGTATGGATGTCTTGACTCATGCGACTGAAGCCTACACTTCAAACTTCGCTAACGACTACACAGATGGTATCGCCCTTCAATCAATCAAACTTGTCTTTGAATGGTTGGAAAAATCTGTTAAGACTGCTGATTCAGAAGCACGTGAAAAAATGCATAATGCTTCTACAATGGCAGGTATGGCCTTCGCCAATGCCTTCCTTGGTATGAGCCACTCAATGGCCCACAAGATCGGTGCGGTTCACCATACTGTTCACGGACGTACAAACGCAATCTTGCTTCCATACGTTATCCGTTACAATGGAACTCGTCCATCTAAGACTACTACTTGGCCTAAATACAACTACTGGAAAGCTGATGAGAAATTCCAAGATATTGCTAGAATGCTTGGTTTACCTCACTCAACTCCAGAAGAAGCAGTTGAAGCATACGCTAAAGCTGTTTATGAGCTGGGTGTTGCAGTAGGTATCAAGATGAACTTCAAAGACCAAGGAATTGATGAAAAAGCTTGGAAAGACAGCTTGCATGAAATTGCCTTGCTTGCTTATGAAGACCAATGTTCTCCTGCAAATCCACGCTTACCAATGGTAGCTGACATGGAAGAAATCATGGAAGATGCTTACTATGGTTATGCAGAACGTCCAGGACGTCGTAAATAATCGTTTATCAGCCTAGAGGCAGGGAATCCCTGTCTCTTTTCTTGTAGAGGTGGAGTGTTGAAAATAATTTTTAGCTTTTCTATTTTCACTTTCTATCTAAAAATGAAAGCGGGAAATGGCTATGTAGACAAAAAAAGACAACAGTATAGGCTTTCAAAGAAGAAAGAAAAATAAGCTAGGTATAGACAAAAAACAACGCCCGTACTTGCAATTCAACTCAAATAGTTATATAATAGGTTTGTTGAAAGGTGATTTGTAGTGATTCAAGTTACTCTTTTCACAATAAAATTTTCATGATTTTCATAAGGAGGAAATCACTAATGGTAGTTAAAGTTGGTATTAACGGTTTCGGACGTATCGGTCGTCTTGCTTTCCGTCGTATCCAAAACGTAGAAGGTGTTGAAGTTACACGCATCAACGACCTTACAGATCCAGTTATGCTTGCACACTTGTTGAAATACGACACAACTCAAGGTCGTTTCGACGGTACTGTTGAAGTTAAAGAAGGTGGATTCGAAGTTAACGGTAAATTCGTTAAAGTTTCTGCTGAACGTGATCCAGAACAAATCGACTGGGCTACTGACGGTGTAGAAATCGTTCTTGAAGCTACTGGTTTCTTTGCTAAGAAAGAAGCAGCTGAAAAACACCTTAAAGGTGGAGCTAAAAAAGTTGTTATCACTGCTCCTGGTGGAAACGACGTTAAAACAGTTGTATTCAACACTAACCACGACGTTCTTGACGGTACTGAAACAGTTATCTCAGGTGCTTCATGTACTACAAACTGCTTGGCTCCAATGGCTAAAGCTCTTCAAGACAACTTTGGTGTTGTAGAAGGATTGATGACTACTATCCACGCTTACACTGGTGACCAAATGATTCTTGACGGACCACACCGTGGTGGTGACCTTCGCCGTGCTCGTGCTGGTGCTGTAAACATCGTTCCTAACTCAACTGGTGCTGCAAAAGCTATCGGTCTTGTAATCCCAGAATTGAATGGTAAATTGGACGGAGCTGCTCAACGTGTTCCTGTTCCAGCAGGTTCTGTAACTGAGTTGGTAGCAGTTCTTGAAAAGAACGTTACTGTTGACGAAGTGAACGCAGCTATGAAAGCAGCTTCAAACGAATCATACGGATACACTGAAGATCCAATCGTATCTTCAGATATCCTAGGTATGTCTTACGGTTCATTGTTTGACGCAACTCAAACTAAAGTTCTTGACGTTGACGGTAAACAATTGGTTAAAGTTGTATCATGGTACGACAACGAAATGTCATACACTGCACAACTTGTTCGTACTCTTGAATACTTCGCAAAAATCGCTAAATAATTCATGAGTCGATAAAAAGCAAGGCCTCTTGGTCTTGCTTTTCTTATATGGAAAAATGGATGACGCAATCATCCATTCTTTTTTAATTCTTTTTCGAAAGTATCTGAGAGGATAGTGAAGCTTAATTTCTCTAATGTAAGCGGATGGGTAAAGGACAGTCGAAAGGCGTGGAGCATAAGCCGACTTGTTTTTGATTTACTATTATAGAGAGGGTCGCCTAAAATGGGGAAATTATGATGCGAAAGGTGCACACGAATCTGATGGGTTCGCCCTGTCTTTAGATTGCAACGAACCAAGGAAGTTTTGTTTGGAAATTGCTTTAATCTGCTTACATGCGTTTCAGCATATTGTCCATTTTTTGTATCAACTATTCGCTTTCTGCGATCATGGCGATTACGTCCGATTTTGTCCCTGAAAACAAGCTCTTTGCTGCTGATATTTCCATCAACTAGTGCCCAATATTCCCTAGAAATCTCTTTTTTCTCCAGTAAGCGATTGAGAATGGGCAGGATAAAAGGATTTTTGGCAAAGAGAACCAAGCCACTGGTTTCCATGTCCAGACGATGAACGACATAGCAGGTTTGGCCAACATAGGCACTGACATGGTTAAGAAGGGCGATTTCGTTTGGCTTATTACCATGCGTTTTCATACCCTCTGGTTTGTTCACAATAATCAAGTGTTGATCTTGATAAACTTCCTGAATGATATTTGGGTTGCCCCAAGGAATTTCCTTTTTGGGATAATCTTCCTTGTCAAAAGTCAATTGGCAAACATCTCCAGGA
The DNA here is from genome assembly GCF_000257905.1 of Streptococcus mitis SK579. Lineage (GTDB taxonomy): Bacteria > Bacillota > Bacilli > Lactobacillales > Streptococcaceae > Streptococcus > Streptococcus mitis_L. Next base: position 33,269 of record NZ_AJJL01000043.1, read on the forward strand.
TTTACGATTTCGTTCCAGTGGACTTCTTCTTGATTTATCAAAATATGTTTCTTGATTCTCAAAAAATGACGGATTTTTCTAGGGATGAGGAGTTGTTCTTCAAGTAATTGCTTTACCGTCATTTGAGGTAGAGAGTCTGGTAATGTAAATGTGAATTTCATACAGATATTGTAACAAAAAAAGCCCCATTTGGATAGGAAATAGCTAAATTCTTGTCTTCCTATGATGAAGATGATAAAATAAACGCATGAAATTAGATAAATTATTTGAGAAATTTCTTTCTCTTTTTAAAAAAGAAACAAGTGAATCAGAGGATTCGGATTCTACTAGCTTACGTCGCTCTCGTAGTGATAGAAAAAAATTAGCCCAAGTGGGTCCAATTCGAAAATTCTGGCGTCGCTATCATCTAACAAAGATTGTCCTTATACTAGGTTTGAGTGCAGGCTTGCTAGTTGGAACCTATTTGTTTGCTGTAGCTAAGTCAACCAATGTTAACGATTTGCAAAACGCCTTGAAAACTCGGACTATCATTTTTGACCGTGAAGAAAAAGAGGCTGGTGCCTTGTCTGGTCAAAAGGGAACCTATGTTGAATTGACTGATATCAGTAAAATTTTGCAGAATGCTGTTATTGCGACAGAAGACCGTTCTTTCTATAAAAATGATGGGATTAACTATGGTCGTTTCTTCTTGGCTATTGTCACTGCTGGACGTTCAGGTGGTGGATCTACTATTACCCAGCAGCTAGCTAAAAACGCCTATTTGTCACAGGATCAAACTGTTGAGAGAAAAGCGAAAGAATTCTTCCTTGCCTTAGAATTAACAAAAAAATATAGTAAGGATCAGATCTTAACCATGTACCTTAACAATGCTTATTTTGGAAATGGTGTGTGGGGTGTAGAAGATGCGAGTAAGAAATACTTTGGAGTTTCTGCATCAGAAGTGAGTCTCGATCAAGCTGCGACTCTGGCAGGGATGCTCAAAGGACCGGAACTGTATAACCCCTTGAATTCTGTAGAAGATTCTACCAATCGGCGCGATACTGTTTTGCAAAATATGGTTGCAGCAGGATATATTGATAAAAACCAAGAAACCGAAGCTGCGGAAGTTGATATGAATTCGCAATTGCACGATAAGTATGAAGGAAAAATCTCAGATTACCGCTATCCTTCTTACTTTGATGCGGTGGTTAACGAAGCCGTTTCCAAGTATAATCTAACAGAGGAAGAAATTGTCAATAATGGCTACCGCATTTATACAGAGCTGGACCAAAACTATCAAGCAAATATGCAGGTTGTCTATGAAAATACATCGCTATTTCCGAGGGCAGAGGATGGAACATTTGCTCAATCAGGAAGTGTAGCTCTTGAACCGAAAACAGGGGGAGTTCGTGGGGTTGTCGGTCGGATTGCTGACAATGATAAGACTGGATTCCGGAATTTCAATTATGCAACTCAATCAAAACGTAGCCCTGGTTCTACAATTAAGCCTTTAGTTGTTTATACGCCAGCAGTTGAAGCAGGCTGGGCTTTGAATAAGAAGTTGGATAACCATACCATGCAGTATGACAGCTATAAGGTTGATAACTATGCAGGAATCAAAACGAGTCGAGAAGTTCCTATGTATCAAGCTTTGGCAGAATCGCTTAATCTGCCCGCTGTTGCCACTGTTAATGATTTGGGCGTTGATAAGGCTTTTGAGGCGGGCGAAAAATTCGGACTCAACATGGAAAAGGTAGACCGTGTTCTTGGTGTCGCCTTGGGAAGTGGTGTTGAAACCAATCCTCTGCAAATGGCTCAAGCATATGCTGCCTTTGCAAATGAAGGTTTAATGCCTGAAGCTCATTTTATTAGTAGAATTGAAAATGCTAGTGGTCAGGTTATTGCCAGCCATAAAAATTCACAAAAACGGGTGATTGATAAGTCTGTAGCTGACAAGATGACCAGTATGATGTTAGGTACATTCACTAACGGAACTGGTATTAGTTCATCGCCTGCAGATTATGTCATGGCAGGAAAAACTGGTACAACTGAAGCTGTTTTCAATCCAGAATACACAAGTGACCAGTGGGTAATTGGTTATACTCCGGATGTGGTGATTAGTCATTGGCTTGGTTTTCCGACTACGGATGAAAATCACTATTTAGCAGGTTCTACATCAAACGGTGCAGCCCATGTCTTTAGGAATATTGCAAATACCATTTTACCTTATACGCCAGGGAGTACCTTTACAGTTGAAAATGCCTATAAGCAAAATGGAATTGCACCAGCTAATACAAAAAGACAAGTACAAACCAATGATAATAGCCAGACAGATGATAATTTGTCTGATATTCGAGGACGTGCGCAAAGTCTAGTAGATGAGGCTAGTCGGGCTATCTCAGATGCGAAGATTAAGGAAAAGGCTCAAACAATATGGGATTCGGTAGTCAATCTATTTCGCTAAGATGCTTGTCAAAGCCTAGCTTTCTTGTTATAATAGATAAGATGGAGGCGTTATGGCACTAAAAAAAGCAAGCCTAGCTTGTGCGGTTTGTGGTTCGAGAAACTATTCAATCAAGATCAGTGGAAACCCCAAGCCTACACGACTAGAAGTAAATAAATTTTGTAAGCATTGTGGCAAGTACACTACACACAGAGAAACGAGATAGGAGAGAGCGATGCGTTTTATTGGAGATATTTTTAGACTTCTTAAAGACACAACATGGCCAACTCGCAAGGAAAGCTGGAGAGATTTTCGTTCTATCATGGAATACACTGCTTTCTTTGTTGTGATTATTTACATTTTTGACCAGTTGATTGTTTCAGGTTTGATTCGATTTATTAACATTTTTTAGAAGAGTAGTGAAAGTACACTAAAAATCTTCTATTTATGAAAGGAAATATCATGGATAGTTTTGACAAAGGGTGGTTTGTTTTACAAACTTATTCTGGTTATGAAAATAAGGTGAAAGAAAATCTATTACAGCGTGCACAAACCTACAATATGTTGGATAATATTCTACGCGTTGAAATTCCAACACAAACAGTGCAAGTTGAAAAAAATGGAAAGAGAAAAGAAGTAGAAGAAAATCGCTTTCCAGGTTATGTTCTTGTAGAAATGGTCATGACAGATGAAGCTTGGTTTGTTGTTCGAAACACTCCGAACGTTACAGGATTTGTCGGATCACACGGGAACAGATCGAAACCAACTCCATTATTGGAACAAGAAATTCGTGACATTTTGGTATCTATGGGACAAACTGTTCAAGAATTTGATTTCGATGTTGAGGTTGGTCAAACCGTACGTATTATTGATGGTGCTTTTGCAGACTATACTGGTAAAATTACAGAGATTGATAACAATAAAGTGAAGATGATTATCTCTATGTTTGGTAATGACACAGTTGCAGAAGTAAATCTAAACCAAATTGCAGAATTATAACCCTAAGAGAGGCACGATCTCTCTTTTTTTGTGCAGTTGAGACGGTGTAGGGAGCAGAATGGATGAAATGAATCAAATTAGCTCCATGATTTGTTAAACTGTATCTAGAAAGGAGAACATAATGCTTAAAGAATTGTATGAAGAAGTTCAAGGAATTGTGTACAAGTGTAGAAATGAATATTACTTGCATTTATGGGAGCTATCGGATTGGGAGCAAGAGGGGATGATTTGCTTGCATGAATTGATTAGTAAAGAAGAACTAGTAGAAGATATTCCTCGTTTAAGGAAATATTTTAAGACTAAGTTCCGGAATCGAATTCTAGACTATATCCGTAAGCAAGAAAGTCAAAAAAGAAGATATGATAAAGAACCCTATGAAGAAGTAGGTGAGATTAGTCATCGTATAAGTGAGGGAGGTCTCTGGCTGGATGATTACTATCTCTTTCATGAAACACTAAGAGATTATAGAAGTAAACAAAATAAAGAGCAACAAGAAGAGTTAGAACGTGTTTTAAGAAATGAACGTTTCCGAGGGCGTCAAAGAGTATTGAGGGATTTACGTATTGTGTTTAAAGAGTTTAA
>NZ_AJJL01000044.1 GCF_000257905.1 Streptococcus mitis SK579
GGCATCTATCCCTCTTACTCCTTCATTTGACTCTCTGCGTCAGCCACGACTTGTTCTAGACTGGTCTGACCAAGCTCAGCCTCCATAGCCAGCTGGATTCTCTCCAATTTTTGATCCAAAACATCATGAATATGAGCACCGACTGGGCAATTTGGATTTGGATTGTCATGAAAACTGAAGAGTTGACCGGTCTTACCAAGACACTCAACCGCCTGATAAACATCTAATAGACTAATGTCCTTGAGATCCTTAACAATCTCTGTTCCCCCTGTTCCTCGCGCTACTGAAATCAACTCTGCCTTCTTCAACTGGGACAAGGTTTTTCTGATAATGACAGGATTGACCCCGACACTAGCAGCCAGAAAATCACTGGTCACCTTACTTTCCTTCCCTTTGAGAGCGATAATAATCAGCATATGAGTCGCAATGGTAAATCTACTTGGAATTTGCATACTCTTCTCCTTTTTACGAGGCTCCCCTGCCTCTACTCTTCTTTTTCTATTATTATACCCTTTTTAGTTGTAATGTCAATCATTACCACTTTTCAACCAAGCATCTAATTCCCTATCATAGCCCTCTTTCTGGGCCAATTCTCTCAGAAATTCCTGATGATGAGTATGGTGGATCCCATTGACCAGACTTTCATAGTAAACCTCAAAATAGGGAAGTTTAAGATCTTTAGCCAGCTGCAATTCAGCTGCCACATCGTAGTCTACCCGTCGGAAGTCCATATCTACCAAGCCCTTGTCATCAAACTCCAAAATCATATACTGGGCCCGTAAGTCCTTCCGTAACTGGGCATCTAGAAAGAAAGGCTGGCCAATTGAACCCGGATTGACAATTAATTGCCCACCAGTCCCGTAACGAAGCAACTGCTGGTGAATATGACCATAAACAGCAATATCACAAGGCGGATTGGTCACCAAGCGGTCAAAATCCTCTTGCGCTCCAGTATGAATCAACTCTCGCCCCCAGTTCTTATCAGGAAGATGATGGCTAATTCCCACCGTCAAATCCCCAAACTGACGATGAATATGGAGTGGTTGATTGTGGAGCAGTTCAATTTCTTCTAGGGAAATTTCCTCTAAAACATACTGGCACTGGCGCAAGAGATAGCGTTGACTGGGACGAGTATTATCCAATTCCTTACGGACACCATACCAAAGACTGTCTTCCCAGTTTCCCAAAACTCTAGCTGTAATCGGTAGTTGAGCCAACAAGTCCAAAATCCTTCTGCGCCCTGTTCCTGGCATGAGAATATCTCCCAAAAGCCAGTATTCATCCACTCCTAGCTGCTGGGCATCTGCCAAAACAGCCTCTAAAGCAGTGGTATTTCCATGAATATCTGAAAGAAGAGCTATTTTTGTCATATTCATCTCCTCGTTTTTTCTCTTGCAATAAGTATAACATAAAAAGTCACAGCTAGAGAAATCTAGCTTTTTTTGATATACTAGATAAAGATATTAAACAAGAGGAAACGAATGACCCCGAATAAAGAAGATTATCTAAAGTGTATTTATGAAATTGGCATAGATTTGCATAAGATTACCAACAAGGAAATTGCGGCTCGTATGCAAGTTTCT
>NZ_AJJL01000045.1 GCF_000257905.1 Streptococcus mitis SK579
AAGTCCGCTTTCGCTGCTGCAACAATTGTATCTCTATTGTTCAAAGAGTTATATTTTTCAATAAGTGACTTAGCAGATTCTTTATAATTACTTGTAGTATTTATTCCTGAATTAAGTAAGGCATTAATCTCTGTCAATTTTGTTTCATAAGCACCCTTAGTTTCAGGAGTAGACCACTTAGTATCTTCTGATTTTTGTTCTACTAATCTATTATAGATTCTCTGTAGTAAATCCTTCGCAACATTTTTTGTATCTTGTTCAATTGAAAAGTCTGTTCCTGTAACAGGTAACGCATAATGTCTCAATGGAGACTGGTATCCCATACCCATTCTTTCTGTATCTGTCACTTTAATTCGAACTGTATACTCAGTAACTCCTACTGGTAAATCTATATCTGAACTTGTAAACGTTCCAGCTTGACCATTTGGCTTATAAGCGTCTTCCGCCATTTTCGCCTCTACTTCAGCTCTATTTAAATTATGGTCATTAAAATTACTTCTTATAAACAGTTTTCCTGTTCCATCCTCAGCTGGTGTTACTATACCTTGTTTATTTTTTACAGTTCCACTTGGTTGTGGCGCAAAAGTATATGTATAAGCAGTTACTTCACTACCATTCTGACGATAAACTACTTCAACTAAATATTTTGCTTTGGTACCATTTAAATCTCCAGTAAATCCTGTTTTAAAGGAAACTTTTACCTTAGACCCCGTTGCTGGTGAATGAGCCTTGAAAGTTTTCTCAATCCCACTAAAACTCTTAATTCCAAAAGAATCACTTCCTCCTAAACCTGTTCTCTGATAAGGTTGTCCATTAAAGGTTTCTTCTTTTGCACTAGCAATAGTTCTAACTTTCCCTAGGAATAACATATACTCTTTTGTTCTATCGAAAGCTTGTTCCCTTACATAAGTATCGTATGATTTTTTTCCATCATTATATACTGTATTTACAGTTTCAATTGGAAAAACACCGCTTTCCGTTTTTCTTGCGATAGCAAATTTCCCTGCAGTGCCATCTGGTTGATTGATTGCTTTCCATCCCCCAAATTCATCAATTTCAACAACTTTTCCTTTATCTACATTTTTAGCTTTTCCAAGTTCATCCATACTCTGAATTTTTTCATTGTTCTGAATCGTCTCAGGCAATGATTCCAACTTATTTGAAAGGGTTTTTACATCGGCACCTTCTGCTGGATTATCAAATACTTGATTTGCTGATGTATCATCTGTCGTACTAGGAGTTGTATCTGTACGGAATGGATTATTTGTATCTAATACTTTTCCATTACGTTTATCTTTAGAACCTGAGTTTGCAATCGAATTAGATTCTGAAGATTTCTCAGTATTTGTTGCTTTTTTACCTACAGTAGCTTTTCCATTTGTAGTGTCTACCGCTGGTGCTTCTTTTTTCTCTTCTGGTTTTGTTTGTAATTTTGTTGTTGCTACAACTAAGTTTGCATGTGCTTGTGATAATTCAGCTTGTGTTTTTGCTTTATTTAATACAGATTTTGCTTCATCTAAAGCTGTTTTTAATTGATTTACACTATTATCTGTTTTACTAGCGTATGTGCCTTGAGAAAGCTTACCATCAATTTCTTTGATTAAATCTGTCAATTCTTTCTTGTCTAGAGTCTCCACCTTCTGAGGTGCTGATTCTGGTGAAGAACTATTTTCAACTGTTGAAGGTTGAGTATTTGTCTCTACTGTTGCAGCAGGACTAATTGCTACTGTGTTCCCTTCGTAGGTCCCATTCTGGATATTCTGATCTTTAGGTTGCGGTGCTTGAGTCTCCCCATTAGTTGAAGGCACTCCTTGTTCTGCAGCAGATACTGCTCCATTTCCTAAAAACATGAACAAGGCAGCTACTGCGACACTAGCTGCACCAAAGCTGACCTTACGAATAGAAAAACGTAATTGCTTTTCACGATTGTGTTTACCTTTATGAAACATTTAATTTCCTCCAAAAAAATATTTTATCATATCATATGATACTCTTTTACTATAAAAATTCAATAGAACATTTTCCATATTTTTTAATCTATTATAATTTTATGCGTATATATATATATTAAGGAGCTTTTTTTAATATAATTATATATTTTTTGAATAAAAATCATATAGTCAGAAATATTAAATTTTTATAACAATTTTTATTGGTTAAATATTTAACCTAGTAGATTTTCTACTAACTATTAAATCCTATACCTAATTCCTGATTCTCTTCTAATCCGAGTCTAGTTGATAAATAATTTCCATATGCTTCATTCTGTCCTGGTTAATCCTCTTTTACAGTAATACTATCAATTTTTGTAAGCATCCAATAACGAAGTATATTGAAAAATCTCCAGACTAGACAACTCACTGATAGTTCCTAATCTGTAGATCTCTTATTTGCACTTTTCTTGTACAACTTTAGTACAGGGTAAATAGGACTCTAAAACCTCTTTGTTTACGAAAGTTTCCTCGTTTGGAAGACATTCTAGAAGATAGGATAGATAGTTCTCGCTATTTAATTGGTGACGTTTAGCTGTTTCCAACAAGCTCATAATAATAGCTATTGCTTTAGCTCCTTCAAAACTTTGAGAAAACAACTACCCTCGCTTTTTTTACTGAGTTTAGGCTAAAAAAGTCCACTGGACTCTCTTACTCCGTCCCATAACCAATGATTTAATAGCACGTTCAGCTAGATTATTCGAAAGGACGAGATGTCCGTCTTTCAAAATCGTCTTAAAAATTTCTTCATACTTAAGGCTGTATTCAATCGCCCTCCCTAGTTTCGAACCCGGTAAAACTGACTGGCAGCGACACCAAGTAAAGAAGTCTTCCATTAAGGGCTAGAGCTTTTCTTGACGTTTCTGTAGTCGTTCATCAGCTGGCAATGTCTCCCAGTATCTTTCCAAGGCAAATAACTGATCACAATAAGCTACAGCTTTAGCCCTAATGATGATTTTTCCGCTTGCTTAGGGGGCGCTTCAATCTCTTTTAGCTCTTCCTGATAGTCAGAGCAAATACACTTCCTCTAAGTGATAATGCACTTCTTCTGAATCAAATTAAGCAAGAAGAACTTGACGTTTCCCTTTAACTTTCTTACGTTTGTAGGTGATTTCTTCTTTTTCAACTAGGAACATCTCCATCTTCCTCAAAAAGACTGAGTTGTACAGAAGGGTAAACACTTTGCTCAGAAAATTTTCCATAGAGCTTTTACATCCTTTTATGTACTTGGCAAAGTCAGCTTTACGTTCACCACAAAAGAGAAAGACTTGACCTGAGAAAGGATCCAATTCGAAGTGGGTTTTAACGAGATAAGCTAGTGAATCGATTCCTTGTAACATATCAGTTTTCCCACAAATAAGATATACCTGCCCTAGGCTAGATATATGATTTGTCATAGAGAAATACCTTATCCAAAAGCTGTTTTATCATTTCTAGATTGAGAGATTGAAAAACTTAGTTCAAGCTGGCCAATACAAATTTTAATCAAAATATCATTTCTATTTTTAGAATCAAAACGACGAGATTGTAGAATCTCTACATAAACAATAAGTTATAACATTAAAATATTCTCCAATAGTTTTACTTTACTAATAGTATACAGGAGGAGTTCTCTGAATCATAGATACCTTGTTATAACCCGCTCACTTTCTAGGTTTAATTCAGTACAGTTGACAAAGAAGCAATCAAAAAGCAACGCTAGACACGTTGCTTTCTGATTTAA
>NZ_AJJL01000046.1 GCF_000257905.1 Streptococcus mitis SK579
CCAGTAGCGCTTGGTAGCCTTGTATTCATGGGATTTTCGTTCAAATTGATTCATGATTTGAACACGCACACGACTCATAGCACGGCTTAAGTGTTGGACAATGTGAAAGCGATCAAGAACGATTTTAGCACACGGAAAAAGCTGTTTAGCCAAGTCATAGTAAGGGCTAAACATATCCATAGTAATGATTTTGACGCGACATCGGACGGCTCTATCGTATCGAAGAAAGTGATTTCGGATGACAGCCTGTGTTCTACCTTCAAGAACAGTGATGATATTGAGATTGTCAAAATCTTGCGCAATGAAACTCATTTTTCCTTTTGTAAAGGCATATTCGTCCCAGGACATAATCTCAGGGAGGTAAGAAAAATCAGACTTAAAACGGAAGTCATTGAGTTTGCGAATAATAGTTGAAGTTGAAATAGACAGCTGATGAGCAATATCGGTCATAGAAGTCTTTTCAATCAGCTTCTGGGCAATCTTTTGGTTGATGATACGAGGGATTTGGTGATTCTTCTTGACGAGGGAGGTCTCGGAGACCGCTATTTTCGAGCACTGATAGCACTTAAAACGGCGCTTTCTAAGAAGAATTCTAGTAGGCATACCAGTAGTTTCAAGGTAAGGAATTTTAGAAGGTTTTTGAAAATCATATTTCTTCATTTGACTTCCGCAATCAGGGCAAGACGGGGCGTCATAGTCCAGTTTAGCGAAGATTTCTTTGTGAGTATCCCTATTAACGATATCTACAATTTGGATATTTGGGTCTTTGATATCAAGAAGTTTTGTGATAAAATATAACTGTTCCATAGGATTCTTTCTAATGATGGTTTTGTCGCTTTTCATTATAGATCTTATGGGACTTTTTTTCTACACAAAAATAGGCTCCATAATATCCATAGGGGATTTA
>NZ_AJJL01000047.1 GCF_000257905.1 Streptococcus mitis SK579
AGTTACACCACTTGAGCCAAGTGTTCGTTATGAGAAAGATGCCACAAGAGCCAAAGGTGGAGCTAATGTAACAGTAGCTGGTACTTCAGGTACTAGAACAGTAACCACAACCTATACTGTCAATCCTACAGATGGCAGCCTCATTCCGCATGAAGAACCTGCAGTGGTAGTTCCCGCAAAACCTACAGTGGTCAAAGTCCCAGCTCAAGATGAGGTTGAATACCTCAAAGAAGGCGACGACGTGGTTAAGAAGACTACAAGTTACGCGGTCAATGCAAGTACAGGTAACCTTACTCCAACAGAGAAAAAGGAAATCTTCAAACAAAGTGGTGCCAAATCTACAGTTGTTGTTACGCCATTACAGCCAAGTGTTCGTTATGAAAAAGATGTCACAAGAGCCAAAGGTGAAACTAATGTAACAACAGATGGTACACCAGGAACAAGAACAGTAACTACCAGCTACACAGTTAATCCGACAGATGGCAGTCTCATTCCACATGAAGGCCAACCAGTTATCAAACCGTCAACTCCTACAGTGGTCAAAGTTTCAGCTAAAGATGAGGTCGAATACCTCAAAGAAGGCGACAACGTGGTTAAGAAGACTACAAGTTACGCGGTCAATTCAAGTACCGGTGCTCTTACTCCAACAGAGAAAAAGGAAATCTTCAAACAAAATGGTGCTAAATCTACAGTTGCCGTTACCAAACTAGAGCCAAGTGTTCGTTATGAAAAAGACGCCACAAAAGCCAAAGGTGAAGAT
>NZ_AJJL01000048.1 GCF_000257905.1 Streptococcus mitis SK579
GATAGGAAGAGATCCCAGAAAGAATACTGACGATCCTTGTTGGTCATAGGAACGATTCCCGTTATCGTCTCCTGTTGAATAAAGTCATTCATCTTGGACATTTTATTGAATATCTCCTGTCATAGCTAAAATAATCAGAACATGACTGACTAGAATCATACCAATTATTAATGTAAAATTAACTTTCAAAAAAGAGGAAGCGAATAGATATAGATTAAGGTTTTCATTTATCCTTAAATTGTAACAGAGTCCCGATCCTTAATCATATAGCGTTTTAAACGAGTTAAGCTAGCTAACCAGTACAATAGACCTCCAAAGATCGCAGTAAAGCCACTACCCGTTGTGATTAAAAAGATTGGGCTTTGAATCTGTGCTGTTACAGGGTTATAAATAAATAGTACTGCAACCAATAAAGAGATAAATACGCAAGACAAGCCAACCAAGTTAAATCCTTTGGTAAACTCATAGGCGTCATGTCCTTCTAGGAAATAGGCTGAGCGCAAATCAAGTTTTCGTTTTCTTAAGATAAAGTAGTCGACAACAATCATACCAATAATTGGCCCCTGAATATAGGCGGCTAGGGAGATGAAGGAACCGAAGTACTCTTCTACCCCTCCCCAGATGGTGAGTAGACTCACGTAAACCATCGCAATCCAAACCATTAGTTTATAGCTTACTTTGGGCATCCCGCTTTTGACAATCATACAGTTCACGTACGATCCTGTCCCCTGAGTTCCAATATTGGCAAAGGCTACTAGTAGTAGACTTAAGAGAG
>NZ_AJJL01000049.1 GCF_000257905.1 Streptococcus mitis SK579
ACTTACAGCTATCCAAGAAGCCAAGACACAAGATGCAGTAGACAAAGCCTTGCAAGCAGCTCTAACTTCTATTAACCAACTTCAGGCGACTCCGAAAGAGGAAGTGAAACATTCCATAGTTCCAACGGATGGAGATAAGGAACTAGTTCAACCTCAACCAAGTCTTGAAGTAGTAGAAAAAGTAATTAACTTCAAGAAAGTTAAACAAGAAGATTCAAGTCTTCCAAAAGGTGAAACTCGAGTGACTCAGGTAGGTCGTGCAGGTAAGGAACGTATCTTGACTGAAGTAGCACCAGATGGAAGCCGTACTATAAAACTTCGTGAAGTTGTTGAAGTTGCGCAAGATGAAATTGTGTTGGTTGGAACTAAGAAAGAAGAATCAGCTAAAATCGTATCAGCTGACCACAAGGTACCAGAATTTACTGGTGGTGTGTCTGATTCTGAAGCAACTAATCACAACTTACCAGAGTTTACTGGTGGTGTGTCTGGTTCTGAGGCAACTAATCACAACTTACCAGAGTTTACTGGTGGTGTGTCTGATTCTGAAGCAGCTATTCACAACTTACCAGAGTTTACTGGTGGTGTGTCTGGTTCTGAAGCAGCTATTCATAACTTACCAGAGTTTACTGGTAGTATGACTGGTTCTGAAGGAGTTACTCATGGAGTTTCGAACGTTGAGGAAGGAGTTCCTAGTGAAGAAGCTGCAAGTCATCAAGAATCAGGATTTACTAGTGATGTAACTGCCTCTGAAACCACTATGAATGAAATCGTAGATAAAAATGATGAGAAATCATATGTAGTTCCGCCTATGTTAGAAGATAAGACTTATCAAGCACCTGCAAATCGTCAAGAAATTCTACCTAAAACAGGAAGTGAAGATGGTTCTGCTTTTGCATCTGTAGGAATTATGGGCATGTTCTTAGGCATGATTGGAATAGTCAAAAGAAAAAAGGATAATTAATATTAAATGTCCCTAAATAGTGTATTCGAATTGGATGTAAGAATGTTGTAACAATTCTTTTAGATTGTTGTCCTTGTATTAAGTGGAATATAATCAAGTAGACGAGAAAATTGGGAGATAACTAAAGGGGCAGGGAAAGAAGTCACTTCTAATACTTAATGAAAATCAAAGAGCAAACTAGGAAACTAGCCGCAGGCTGTACTTGAGTACGGCAAGGAGACGTTGACGTGGTTTGAAGAGATTTTTGAAGAGTATAAAATACTAAAACCGAGCATTTCCGTAGTTGGATATGCTCGGTTTTTTATCAATTATTTATAAGCTACGATACCAATGATAGTATCAACTGCACGTTCCATAGTCTGAAGGCTAACATATTCAAAACGTCCATGCATGTTTTCGCCACCAGCAAAGATATTTGGAGTTGGGATTCCCATAAAGGAAATTTTAGAGCCGTCTGTCCCGCCGCGGATTGGTTTGATAATAGGAGTGATACCCAAACCTTCCATAACGGCTTTAGCAATGGTAATTGGAGTCATATCTTTCTCAATGACTTCTTTCATATTGTAGTACTGATCTGTCAAGTTTAAAGTGACACGGTCGCTACCAAGTTCTTGATTCATCTTATCAGCGATAGACTGCATAGTTGCTTTACGCACTTCAAAGGCATCTTTTTCAAAATCACGAATGATGTAGCTTGCACGCGCCTCCTCTACACTACCTGTCACATCCATAAGATGGTAGAACCCTTGGTAACCTTCAGTTAACTCAGGTCGATCATTCTCTGGAAGTTGATTATGAAAATCAATTGCTAGCTGAAGGGCGTTGACCATCTGACCTTTGGCGGTTCCAGGATGGACATTCCGTCCTTGGAAATGCAATTCAGCCCCAGCTGCTGAGAAGGTCTCGTACTGAAGTTCTCCTAGCGGACCGCCATCAACCGTGTAGGCAAAATCCACATCAAAATCCTCTGCATCAAATTTGTTGGCACCGACACCGATTTCTTCATCAGGGCCGAATCCGACACGGATTTCACAGTGTTTGATTTCAGGATGGGCAGTCAGATATTCAATAGCAGTCATGATTTCAGCGATACCTGATTTATCGTCAGCACCGAGAAGGGTAGTCCCGTCTGTAGTAATTAACGTTTGTCCTGGATATTTTTCAAGACTCTTGAAGTCAGCTGGATCGAGTTTGAAACCAGAATTTCCAAGTTCAATCACACCACCATCGTAGTTTTCAATTACCTGTGGATTGACTCCTTCGGCATTAAAATCAGCAGTATCCATGTGGGAAATGAAGCCAATCTTACGTGTTAACGATGGATCATTGGCTGGCAAGGTACCAATTGCAAAACCATTTGGAAGATAATAAACATTTTGCAGACCAACACGCTTCATTTCAGGAATTAGGACATTTGTCGCGAAATCAACTTGACTCTGAGTACTTGGAGTAGTAGTAGAGTGTTCATCAGAGCGCGTGTTGACCTTAACGTAGGTTAAAAAGCGGTCCAAGAGATTTGGGTAAGTCATAAAAAACTCCTTTTGAATTCATTTTTTCCATTGTATCATAGAAAGAAGAGAAAAACAAAAGACGGAAGTTGGGAAAATTTTCTATGTTAGCGTTTACTTATTGGTAGATTCATGATAAAATAAACTTGATAAAAACATCACAAGGAAGCAGTTATGAAAAAAGCAATTTTAATGATGACTTTCGGTTCGCCAGAAGAGATTACCTTTGAAGGTGTGGCTGATTTTTTCACAAATATTCGTCGTGGAGTGAGACCTCAAGACCACGAGATTCAAACTCTCTATGATAATTATGTACGAATTGGAGGCACTCCTCTGCAAAAAATTACCCGAGAAGAGGTTGCCTTGGTAGAAGCCAGGCTGGGGAATGAATACAGTGTCTATTTTGCAAATAAGTTTTCTAGACCCTTTATTCCAGATGTGATTAGTCAGATGGAAGCAGACGGAGTTGAGCAGTGTATTTGCTTGATTTTGGAGCCCCATTATTCTTTCTACTCTGTCATGGGATACGAGAAATTTTTAGAAAGCAAGCAAATTCAATTTTTAGTTATTAAGGATTGGTATCAAGAAGAAGCGCTCTTAAACTATTGGGCAGATGAAATTGCTAAGATTTTAAAAGAAGAAGTGAAGCAAGATAGCTTTAAAGTTATCTTTTCAGCCCATAGTGTACCCATTTTTGCCTTGGATTTTGGTGACCCTTATATCGACCAAATTTTTGAAAATAGCAAGTTAGTTGCTGAAAAACTAGGTTTGAGTTCCGAGCAATATACCAACACTTGGCAAAGTGAGAGTGATATAGGTATTCCATGGATTAAGCCAGATGTCTTGGAGTATCTTAGAGAACAGACAGAACATCCAGATCATTATATTTTTGTTCCAATCAGCTTTATCAGTGAGCACATTGAAGTCTTGTTTGACAACGATGTGGAATGTTATGAGTTATGTCAAGAGTTTGGGGTGAACTACCATCGTCCACCAATGCCCAATACGGATTCTCGTTTGATTGATGCCTTGGTCAATACAGTCAGAGCTAATGAACATCAAGAATTTAAGGAATTTCTCCCAGAAGAAGAAACCTTTGATGAATTAGTTCCTTCAGATGAGACTAAAAATATCTTGGCCGAATCTCAAGATTTACAAATGCCAGAATTTGTGAAAAAACTGATTGAGAAAAAAGGTCGTGAAAATGTTAAGATGCCTTATTTGATCAAGAAAATGTTAGAGAAAGCAGGTAAGTTGCCGAAAGAGTAAAGAAAAAGGATTTAGCTTTGTGCTAGATCCTTTTAATCGATTACTTTTTCTCAAGAAGCGCTTTGATTTCTTGAAGTACTTCCAATTCAGTTGGAGCAGCTGGAGCTTCTTCTTCAACAACTTCTTCTTTTTTAGTAAGGCTTTGAGCTTTTTCCATAGCTTTAATAACGAAGAAGAGAACAGTACCTACAACAAGGAAGTTGATAATAGCACTCAAGAATTTACCATATGTAACACCATTCCATGCAAGTTCAGCGATGTTTTGTACTTTCGCAGCTTCCAAGGCTGGGTTCAATAGGAGTGGAGTGATGATATCGTTAACGAATGAAGTTACGATTGCACCAAAAGCAGAAGCAATGATCACACCGACAGCAAGGTCAACAACATTACCACGAAGCAAAAATGCTTTAAGATCTTTTAACATTTTCATAATTCCTTTCCAAAATTTCACTCTTTATTATATATTAATTAAGAAATGCTTGCAAGATATATGCTTAAATTTTTTCTTATTTTTTAAAAATAAATACCTTACTAAAAGTGTAATTGAGGATAATTATCAAAAATTGTGAAATAACTGTTTCAATACTATTCACCTTGTCTATATTATCATTTACAAATTGCCCTATGATATGAGGAAATTGAGTCACAAATAGAAAAGTAAAGAGCAAATCTAACAGAAAAGTAGAAAGGCGAGCAAGAGAAAATTTCAATAAACGGATAAGTCGATTCTTCCTTGTTTGCTTAAACACGATTGTATCATTTGTAATAAAGGCAAATAGGATACCGGTACTATTTGCTAGTCCAGTAGCAAGGAGTTCTTTATGGGTTAATTGATAAATGACCAATCGCGAGAGGATAGAAACTAGAGTTGTCGCAAGGCCAAAGAAGAGATAGGCAAAAATTTCATTGTTAAAAATTTTTTGAATACATTTTTTCATGTATTAAGTATAGCATAAAGCAGTCTATTGTGCTATACTAGTAAGGTTGATTGAATCAACCCTTGGTGCTTAACTTCTTTCACCAAGCATATTACACGCGGGCAACCGCCAAAGGAGAAAAGATGAAAAAATTAACTATTCGTGATGTTGCAGATATTGCAATCGTTGCTGCTATCTATGTCGTTTTAACTGTTACACCACCTCTAAATGCCATTAGCTATGGTGCTTATCAGTTCCGTATTTCAGAAATGATGAACTTTATGGCTTTTTACAATCCTAAGTACATCATCGGAGTTACAATTGGTTGTATGATTGCTAATTTCTTTAGCTTCGGACTGCTAGATGTCTTTGTTGGTGGTGGATCAACCTTGGTATTCCTCAGTTTAGGTGTTTGGCTTTTTGCAAAATACAGCAAGGATTATCTTTTTAACGGATTGATTCGAAAAGATCATTTCTTCTTTTCAATCCTCTTTTCCATTTCCATGTTTACAATTGCTGCCGAGTTGAATATCGTAGCGCAATTACCATTTTTCCTTACTTGGTTTACAACAGGAATTGGTGAATTTGCTTCATTGATTATTGGAGCGATTATTATCGGTAAAATTGGTCGTCGAATCGATTTAAGCAAATAGAACAGGACAAGCTAGGTAGCCTTTACCTGGCTTTTTCTTATAGAAAATTTTTAAGGAAACTTGACAAGTTTTTCTAACTGTAGTATACTTTTTAGGTAAGCTGATTTAGCTCAGTTGGCAGAGCGCATCCATGGTAAGGATGAGGTCGCCGGTTCAATCCCGGCAATTAGCATGATATTTACAGAGAAACTCTTGAACACAAGAGTTTTTTCTTATGCTCGCGAGGAAAAATTCTAATATTTGTAGAGTCAAAGTCATCATGCAAAAATTTCTTATTGACAAAATCAAGTATCTCTAGTAATATAGTAGATGCGATGAGTCGATAGGTAGTCTTCGGACTACTATTGAGCATAAGGAGGTCATAACGCAGGAGCGGACCTTGATGAGTTGTGTGAACCTGCTCATCACATGAAGATGCCTCTTAGTCCCCGGTCTAACGACTGGGGATTTTTATTTTTTAAAAAACGATGAAAAAACTTTGCAATTCATGGAAAAAGTAGTATAATACATCTATTATAGAAATTTTTAGAAAATTCCGAAAGAGGTTATTTATGGGATATACAGTTGCTGTAGTCGGCGCGACAGGTGCTGTCGGTGCTCAGATGATAAAAATGTTGGAAGAATCAACACTTCCAATCGATAAAATTCGTTTACTTGCTTCTGCACGTTCAGCGGGCAAGACTTTGAAATTTAAAGACCAAGATATTACGATTGAAGAAACGACTGAAACAGCTTTTGAAGGAGTTGATATTGCTCTCTTTTCAGCAGGTGGTTCTACATCAGCTAAATATGCACCATACGCAGTTAAAGCTGGAGCGGTAGTAGTTGATAATACATCTTACTTCCGTCAAAATCCAGATGTTCCTTTGGTTGTTCCAGAGGTCAATGCTCATGCACTTGATGCCCACAACGGTATCATTGCCTGCCCTAACTGTTCAACAATCCAAATGATGGTGGCTCTTGAGCCAGTTCGCCAAAAATGGGGCTTGGACCGTATCATTGTTTCAACTTACCAAGCTGTTTCAGGTGCTGGTATGGGAGCAATTCTTGAGACGCAACGTGAACTTCGTGAAGTCTTGAATGATGGAGTGAAACCACGTGATTTACATGCCGAAATCTTGCCTTCAGGTGGGGACAAGAAACATTATCCTATCGCCTTCAATGCTCTTCCACAGATTGATGTATTCACTGACAATGATTACACTTACGAAGAGATGAAGATGACCAAGGAAACTAAGAAAATCATGGAAGATGATAGCATTGCAGTATCTGCAACATGTGTGCGTATTCCAGTCTTGTCAGCTCACTCTGAGTCTGTTTACATTGAAACAAAAGAAGTGGCTCCAATCGAAGAAGTGAAAGCAGCTATCGCAGCCTTCCCAGGCGCTGTTCTTGAAGATGATGTAGCTCATCAAATCTATCCTCAAGCTATCAATGCTGTTGGTTCGCGTGATACCTTTGTTGGTCGTATCCGTAAAGACTTGGATGCAGAAAAGGGAATTCATATGTGGGTTGTTTCAGATAACCTTCTCAAAGGTGCTGCTTGGAACTCAGTTCAGATTGCAGAAACTCTCCATGAACGTGGCTTGGTTCGTCCAACAGCTGAATTGAAATTTGAATTAAAATAGTCATATAATTTAGGAGTTCAGATGAACTCCTTCTTTGAAATAGAGAGGTGTTTCTCATGTCTTATCAAGATTTAAAAGAGTGTAAAATCATCACAGCCTTTATTACTCCCTTCCATGAAGATGGTTCCATCAACTTTGATGCTATTCCAGCTTTGATTGAGCATTTATTGGATCATCATACGGATGGAATTCTTCTCGCAGGAACGACTGCTGAGAGTCCAACTTTGACCCACGATGAAGAGTTGGAACTCTTTGAGGCAGTTCAAAAAGTTGTCAATGGACGTGTTCCTTTGATTGCGGGTGTAGGTACCAATGATACGCGAGACTCGATCGAGTTTGTCAAAGAAGTCGCAGAATTTGGTGGTTTCGCAGCTGGGCTTGCTATTGTACCTTACTACAACAAACCTTCTCAAGAAGGAATGTATCAGCACTTTAAGGCCATTGCAGATGCTTCTGACCTACCTATTATTATCTATAACATTCCAGGGCGTGTAGTGGTAGAATTAACTCCAGAAACCATGCTTCGTTTGGCTGATCATCCAAATATCATCGGTGTTAAAGAATGTACCAGCTTGGCCAATATGGCTTACTTGATTGAGCACAAGCCAGAAGAATTCTTAGTCTATACTGGTGAGGATGGTGATGCTTTTCATGCCATGAACCTTGGTGCGGACGGGGTTATTTCTGTTGCATCCCATACAAATGGGGATGAAATGCACGAGATGTTTACTGCCATTGCAGAAAGCGATATGAAGAAAGCCGCAGCAATTCAGCGTAAATTCATTCCTAAGGTTAATGCCCTCTTCTCTTATCCAAGCCCTGCACCAGTCAAGGCAGTTCTTAACTATATGGGATTTAAAGCTGGACCAACTCGTCTACCTCTTGTTCTAGCACCAGAAGAAGATGCCAAACGCATTATCAAGGTTGTTGTAGATGGCGACTACGAAGCGACCAAGGCAACTGTAACAGGTGTCTTAAGACCAGATTACTAATAAAGACAATAAAATCCATGACCGCAAGAACGATCATGGATTTTACTTATTTTCCTAAACAGAATTGGCTGAACAACTGTGTAATGAGTTCATCAGGAGCAGCATCACCTGTGATTTCACCTAGAATTTCCCAAGTACGGGTCAAGTCAACTTGAAGCAAATCAACTGGCATACCTAGTTCCAAGCCTTCGTTAACAGCTTGTAGGCTTTCAACTGCCTTTTCAATCAGGGAAATGTGACGGGCGTTAGATAGGTAGGTAGCATCTTGTTCAACCAAACCAGCATTTTCAAAGAAGAGGTTGTTGATGCGCTCTTCAATCTTATCAATGTTTTGATTTTTAAGGACTGAAATGCGGATGACATCTTCTGGAAGTTCCACGGTTTCGATGGCCTCAGGCAGGTCTGTTTTATTAAGTAGAATAATGCGGTTGGTATCCTGACTGATTTCTAAGAGTTGTCTGTCTTGAGCAGTCAGTGATTCACTGGCATTTATCACTAGTAGGACCAAGTCAGCCTCCTTGAGGGCTTTTTTCGAACGCTCAACACCTATTTGTTCCACGATGTCATCCGTTTCACGGATACCAGCTGTATCAATCAATTTGAGAGGAACACCATTGATGTTGACGTATTCTTCAATGACATCACGTGTCGTACCAGCAATGTCTGTAACGATAGCCTTGTCCTCACGCAAGAGGTTGTTGAGGAGGCTGGATTTTCCAACGTTAGGACGGCCGATGATAGCAGTGGAAATTCCTTCTCGAAGGATTTTACCTCGACGGGCTGTTCTAAGGAGATTGGTTAGTAATTGTTCAAACTCCATTGTCTTTTCTCGGACCACAGCAGTAGTCGCTTCTTCAACATCGTCATACTCAGGATAGTCGATATTAACCTCAACTTGGGCAAGGGTATTGAGGATTTCTTGACGGGTATTGTTGATAAGGTCAGAAAGGGAACCATCTAGTTGTTTGACCGCAATGTTCATGGCCTTGTCAGTCTTAGCACGGATGATATCCATCACTGCCTCAGCCTGTGTCAAGTCTACACGACCGTTTAAAAAGGCACGTTTGGTAAATTCACCAGGTTCAGCCAATCGAGCTCCTTCACGGATAGCTAGCTGGAGAATCTCATTGGTCACGGCAATCCCGCCGTGGGTGTTAATCTCGATAATATCCTCACGAGTGAAGGTTTTTGGAGACTTCATAGCTCCAACCATAACCTCGTCCATGACTTTACCAGTCAGAGGATCAATAATGTGACCGTAGTTGAGAGTGTGGCTGGCAACCTTGTTCAAGTCTTTTCCTTTAAAAATCTTTTGCGCAATAGCAAAACTGTCTGTTCCGCTCAGGCGGACAATACCGATAGCTCCTTCACCTAATGGAGTAGAGATAGCAGCGATGGTATCAAATTCACGTGTAATCATAATGTTTCCTTTAATAAATAGCTCTTTTCTTGGAAATTTTTCCAAGTCTCTTTTCAAATTGTAACAAATTTAGGATATTTCTTCAATGAATGCTACTTGGAGATTGAAAAAGCCTAAGCAATTCTGCTTAAGCTAGCTTATTTGGTGCGCATTTCCCCTTGTGGGAAGTAGGTTCCTTCTGGCATGTCGTTGATGATGACATGGACAGCAGATTGAGGTGCTCCAGTGTTACGGATAACAGCTTCTGTTACTTCCTTAGCAAGAGCTTTCTTTTGCTCGAGCGTGCGTCCTTCAAATAAATCGATGCGTACAAATGGCATAATGTCTTCCTCCACTAGTTTTGATTTCTTCTATTTTACCACATTTTGCCGTTTAAAGCTTAAGAAAATTATGATATACTAGAATGTAGCAAAAATTTAGAAATGGACGTGGAGCAAGAAACATGGCACAGTTGTATTATCGTTATGGGACCATGAACTCAGGTAAGACGATTGAGATTCTCAAAGTGGCCTATAACTACGAGGAGCAAGGAAAAGGTGTTGTGATTATGACTTCAGCTCTGGATACTCGTGACGGTGTTGGCTATGTGTCGAGTCGAATTGGCATGAAGCGCCCTGCCCTTGCGATTGAAGATACTACAGATATCTATGGTTTGATTCGAAATTTGGAAGTTAAACCGTACTGTGTGCTGGTTGATGAGGCCCAGTTTCTCAAACGTCACCATGTTTACGACCTAGCTCGTGTTGTTGATGAGTTAGACATACCTGTCATGGCTTTTGGTTTGAAAAATGACTTTCGCAATGAACTGTTCGAAGGTTCCAAATACCTCTTGCTCTTAGCAGATAAGATTGATGAGATTAAAACCATCTGTCAGTATTGTAAGAAAAAGGCGACTATGGTTTTGCGAACACAGGATGGACTGCCCGTTTACGATGGAGAACAGATCCAGATTGGCGGTAATGAAACCTATATCTCAGTTTGCCGTAAACATTATTTTGCGCCAATGATAACCTCTAACAAGGAGCAAAACTATGACAATTGAACTAAGAGATGTTACAATGGGAAATTATTTTGATGTTTTGAATTTGGATGTCAAGGAATATCAAAAACAATTCATTGCAACTAACGCAATTAGTTTAGCTGAAGCATACGTCTACACTAAAAATGGAGATTTTGTAGCTCCATTGGCAGTTTATGATAATGATGCAGTTATAGGTTTTGTGATGATAGCTTATGATAAAAAGATCGGAATTAGTAGTGGAAATTATTTACTATTTCGTTTTATGATTGATAAGAATTTTCAAAATCAAGGATATTTTAAACCAATTATGGATAAAGTACTAGACTATGTTCGGACAGCGCCAGCAGGTTTAAGCAATAAACTTTGGTTGTCTTATGAACCAGAAAATGAACATGCAAGATATTGTTACCTCAGTTATGGATTTAAAGAAACTGGGGAAATATCCGAGAACGAAGTAGTAGCGATATACGATTTTAACAATTGAGAAATAAGGAGAAAAAATGAATATCTATGATCAACTACAAACTGTAGAAGACCGTTATGAAGAATTAGGAGAGTTGCTCAGTGACCCAGATGTGGTTTCGGACACCAAGCGTTTCATGGAGCTTTCAAAAGAAGAGGCTTCAACTCGTGACACAGTAACAGCCTATCGTGAGTACAAACAAGTCCTTCAAAACATCGTTGATGCCGAAGAGATGATTAAGGAATCAGGCGGAGATGCGGATTTGGAAGAAATGGCCAAGCAAGAGCTCAAAGATGCCAAGGCTGAAAAAGAAGAATACGAAGAAAAACTGAAAATTTTGCTCCTTCCAAAGGATCCAAACGATGACAAGAACATCATCCTAGAAATCCGTGGTGCAGCTGGTGGAGACGAAGCAGCACTTTTCGCTGGTGACCTCCTAACCATGTACCAAAAATATGCTGAAGCCCAAGGCTGGCGATTTGAAGTCATGGAGGCTTCTATGAATGGTGTCGGCGGTTTCAAAGAAGTGGTTGCCATGGTTTCAGGTCAGTCTGTTTACTCTAAACTTAAGTATGAGTCAGGCGCTCACCGTGTGCAACGTGTCCCTGTGACAGAAAGCCAAGGTCGTGTCCATACATCAACTGCCACAGTTCTTGTCATGCCTGAAGTGGAAGAAGTTGAATATGATATTGATCCTAAAGACCTTCGTGTTGATATCTACCACGCATCAGGTGCTGGTGGACAGAACGTCAACAAGGTTGCGACTGCCGTTCGTATTGTACACTTGCCAACAAACATCAAGGTTGAGATGCAGGAAGAACGTACTCAGCAGAAGAACCGTGAGAAAGCCATGAAAATCATCCGTGCGCGTGTTGCTGACCACTTTGCTCAGATTGCTCAGGATGAACAGGACGCTGAGCGTAAGTCGACAATCGGTACTGGTGACCGTTCAGAACGAATCCGTACTTATAACTTCCCACAAAACCGTGTCACAGACCACCGTATCGGCTTGACTCTCCAAAAACTAGATACCATTTTGTCTGGTAAATTGGATGAGGTTGTGGATGCCTTGGTGCTCTATGACCAAACACAAAAATTAGAAGAATTAAATAA
The DNA here is from genome assembly GCF_000257905.1 of Streptococcus mitis SK579. GTDB lineage: Bacteria > Bacillota > Bacilli > Lactobacillales > Streptococcaceae > Streptococcus > Streptococcus mitis_L. Next base: position 11,946 of record NZ_AJJL01000049.1, read on the forward strand.
ATAATGAAATTAGCTCAATTATTTTCAGATTTTGAAGAAGAGTTGATAAGACAAGGAGAGGAAGCTGAAAGCCTCTCTTTTGTCTATCGTAGCCTGAAAAATCTCTCTTTTACAGACTTTGTTTTTGCCCTCCAGAAAGAGGTATCAGAGGAAGAAAAACAATTTGTAAAAGGAATTTTTCAACAGTTAGTAGATCATAAACCAGCACAGTATATCATCGGGCAGGCAGATTTTTATGGAATGCAGCTAAAAGTTGATGAGCGGGTTTTGATTCCTCGTCCAGAGACAGAGGAGTTAGTGGAGCTTATTCTGGCTGAAAATTCTGAGGAAAATCTTAAGGTCCTAGATATCGGGACTGGAAGTGGAGCCATAGCCCTTGCATTAGCAAAAAACAGACCAGATTGGTCAGTGACAGCAGTGGATATTTCTCAAGATGCTTTAGATTTAGCTCGCGAAAATGCTAAAAATCAAAAATTTAATATATTTTTTAAAAAATCTGATTGTTTTGCAGAAATTTCTGAAAAATATGATATAATTGTATCCAATCCACCCTATATCTCTCGTGAAGATGAGTCAGAGGTCGGCTTGAATGTCTTGTATTCGGAGCCCCATCTAGCTCTCTTTGCAGATGAGGATGGCCTAGCTATTTACCGTAGAATTGCGGAAGATGCAAAAGACTATCTCAAAGATGGTGGTAAGATTTACCTTGAAATTGGATACAAGCAAGGTCAAAGTGTTCCTGAACTTTTTAGGAAATATCTTCCTGAAAAGCGAGTACGAACACTCAAGGACCAATTTGGTCAAGATAGGATGGTCGTGATTGATGATGGGCAGGATTAGACAAGAGTTGGAAAAGGGTGGGGCAGTTGTCTTACCTACCGAGACAGTTTACGGTCTCTTTGCCAAGGCTCTAGACGAAAAAGCAGTGAACCATGTTTACCAGCTCAAACATCGTCCTAGAGATAAGGCACTCAATCTCAATATTGCCTCTTTAGAGGATATCTTGCACTTTTCAAAGAATCAGCCCACTTATCTTCAAAAACTTGTAGAGACCTTTTTACCAGGTCCCTTGACCATTATCCTTGAAGCCAATGACCGAGTTCCCTATTGGGTCAATTCTGGCCTCGCGACTGTTGGATTTCGGATGCCTAGTCATCCCATTACCCTTGATTTGATTCGAGAGACAGGTCCCTTGATTGGGCCGTCTGCCAATATTTCAGGGCAGGCAAGTGGAGTGACCTTTAATCAAATTCTAGAGGATTTTGACCAAGAGGTTTTGGGTCTGGAAGACGATGCTTTTCTAACTGGACAGGATTCAACGATTTTGGACTTGTCTGGAGATAAGGTGAAAATATTACGCCAAGGGGCCATTAAGCGAGAAAATATTCTTGCTCAGTTGCCAGAGATTTCTTTTGAGGAGGAATGAGATGCTAAGAGATTTAAGAGAAACTGATGTGAAAGCTATTTGTGATATCAACCAAGAGGCTTTGGGATATTCTTTTAGCCCAGAAGACACAGCTAGCCAACTAGCTAGACTGGCTCAAGATTCCCATCATTTCCTACTTGGCTATGAGGATGCAGCTAGTCATGTCTTACTTGGATATGTCCATGCTGAAGTTTACGAATCCCTTTATTCCAAAGCAGGATTTAATATCTTAGCTTTAGCAGTTTTACCTCAAGCGCAAGGTCAAGGTATTGGTAAAAGCTTATTACAAGGGTTGGAAGAAGAAGCAAAAAGACGTGGTTATGGGTTTATCCGCTTAAACTCTGCCGATCATCGTTTGGGTGCTCATGCATTTTATGAAAAAGTTGGTTATACTTGTGATAAAATGCAGAAACGGTTTATTCGCATCTTTTAGTTTCTTTTCTTACACTAAAGGACCAGTCACACTATAAAGGAGAAGACCTATGATTTTTGACAAAGACGATTTTAAAGCATATGATGCTGATCTGTGGAATGCTATTGCCAAAGAAGAGGAGCGCCAACAAAACAACATTGAGTTGATCGCTTCGGAAAACGTGGTTTCCAAGGCAGTTATGGCAGCTCAAGGGTCTATCTTGACGAATAAATACGCCGAAGGTTACCCAGGACGCCGTTATTATGGTGGAACTGATGTAGTAGACGTGATAGAATCTCTAGCCATTGAACGCGCAAAAGAAATTTTCGGTGCAAAATTTGCCAATGTCCAACCACACTCAGGAAGCCAAGCTAACTGTGCGGCTTACATGGCTTTGATTGAGCCAGGTGATACCGTTATGGGAATGGATTTGGCAGCAGGTGGACACTTGACCCACGGAGCCCCTGTTAGCTTCTCAGGTCAAACCTACAACTTTGTTTCTTATAGTGTAGATCCTGAAACGGAATTCTTGGACTTTGATGCTATCTTAAAACAAGCCCAGGAAGTAAAACCAAAATTGATTGTAGCTGGTGCTTCAGCCTATTCTCAAATTATCGACTTTTCAAAATTCCGTGAAATTGCGGATGCTGTTGGGGCTAAACTCATGGTAGATATGGCTCATATTGCTGGTTTGGTTGCAGCTGGTCTTCACCCAAGCCCAGTACCATACGCCCATATCACTACAACAACGACTCATAAAACCCTTCGTGGACCACGTGGTGGTTTGATTTTGACTAATGACGAAGAACTTGCTAAGAAAATCAATTCAGCTATTTTCCCTGGTATTCAGGGAGGTCCTTTGGAACATGTTGTGGCTGCGAAGGCAGTTTCCTTCAAAGAAGTTTTGGATCCAGCCTTCAAGGAATATGCTGCCAATGTTATCAAGAACAGCAAGGCTATGGCAGATGTCTTCTTGCAAGACCCTGATTTCCGTATTATTTCTGGCGGGACTGAAAACCATCTCTTCCTTGTTGATGTGACTAAGGTTGTAGAAAACGGAAAAGTTGCTCAAAACTTGCTGGATGAAGTCAATATTACCCTAAATAAAAACTCAATCCCTTACGAAAGCTTGTCACCATTCAAGACAAGTGGGATTCGTATCGGAGCAGCAGCCATTACTGCACGTGGATTTGGTGAAGAAGAAAGTCGCAAAGTGGCTGAACTCATCATTAAAACCCTTAAGAATGCAGAAAATGAAGCTGTTTTAGAAGAAGTGAAAAGCGCGGTCAAAGAATTGACAGATGCCTTCCCATTATACGAGGACTAAAACTTTTATGGACATTTATATTAAGAAAGCCATTATCCATCAGTTTAGCCCGGATGATACCGAGCTGTTTCTAGCGGATAAGTTTCTCAATATTACTCCAAAAATCGAAGAATACTTGCGTAAAAAAATTGAACGTGTGTATTCAGATGAAGCAAAGACTGGGATTTTCGAAGAAGAAAATCCCTTCTTCAATCACATCACAGACGATTTGTTGGAGACATCAGTAACGCTGGCTAATCTCTGGAAAGAGGAGTTCAGCATTTCAGAAAATCTTAAGACTAATGACTTGATTTTTGTGCAATTTTCTAAAGAAGGCGTGGAACATTTCGCTTTCTTGCGAATTGCCCTGCGGGAGACCTTGACCCACCTCGGAGGAGAAGTTGATAATCCAATCAAGCTGACTCAGAATAACCTGCCTGGATTTGGAACGGGTGCTGACGAGGCCTTGGTGGTCAATCTTCAGAGTCGCAAGTACCATCTGATTGAAAAACGAATCAAGTACAACGGGACTTTTTTGAACTATTTTTCAGATAATCTTCTTGCTGTCGCTCCTAAGATTTCTCCTAAGAAATCCATCAAGGAACTGGAAAAAACAGCCCAGAGAATTGCTGAATCTTTTAACACAGATGATTTTCAATTTCAATCCAAGGTCAAATCAGCGATTTTCAATAACCTAGAAGAAAGCAATGAATTGTCACCTGAGAAACTGGCCAACGATCTTTTTGATAACAATCTGACGGCTCGTTTGAGCTTTATTGACCAAGTCAAAGAAGCTGTACCTGAGCCTGTTCAATTTGATGAAATTGATGCCAGTCGTCAGCTTAAAAAATTTGAAAACCAAAAACTTTCCTTGTCAAATGGAATTGAGCTCATCGTTCCCAATAACGTCTACCAAGACGCCGAGTCTGTTGAGTTTATCCAAAACGACAATGGAACCTACTCTATCTTAATCAAAAATATCGAGGATATCCAAAGTAAATAATGTTTAAACGAATTCGAAGAGTGCTTGTACTAGCAGTCTTCCTTTTTGCTGGCTATAAAACTTACCGTGTTCACCAAGATGTCAAGCAAGTCATGACCTACCAGCCCATGGTGCGAGAAATCTTGAGTGAAAAAGACACCCCAGCAAACGAAGAGCTTGTGCTCGCTATGATTTATACCGAAACCAAAGGAAAAGAAGGCGATGTTATGCAGTCTAGTGAGTCTGCAAGTGGCTCTACCAACACCATCAATGATAATGCTTCTAGCATTCGGCAAGGTGTTCAAACTCTGACAGAAAATCTTTATCTGGCCCAGAAGAAGGGTGTTGATGTCTGGACAGCTGTTCAAGCCTATAATTTTGGACCTGCCTATATCGATTTTATCGCCCAAAATGGCAAGGAAAATACCTTGGCTCTGGCCAAACAGTACTCTCGTGATACTGTTGCTCCCTTGCTTGGTAATACCACTGGAAAGACTTATAGTTATATTCATCCCATTTCCATTTTTCACGGTGCTGAACTCTATGTAAATGGAGGAAACTATTATTATTCTAGACAGGTTCAACTCAACCTTTACATCATCAAAACTTTCACTCTCTTTTCGACATCTGGCTAGGTCAGGTGTTTTTGTTATAAGTTTTCTTTAAGATAGATATATTACTCTAGAAAGGTAAAGGAGGAAAATCCCTATGAGAAAGAAACTCTTTCTGACCAGTGCTGCGGTCTTGTGGGCAGTAACAGCTATGAATAGCGTCCATGCAGCAACAGATGTGCAAAAAGTCATCGATGAAACCTATGTCCAACCTGAATATGTCCTAGGTTCATCATTATCAGAAGACCAAAAAAATCAAACCCTCAAAAAACTAGGCTACAATGCCTCAACAGACACCAAAGAACTAAAGACCATGACACCTGATGTCTATTCTAAAATCATGAATGTGGCCAATGACTCTAGTTTACAGTTGTATTCATCAGCCAAGATTCAAAAACTAGGTGACAAATCACCACTTGAGGTCAAGATTGAAACACCAGAAAACATCACTAAGGTGACTCAGGATATGTACCGAAATGCAGCAGTAACCTTGGGTGTGGAACACGCCAAAATCACTGTAGCAGCTCCTATTCCCGTTACAGGTGAGAGTGCTTTAGCAGGTATCTACTATTCGCTAGAAGCTAATGGAGCCAAGGTGCCACAAGCCAATAAAGACCTGGCTCAAGAAGAGTTGAAGGCTTTGTCAGATATCAATGCTGAAAACAAGGACAAATCAGGCTATGATGCTAATAAATTAAACGTTGCCCTAGCCGATATCAAGTCAGGACTCGCCAAAGCTAAAGAAAGCAAGGGAAATCTGACAGAGGAAGATGTCCGTAAAATTGTTGAAGATACCTTAAAAAATTACAAACTTGATCAGGTTATAACAGGAAACCAGATCAATATCATCATCAATTTTGCTTTGAATCTCTCGAAGAGTGATATCCTCAGCAATGCAGACTTCACTAAAACCCTAAATGACCTTAAACAAAGTATCGTATCACAAGCTGGAGACAGTTTTAAAAATATCAACCTTAACTTTGATGCGGATAAGGCGCTGGAGGACGGAGGTAATTTCCTAAGTTCCCTCTGGCAAGCCATTGTCAACTTCTTCAAGAGTTTTGGTTCTTAAGAAATTTCATGGTATAATAGATGGTAACCGTAACGTTGCCGTCTTTTTTGTCGGCCAATAGAAAGAGAAGAGAATGTTAAAGAAAAATGATATTGTAGAAGTTGAAATTGTTGACTTGACCCATGAAGGTGCAGGAGTGGCCAAGGTGGATGGTTTGGTATTCTTTGTAGAGAATGCTTTACCGAGTGAAAAAATCCTCATGCGTGTCCTCAAGGTCAATAAAAAGATTGGCTTTGGGAAAGTTGAAGAATACCTTGTCCAATCACCACACCGTAATCAAGATCTAGATTTGGCTTACCTGCGTTCAGGAATCGCGGATTTGGGTCATCTTGCCTATCCAGAACAGCTCAAGTTTAAAACCAAGCAAGTCAAGGATAGTCTATATAAGATTGCTGGAATTGCAGATGTAGAAGTTACTGAAACGCTTGGCATGGAAAATCCAGTCAAGTACCGTAACAAGGCACAGGTCCCTGTTCGTCGAGTGAATGGTGTTTTGGAAACAGGATTTTTCCGTAAGAATTCCCATGACCTCATGCCTCTAGAAGATTTCTTTATCCAAGATCCTGTGATTGATGAGATAGTAGTAGGACTACGTGACTTGCTCCGTCGTTATGATTTGAAACCTTATGATGAAAAGGAACAAGCTGGCTTGATTCGGAATCTTGTGGTGCGTCGTGGGCACTATTCTGGCCAAATCATGGTTATCTTGGTTACAACTCGTCCTAAAGTTTTTCGTGTGGAGCAATTGATTGAACAACTAATCAAACAGTTCCCAGAGATTGTGTCTGTCATGCAAAATATCAACGACCAGAACACCAATGCTATTTTTGGTAAGGAATGGCGCACCCTTTATGGACAAGACTTTATTACTGACCAGATGTTGGGAAATGACTACCAAATCGCTGGACCAGCTTTTTACCAAGTCAATACTGAAATGGCTGAGAAGCTCTATCAAACAGCTATTGACTTTGCTGAATTAAAAGAAGATGATGTGGCGATTGATGCCTATTCTGGTATTGGGACGATTGGCCTTTCTGTTGCAAAACACATCAAGGAAGTCTACGGTGTTGAAATCATTCCAGAAGCGGTTGAGAATAGCAAGAAGAACGCTCAACTGAACAATATTTCTAACGCTCACTATGTCTGCGATACAGCTGAAAATGCAATGAAAAATTGGCTTAAAGATGGAATTCAACCAAGCCTTATCCTAGTGGACCCACCAAGAAAAGGACTCACAGAAAGCTTTATCAAGGCAAGTAGCCAAACAGGAGCTAACCGCATTGCCTATATCTCATGTAATGTCGCAACCATGGCGCGTGATATCAAACTCTACCAAGAATTGGGCTATGAATTGAAGAAAGTACAGCCGGTGGATTTGTTTCCTCAGACGCATCACGTGGAGTGTGTAGTGTTGCTACAACGAAAAAAAGGGTGAAAATCCTTGATTTTAAGCTATTTTACAAGCATTTTGTCTTTGTAGATAAAGGCAATTTTGACGTCAAAAAAGTCCTAAAAAGGCACATAGATGTATATGTATTTGTAGATGTCGTTTGCGCATCGGAAAAATGAATACAACAATAAATATTTATCTAAAGAGAGAACAATTGTATATTGTTCTCCTTTTTTTATTTTCAGGAGGGAAAATGACAAAAGAATTACAATCATCACGCTATATTGTCATTTCATTTTTAGTACGTGAAATGGGAATAGATATTGTTGAGGCCATATCTCTTATGGCTGAATTAGAAAAAAGTGGCTTGGTTCGCTTGGAATCAAGTGGAGATTTAATACTCAAAGAACTTGGAGGAGCGCTATGAAACGAATTACCGCAAATCAATACCAAACTTCAGAACGGTATTACAAATTACCTAAAATTCTTTTTGAGGATGAGAAATATATGGATATGAAACTAGAAGTAAAGGTGGCTTATTCTATTTTAAAAGATCGTTTAGAATTATCTCTCAGTCGTGGTTGGATAGATGAAGAAGGAGCAGTCTATTTAGTATTTTCTAATTCTAAACTGATGAGGCTGTTAGGTTGTTCGAAGTCAAAATTACTGTCCATCAAAAAAACTCTTAAAGAATATGACTTAATTGATGAAGTTCAACAGTCTTCAAGTGAGAAAGGGAGACTTGCTAATAAGATTTATTTAGGGGAATTGTCTTCTACCCCAGTAGGTAATTCAAACATGCCTAGTGTTAAAAAAAGACTAGGGCAGGTTGAAAATGAAATGGCCCCCGTCTTACATTCAGCCCCTAGTGAGACTGAAGTTAGTGAGACTAAATATAGTGAGACTGATTCTTTATTTATTGAGGATGAGGAGGAGAGGAATACTCAACCTATCTTGAAAAGAAAAGTAGAAAAGGTCACAAAATATGATCGAGATTATATTTGGGGATTGGTACAAGATCAATTTAGACGAGAGGGGTTTTCTGAAACAGCCAGCGAAATTGCTATGACTGATTTTGAGAGAATCTATCAGTATGCTCTTGACAATGTTCGCTTTGTTAGACGAGCGGAAGTTTTGGCTGAATTTGTGTTTAACGGCTTGTATTCTGTTTGGAATAACCGTGTTAGAAAAGGAGGTGGTTAAATGTCGCCAATCGAGTGGATATTAGTTATGCTCATTGTCATTTCAAGTGGTGTGACTATTTGGACATTGATAGTCGATCAGAAAGGGGTGATAAAGAAATGAAATTTATTGATTTATTTTCAGGTATCGGTGGTTTTCGACTAGGAATGGAAAGTGTTGGACACGAGTGTATTGGATTTTGTGAGATTGATAAATTTGCTAGGAAATCTTATAAGTCCATTTTTCAAACAGAAGGAGAAATAGAATTTCATGACATACGAGATGTTTCAGATGACGAATTTAAAAAGCTTAGAGGGAAAGTCGATGTCATCTGTGGGGGATTCCCTTGTCAAGCATTTTCAATCGCAGGAAGACGATTGGGATTTGAAGATACTAGAGGCACTTTATTCTTTGAAATTGCTCGGGCGGCCAAACAAATCCAACCACGTTTTCTTTTTCTTGAAAATGTTAAAGGCCTACTCAATCACGATAAGGGACGGACGTTCACCACAATCCTTACCACGCTTGATGAATTGGGGTTTGATGTTGAGTGGCAGGTGCTTAACAGTAAGGATTTTGGCGTTCCCCAAAACAGAGAGAGGGTGTTTATTATCGGACATTCTAGAAAGAGAGGTACCAGACTCTTATTTCCTTTCAGACGAGAAGGTCAAGCAACTAACTCTGAGACTTTAAAAATATTAGGGAATTTGAATCCATCAAAAAGTGGAATGAGTGGTAAAGTATATTATTCAGAAGGTCTTGCGCCAACCTTAGTTCGTGGAAAAGGAGAAGGATTTAAAGTTGCGATTCCTTGTATGACACCAGACAGATTAGAAAAAAGACAAAATGGTAGACGTTTCAAGGATAATCAAGAGCCAATGTTTACTTTAAATACTCAGGATCGCCATGGTATTGTCGTTGTTGGAGATTTACCAACTAGCTTTAAGGAAACTGGTCGCGTCTATGGAAGTGAGGGCTTATCTCCAACACTGACTACGATGCAAGGTGGAGATAAAATCCCCAAAATACTGATTCCAGAACCAATCCAATTTCTAAAAGTCCGAGAGGCAACGAAAAAAGGATATTCTCAAGCAGAAATAAGAGATTCAATCAATTTGGAGAGACCAAGTTCTCAGTATCGTCGTGGTAGAGTTGGAAAAGGTATAGCGAATACGTTAACAACCAGTGGGCAAATGGGAGTAGTAGTGGCTAGCTATGAAGGAGAAGATAAACAAGTTTATCATGTAGCCGGTGTCTTAATTGATGGGCAATTTTACCATTTGAGGATACGACGAATCACTCCTAAAGAGTGTTTTAGACTGCAGGGCTTTCCTGATTGGGCTTTTGAAGCTGCTAGAAAAGTCTCTAGTAATAGTCAGCTCTATAAACAAGCTGGTAATAGTGTAACCGTTCCTGTGATTGCCGCAATCGCAAAGAAATTAAAAGAAATAGAGGAAAAAGATGAAAGCATTAAATAAAGAATCAATACTAGATTGTGATGAATTAGAAACAGAATTACATGATGCAGAAATCAGACAGCTGGATGAACAAATATTTTTGATGCCCAATTATCCATGTGAGTTTGAGGTGACATTTTTAGATGATTACCATAAAAAACACAACTACCCCCTATTTTACGAATCCTATCTTCAAAACATTATGGAATTCCTTGAAAGTCAGGATATAAAGAACGGAGCTGATGCCTTTGTAGATGATCATCAGAATCTTGTTTTTGTTTTATATGGACAAGGCTATCGAGCCGAGGGAAAAGAGGGAATACTTACAACCCAAGTAACTGTAAAAGCTTATGATGAAGACAAGAAACCGATTAACTTCGCAAATTTATTAGATTCCTTAATCGTCTCAGAATATCAAATGGAACCGAATCTTTGGGAGGTCTCTCATGATTGATCTATATCTAAGTAAAAATAGCCATAGAAATCAACTTCTTTTGGATTTCTTTCAAAACTATGGAATAGAGGTATCTTGTCATTCGATTTCTGAAATGACAAAGGACAAATTAATTGAGATGATGAGCTATTCTTCAGATTGTTTTGAGTTTTTATCTCCTAATTTATTACGATTTAAGAACCGTGACAATCTAAGATTAACGGATTTCATTGAAATGATATTAAAAAATCCTGAACTAACTATTAGACTTCCTCTTGCGGTTTCAAATAAGAGAGTTTATCCAAATCTGAATCTAGAGGAGGCTAGAGCTTTATTGCCAAGAGATACGAAACAATTGATTTACATGGCACAAACACATTATTTATCAAGTTAAAGGAGAAGCAATATGGCTGAACGATTTTGGGAGAACTTGTCCATTATTTTGGCTGAAAGAAATATTAGCTGGATTGAGTTAACCAGAAAAATGTTTGCGGGAGAGTTTCACTATACAAGTGAATTGAATCGTTTGTATCAAAAGATTCGTCACTACAAGATGGAACAACGAATGCCTCAAAGTCCATGGGTAGAAAGGATTGTGCAGGTATTAGATTTAGATTATGAAGATTTATTTCGGAGGTAACTATGAAAAGAATAATTTCAGTTTATATATTCCAACAATTAAATGTCCTATTGGTTTCCTTATACTTACTGAAATTGCTTTGTATCGGTGAGTTAACTATACTAGAGATTCTCTATGGTGCATCGCTCATTTCTTTTTTATGGATGTATGGCCAACGTAAACAAGCACATAAGGTCAATATGAAATCTAGGATAAAATGGCTTGGTATTGGATTAGCTAGCCTAATGATTATAAGTCTATGTTTTAGTCTGATTCATGCTCAAGGAAGCATGAATCAAGCAAACTTAATTGGGCTTCAACATCAAGTTCCTTGGTTTTCATTTTTATTGTTCTTAATCAATGCGAGTATGGTTGAAGAATTTCTGTATCGAGAAATTTTATGGAACTTGGTTAGAAAATTAGATATTCGAGTTGCTTTGACAAGCGTTTTATTTGCCTTAGCACATCATCCTGGAACCATTCTAGCTTGGTGTTTGTATGTTTCACTTGGTATGTTTTTAGGGATGGTGCGCTATAAATCTGATTTATGGGGCAGTATGGGGCTACATTTGGTGTGGAACCTACTAGTTTATAGTTTGCTGCTTTTTTAGACCAAATTAGTTTGTTTTAGGGAAATGAAATGCTAACGTTATGTAACAATGTTAGTCTTTTATTTCAAAATCTTTGTTTAGTATGAATTTAGCTCTACAGAAAAATAAAAAATGTGATAAAAATTTCAACTACTCTTATCTATAATAAAGCTACCTGTTCTTTGAAAATTGAATCCACTCCGTCTTGATTAGCGTGCCTGTGTAAGTAGGGACTGAGAGTATTTCCCTGTGAAGGGCAACTGGCACAAGACGTGTGTGAGAATTTTCTAACAGACACGGAGTTTATCGTTTCCAGACTTAAACGATGCGACAAACTAGATAAAGGAGTTAATCATGAAGGTAGTAAACTTGTATGATTTGAAACAAATGGGAAATAAAGGTGGTTGTACCATCCAATTGATTCATCATTTTCCCTTTGGTATGGGCTTAGGACATCTCAAAAAAGACTACATTGAATTTAAACGTGTTGGTATCTTTGAAGGGAAAGCAGTAGAAGTTACTCTTCGAGAACCTTATTCGAGAGATCTACTGCAGGTTGTCAAGTCGATTAAGCAACGTCAGAAATTGATAGCTTATCGTTATAAAGAAGGAAAGCTGCTATTTGTGAAGAAGGAGGCATCAGATGTCCTCTGAACAACAGGAACGAATGGCAGTTCAATATGCTGAGCGTAGTCTTTTATTTACTGTAAAAAGTCTTTTAAAAATTCTAGAATGGTCTAGACGTCAGGCTTTAGCACAGGATTCCGCCTATAAGATAGGGGTACAGAAATTAGAAGAATTGCTACAATCTCCCTATGCGATTGATACGATTAATCTGAAAAAAGATTTTTTAGACAAACCAATTGATATAGAGAAATTTAAAGCTTTTTTAGAAAAAGAAGAGATTCCTTTAGCCATCGCTTGGCAAGGGGATTCTCTGCATTTCTACACGAAAGACCGTTCGATTCTGGACAATCATTTAGACCATTTGTTAGAAAAAATGGTTAATGATCTGGAGAAATTAGCTGATTTTACCATGGATAAGTCATTAGACGATGCAATTGATGAGGCTAAATCCCAAATTACCTTTAGACAAGAAGGGGCCGTCAAACAGAAAGAGATGGTGAGATGATGTACAGTGGAAAGAAATTCCTACTATTCTCACTGTTAGGTATCTTACTAGGCTATCTTTTTCATCGTTTGACGCTTTTGTATGATTCCTATACTGGAAATACATTAGATAAATGGACTCATCTTCTGATGGAAGGTCAAGATGAAGTTCTTCAGTCGCCATGGAATGTTTCCTTTACTGGAAAATCAAGTGCTTTTTTTCTACTAGGTTTTGTGATGATGTTGCTGGTTTATCTCTATCTAGAGACTGGTAAAAAACAATACCGAGAAGGGGTAGAATACGGGAGCGCCCGTTTTGGAACTCTAAAAGAAAAGAAGCTCTTTTACGGTAAGGAATTTTCTCATGATACGATTTTAGCACAAGATGTTCGTTTGACATTATTAGATAAAAAATCACCCCAATATGATAGAAATAAGAATATTGCGGTGATTGGAGGTTCAGGAAGTGGGAAAACCTTTCGCTTTGTGAAACCCAATCTGATTCAGATGAATAGTTCTAATATTGTAGTGGATCCTAAAGATCACTTGGCCGAGAAAACAGGCAAACTCTTTTTAGAACATGACTACCAAGTAAAGGTGTTAGATTTAGTCAATATGAAGAACTCAGATGGCTTCAATCCTTTTCGCTATATAGAGACAGAAAATGATTTGAATCGCATGCTGACGGTTTATTTCAATAACACCAAAGGCTCTGGCTCTCGTAGTGATCCATTTTGGGATGAAGCTTCTATGACTTTGGTACGAGCTTTAGCCTCCTACTTGGTCGATTTCTATAACCCACCTAAAACAAGAGAACAGCTCATAGAAGAAAGTCGTTTAAGTCAAAAAGAATACCAGAACTTGTTGAAACTTCAAAAAAAAGAAGTGGAAGAGCGAAAAAAACGAGGGCGTTATCCAAGTTTTGCGGAAATCTCAAAACTCATTAAACACTTATCGAAGGGTGAAAACCAAGAAAAAAGTGTCTTAGAAATTCTATTTGAAAATTATGCTAAAAAGTATGGGACTGAAAATTTTACCATGCGAAATTGGGCAGATTTCCAAAATTATAAGGATAAGACTCTGGATTCTGTTGTTGCTGTAACCACTGCTAAATTTGCCCTCTTCAATATTCAAAGTGTTATGGATTTGACCAAAAGAGATACCCTTGATATGAAGACATGGGGCAAGGAAAAATCAATGGTGTACTTAGTTATCCCAGATAACGATAGTACCTTTCGCTTTCTTTCAGCCCTCTTTTTTTCAACCGTATTTCAAACCCTAACAAGACAAGCAGATATTGATTTTAAGGGACAATTACCTCTTCATGTGAGAGTCTACTTAGATGAGTTCGCAAATATCGGAGAAATTCCAGATTTTGCTGAACAAACCTCAACAGTCCGTTCTCGGAATATGAGTCTCGTTCCTATTCTACAAAATATTGCCCAACTTCAAGGGCTCTATAAAGAAAAAGACGCTTGGAAAACCATTCTTGGAAATTGTGATAGCTTAGTCTACTTAGGTGGTAATGATGAAGATACCTTTAAATTTATGAGTGGGTTACTCGGTAAACAAACCATTGATGTTCGAAATACGAGTCGTTCCTTTGGCCAGACAGGTTCAGGATCCCTTTCTCATCAAAAGATTGCTCGTGATTTAATGACACCAGATGAGGTCGGAAATATGAAACGGCATGAATGCCTGGTTCGAATTGCTAATATGCCAGTCTTTAAAAGCAAAAAATACAATTCCACTAAGCATCCAAACTGGAAGTACCTAGCCAACCAAGAAACCGATGAACGGTGGTGGAACTATCAAATCAATCCTTTGAATCAAATACAAGAAAATCATCTTGAAGGCCTTAGAATTCGTGATTTAACTTTTGAATCTAGTTTAAAATAAAAATAGAAAAGAGGAAATAGATGATTACGCATTTTAAAGGTTTTGTTTATGGAGTAGACGCAAGTGCCATGTTTGCACAAGCTATGTCTTTGTTACAGAAGGGATTGATTGCGGTTGGTGCCTTTCTCGTTGTTGTAGGGATTGTCAACCTTGCAACCAACATTAAAGATGGTGGACCAGGTGTTCGGAATGCCATTCTGGAAATTGTCGGTGGTGTTATGGTAGGGGCTGCTGGAGCCTTTGTAACCCAAATTTCAATTTAGGAGGATAAACAATGACATGAATCTTAGTTTAGTCTCACCCTTTGTTTACCTTGCATCTGAAAAAATATCAGCTGAAAATTTATTTGAAGGATTTAATGTGGATTTACAATCTACGGTAGATCTGATTAAATCTCTATCTAGCTATAATCCAACCGTTTGGACTTATATGTCTAGTATTACTAAAAGTGTCATGCAGCCTCTTGGAGTTGCGATTTTATCAGTTGTTCTCATCTTAGAATTTTCGAAGATGGCAAAGAAAATTGCTAACTCTGGTGGAGCGATGACCTTTGAAGCATTAGCGCCGATGTTGATTAGTTATATTATGGTCGCAGTTGTAATTACCAATACTACCGTTATTGTAGAAGCTATCATCGGGATTGCGAGTCACGCCATTGAACAAGTGGCCTCGATTGTGGCTCACGGTGGGGCAAAGTATGATACCATCTCTGGATTAAAAGGGTCAGGATTTATTGGCCGGATGATTGTGGGCTTTTTCGCCCTCCTCATTTGGCTTGTTCGGATAGTAAGTGCAGCCATGGTCAATCTTTTGGTATCTATTCGATTTATTCAACTCTACCTTATGATTCCATTTGCCCCTCTTACGATTCCAACATTTTTAAGTGATGAGTGGAAGTCTATTGGTATTGGCTATTTAAAAAATATTATGGTCTATGCGGTACAAGGGGTTCTTATTTTTCTGATTGTTTCTCTTGTTCCTTTGTTTGAATCTGCTGGGAAAATAGCTGTTTCAAATGGTGCAGGAGTCTTGCAATCACTTGCGATTATGTTTGGTAGTTTGGTACAAGCTATCTTACTGATTATTGCCCTCGTTGGTTCTCAACGTACGGCTCGCTCAATCTTAGGTATGTAATTAGATAAAGGCTAGGAAGTGATTGCTTCTTAGCCTTTTTAGAAAGGAAAGTCATGAATACACGTGTCTTTAAAGACATCTCAAAATACCAACACAGGGCTTGGTTAGGCTTTACTACAAGGCAAATCATCTTTGTTTTACCAGCCTTTATTGTCACAATTATTGTTTTGGGCTTGAATCTCTTTTTCTGGCAATTTGGAGATTGGTTTGTTTACGGTTTTGTGTTTGCCTTTACCATCCCCCTCATGCTTTTTGGAGTCTATAAACCCAATGATTTATATTTTGAACATTATTTGAAATACCGTCTTCATTTTGAATTAACGGTTCCCCTACGCACAATTACAGGAAAGAAAGGACCTGAACATGAAAAGAAAATCAAATACATTAAAGAAACAAAAAACTTCAATGACTAATCAGAAAGAAATAGTTAAAGGAAAAAAAGAGGAAGTGTTACCATCAACGGCTAATACTATTTCCTATCAAGCCCTGTATCAAAATGGTCTGATGCAGGTAAAAGAAGATTATTTCTCACAAAGCTATTTACTTGGTGATGTCAATTACCAGACCGTTGGTTTAGAAGATAAGGGGGCAATCATTGAGAAGTATTCTGATTTGATTAACTCTTTAGATGACCAAACTAACTTCCAATTGACCATCTTTAATAAAAGATTGAATTTAGAAAAGTTTAGACAGAGTGTTCTGTATGAGGAGAAAGAAGATGGGTATGATACCTATCGTAAAGAATTGAATCGAATGATGAATCAAAATTTAGACAGTGGTGAAAATAATTTCTCAGCTGTGAAACTGATTAGCTTTGGTAGAAAGGATTCTAATCCCAAACAAGCTTATCGTTCCTTGTCTCAAATTGGAGAATATTTCAAGAGTGGTTTCTCAGAAATTGATGCTCGATTTGAATCCTTGGCTGGAGAAGACCGTGTCAACTTGTTGGCGGATATGCTTAGAGGAGAACACCATCTTCCTTTTTCTTACCGTGATTTAACGAGATCTGGTCAGACAACTCGTCACTTCATAGCCCCTAATCTCTTGGATTTTAAAAACAAGAATTACCTACAAATCAATGACCGCTTATTACAGATTGTCTATGTGAGAGACTACGGCATGGAATTAGGGGATCAGTTTATCCGAGAC
Source organism: Streptococcus mitis SK579 (assembly GCF_000257905.1). Lineage (GTDB taxonomy): Bacteria > Bacillota > Bacilli > Lactobacillales > Streptococcaceae > Streptococcus > Streptococcus mitis_L. The sequence continues at coordinate 28,718 of NZ_AJJL01000049.1, forward strand.
CTCATGCAAGGGGATTTGGAATTGATAGTGAGCCTTCATGCTCAAAGTTCGACTAAGGCGGATGCTATGAAGAAACTACGAACAAAGAAGACCTTGATGGAATCTCAAAAGATTGGGGAACAACAAAAACTAGCTCGTACAGGTATCTATTTGGAAAAAGTAGGCCATGTTTTAGAAAGCAATATAGATGAAGCTGAGGAACTCTTAAAAACCATGACCGAGACAGGAGATAAACTATTTCAAACAGTCTTTTTGATTGGTGTTTTTGGTCAGGATGAAGAAGAACTCAAACAAGCGCTAGACACTATCCAACAAGTGGCCGGATCAAATGACCTAATGATTGATAAACTTCCCTATATGCAAGAAGCAGCCTTTAATAGTTTGCTGCCATTTGGTTGTGATTTTTTAGAGGGAGTATCACGGAGTTTATTAACGTCCAATATAGCAGTGAACTCTCCATGGACTTCAGTAGATTTACAAGACCGCAGTGGGAAATATTACGGTATCAATCAAATCTCAAGTAATATTATTACCATTGATCGCAGCCTATTAAATACACCGTCTGGTCTGATTTTAGGAACATCTGGAGCTGGGAAAGGGATGGCAACCAAGCATGAAATTATCACGACCAAAATCAAGGAATCTGGTGAAAATACTGAAATTATCATTGTGGATCCAGAAGCAGAATACAGTGTCATTGGACGAGCTTTTGGGGGAGAAATGATTGATATTGCGCCCGATTCCCAAACTTATCTCAATGTCCTTGACTTGTCTGAAGAAAATATGGATGAAGATCCTGTAAAGGTAAAATCAGAATTTCTTTTATCCTTTATCGGCAAGTTATTGGATAGAAAAATGGATGGAAGAGAAAAATCGATTATCGACCGAGTTACCAGACTCACCTATCAGTCATTTAAAGAGCCTTCTTTGGAAGAATGGGTCTTTGTCTTGAGCCAACAACCAGAAGAAGAAGCGCAGAACTTGGCACTTGATATGGAACTGTATGTCGAAGGTTCTCTTGATATTTTTTCTCATAAGACCAATATTCAGACAGGATCTAACTTCTTAATCTATAATGTTAAAAAGTTAGGAGATGAGCTGAAACAAATCGCTCTTATGGTAGTGTTTGATCAGATATGGAATCGTGTTGTTCGGAACCAAAAATTAGGGAAGAAGACCTGGATTTATTTTGATGAGATGCAGCTTCTCTTATTAGATAAATATGCCAGTGATTTCTTCTTTAAATTGTGGAGTCGTGTCAGAAAATATGGAGCCAGTCCGACTGGAATAACTCAAAACGTCGAAACCTTATTGTTAGATCCAAATGGTAGACGGATTATTGCAAATAGTGAATTTATGATTCTCCTCAAGCAAGCAAAAAATGACCGAGAAGAACTAGTTCAACTCTTAGGCTTGTCAAAAGAACTCGAAAAATACCTTGTCAATCCAGAAAAAGGGGCAGGACTGATAAAAGCTGGCTCAGTTGTCGTACCCTTTAAAAATAAGATTCCTCAAGGTACTCAATTGTTTGATATCATGAGTACGGATCCTGATAAAATGGCTTCTAACTAAGGGGAAGTAGAATGAAGGATAAAAGAAAAATCATACGTGCCCGAAAGGCATTTAGAAGAAGTCTAAAAGATGAGAAGAAATTCTTGAAACAAGGAAAGAAGGAGGTGAAGAAACAGAAAAAAGATTCCGCTGTACTGGATGAAAAAGCATGGAAAAAAGAGATAAAAGAAAAGCTAGAGGAGATGAGAGAAGCTTCAAAGGAGAGAGTAAAACAAGCAAATGAAGACTACAATCATATTCTTCAAAATAGTCCTCCATCTCTTTTGAATCGCAAAGAATTAAGAGACAGACGGTTGCCTCATGCTAGGAAACGATTAAAAATAGCCAAGAAGCAATTTAGAAAAGCCAAGGTAGAAGCAAAAGAAGAAAGAAAAGAGAGTCGTAAAGAAAGAAAAACCAATCAAAAATTTCTCTACGGTCAGGAATCGAAAGCAAAATCCAATTTTTTCTTTCAAGGGAAGAGTTTAGAAGAATTAAAAGCTAAGAAAGAAGTCAAGGCCGCAAAAGAGAATCTAAAATCTACTAAACAAGCCTATAAGTCCAAAAAAGTCAGTAGGAAAGCCAAAACTTTTCTTTATGTCCTTGGACGTGAAGGAGGAGAGTTAGCTTCAGAAAATGAAGATTTAGAAGGCTATCGCACACTTCAAGAGACCATTAGAAAAGGGAAACGCTACAGTCGGCTTTCTTATAACATTGGGAAAGCTAGTGTCAAAACAGGACAAGCAACAGGTCGTTTTACCAAGAAAAGACTGACCAACACAAAAGAGCGATACCATCATTTTAAGGATGGAAAAGGATGGAAACTAGCGAAAGATAATCCAAGCTCCTTTAAAAATCGGTTTCGAAAATTAAAGAAACAAGGTCTTACAAGTGTCCGAAATATCTATCAAAAACTAAAAGCAGCCTTTTCCTTCTTTACATTTGCGGCTGGAAATCCTGCAACCTGGATAGTTGGAGGAATAGTCTTTCTTCTTTTACTTATGATGAGCTTCTTTTTAGGATTTTCATCTGCTAGTTTGATTCAACAAGATGAATTTGAATTAACAAAAGCTTATACCCACCTAACTTGGGAAGATGCAGAACATACTCGTACAAATGACAAAGGAATTACCTATTACACAAAAGTTGATGATGTGATGGGGTATATGAACTTTAAATTCCATGACTATGAGTTACACAAACCAGTTCACTTATTTAGTTCAGAAACTTACAAGGATTATCTGTCTACTTTGTGGCATGATTTAAACGATGGGGAAGATTTGAAATCCATGCAAGACCTTTATGAAACTCCTAAGTATAAACTATCGAAAGACGATCAAGAGGAAATGAAGGAACTAAAAGAAGAAGGTGTCTATGCTTCCATGCAGGAATTGGACAATCCATTTGAGGGGAAAAGCAACGAAGATAGTCTAACCATGACTTATCGTTATGGATACTATGACTTAGATGGGAAACCTACTCTTCAGGAGTACATTCTACTAGAAGCAAAGGCTCACCAAACGATTGTTGCACCAATGGATGGAGTTGTATCTCTAGATGGTGACAATATTATTCTCACTAACGGAAAAGGAGAGAATGAGAGTCGATTGACCTTGTATTCCATTCATAATGGCCGTGCGATTGAGGGGACAAGAGTCTTAACTGGTGATATTATTGGTGAGACACCAGACGATACAGGTTTGAAAGTTTCCTATCAAAAGTATAAGAACAAGAAAGAAAAATTGGTGTACGTCAATCCGCAATTTTATTTTCCAAAGGTCATTCAACTTCAGACAACTATCTTACCAGCCATTGGTCAGTTTGGTGGGGATGAGTTTGAACGTGCAAAACATATTTATGATTTTTTGAAATCTCAAGGGGCAAGTCCCCAAGCCATTGCGGCTATTTTAGGAAATTGGTCGGTAGAGTCTTCTATCAATCCTAAACGAGCTGAAGGAGATTATTTATCTCCTCCAGTTGGCGCTACCGATTCCTCATGGGATGATGAAAGCTGGTTAGCGATAGGAGGACCAGCCATTTATAGTGGTGCTTATCCTAATATTCTTCATAGAGGTCTAGGTTTAGGTCAATGGACGGATACCGCAGATGGTTCAACACGTCATACAGCTTTATTGAATTATGCACATATCAAAAATAAGAAGTGGTATGATTTAGACCTCCAACTTGATTTTATGCTTCATGGGGATAGTCCTTACTATCAAAGTTGGTTAAAGGATTTCTTTGGAAATACGGGCAGTGCAGCCAATCTCGCCCAACTCTTCCTTACCTATTGGGAGGGAAATTCCGGTGACAAACTACTGGAAAGACAAACCAGAGCCACGGAATGGTATTACCAAATTGAAAAAGGCTTTAGCCAAACAAATGGAGGACAGGCAAAAAGTGACCCACAATCCCTTGAAGGGGTTCGTGGGGACTTGTATGATCATTCTGTTCCTGGTGGTGGAGATGGTATGGCCTATGCCTATGGACAATGTACATGGGGTGTTGCGGCTCGTATGAACCAGTTAGGATTAAAGCTAAAAGGTAGAAACGGAGAGAAGGTTTCAATCATTAATACCATGGGAAATGGTCAGGACTGGGTTGCGACAGCTTCAAGTCTTGGTGGAGAAACGGGCTCTACACCAAGAGCAGGTGCCATTGTTTCTTTTGTGGGAGGTACACATGGTACACCAGCCATATACGGTCATGTGGCTTTTGTCGAGAAAGTATATGATGACGGTTCTTTCCTTGTGTCTGAAACCAACTATGGTGGCAACCCTAACTATACCTTTAGAAAAATCTCTCAAGCAGATAGTGCCATCAGTTTTGCTTATACTACGAAATAGAAGAGTTTACACTTGAAATTTTAACCATTTTCAGGTAGAATAAATAGTGTAGATGAGTAGTCGGCTCATGGTCAATCTGATAGTAATCTTGGACATAAGGGCCAAGCGGTGGCGGACGCCAGAACGAAATCCGATAGCAATCTTGGACGTAAGGGCCAAGCGGTGGCAGACACCAGAATAAACCGACTGACTAGGTGGCTTACAGACTCTGTAAACCACCTTTTTTGTGAGGAAAATATGGCAAATTCTAGAGATTATCGTAATCCAAATTACACCGAAAAAATAAAACTTCAGCGTTTTTTTACTCAGCTACAAATTGCGGCTTCTTTTTTTAAAGAACACTTCGTTGGCAAAATCATGTATTATGAAACAGAAATAGAAAGTGTTGAACTTCATTTTTCACCTACTAATTTCGGGTCTTCGGAATATATAGTGGAATTACTTTCTTAATAGTTTAAAAACAACTGGTGTTTAAATCGGATTTTCTGGTGGGATGTTAGGATAATCAATAGTATTATATAAAAGTATCAATCACATACGAGTGATACTTTGGGAAAAAAATAAAATAGTCCAATTTACTTGACCGTGTACTATGGTACATGGTTTATAATATTCAGGGGGTGAAATAAGATGATTTATCGCATTAGTGAGTTTGCAGATAAATGTGGAGTTAATAAAGAAACGATCAGATATTACGAGCGAAAAAATTTATTACAAGAACCTCACCGAACGGAAGCTGGTTATCGGATATATTCATATGATGACGTTAAGCGTGTTGGGCTTATTAAACGAATACAGGAACTTGGTTTCTCTTTAAGCGAGATTTATAAATTACTTGGTGTTGTAGATAAAGATGAAGTTCGTTGTCAAGATATGTTCGAATTTGTTTCTAAAAAACAAAAGGAAGTGCAAAAACAAATAGAGGATTTAAAACGAATTGAAACTATGTTAGACGACTTAAAACAACGATGTCCAGATGAAAAGCAATTACATTCGTGTCCAATAATAGAAACATTAACATGAGAGATTAATTAACGAAAGGAGCTTTTTTATGAATAAATTTAAGGTAAACATTTCAGGAATGACTTGTACGGGTTGTGAAAAACACGTAGAATCAGCACTTGAAAAGATAGGTGCTAAAAATATTGAGTCTAGTTATCGTCGTGGTGAAGCAGTATTTGAACTGTCCGATGATATTGAGGTTGAAAGTGCAATAAAGGCGATTGCTGACGCAAATTATCACCCGGGCGAAGCAGAAGAATTTCAATCGGAACAAAAGACGAATTTATTGAAAAAATATCGGCTAAACGTTGAAGGAATGACCTGCACTGGTTGTGAAGAACATATTGCGGTTGCTCTTGAAAATGCAGGTGCAAAAGGGATTGAAGTAGACTTTCGTCGCGGAGAAGCACTGTTTGAACTACCGTATGATGTAGACATTGATATCGTGAAAACAGCGATTACTGACGCACAATATCAACCGGGCGAAGCAGAAGAAATACAAGTGCAATCGGAAAAAAGGACAGATGTAAGTTTAAATGATGAAGGTAACTATGATTATGATTACATCATCATCGGTTCTGGTGGAGCTGCCTTTTCATCTGCCATTGAAGCCGTTACTTTGAACGCAAAAGTGGCTATGATTGAGCGTGGAACGGTGGGTGGAACTTGCGTTAATGTCGGATGCGTTCCTTCTAAGACCTTATTAAGAGCAGGGGAAATCAATCATCTAGCAAAAAATAATCCATTTGTGGGATTACACACTTCGGCTTCAAATGTTGATTTAGCGCCATTAGTAAAACAAAAGAATGATTTAGTAACCGAGATGCGAAATGAAAAATATGTGAATTTAATTGATGATTATGGTTTTGAATTAATAAAAGGTGAAGCAAAATTCGTAAATGAAAATACAGTTGAAGTAAATGGCAATCAAATCACAGCCAAAAGATTTTTAATAGCTACAGGTGCTTCTTCAACTGCACCTAATATTCCCGGATTAGATGAAGTAGATTATTTAACAAGCACTAGCTTATTGGAATTAAAGAAGGTTCCAAATCGTCTTACCGTAATTGGTTCAGGATATATCGGCATGGAATTAGGACAACTATTTCATAACCTCGGGTCAGAAGTCACTTTGATTCAAAGAAGCGAGCGTCTATTAAAAGAATACGATCCTGAAATTTCAGAAGCCATTACTAAGGCCTTAACAGAACAGGGAATTAATTTAGTAACAGGTGCAACCTATGAACGAGTTGAGCAAGATGGAGACATTAAAAAAGTTCATGTTGAGATAAATGGTAAAAAGCGAATTATTGAAGCAGAACAATTGCTAATCGCCACTGGAAGAAAACCAAATACAGAATCATTAAACTTACATGCAGCAGGCGTTGAAGTTGGTTCCCGTGGTGAAATTGTCATTGATGATTATCTTAAAACGACCAATTCCCGAATTTATTCAGCTGGAGATGTCACTCTCGGTCCCCAATTTGTTTATGTAGCTGCTTATGAAGGTGGACTTGCTGCTCGTAATGCAATCGGAGGACTAAATCAAAAGGTCAATTTAGAAGTGGTTCCAGGCGTTACGTTTACTTCTCCATCGATTGCAACGGTTGGTTTAACGGAGCAACAGGCAAAAGAAAAAGGATATGAAGTGAAAACATCGGTATTGCCGTTGGATGCTGTTCCAAGAGCGCTCGTTAATCGGGAAACAACAGGTGTTTTCAAATTAGTGGCAGACGCGAAAACATTGAAAGTGTTAGGGGCGCATGTAGTGGCAGAAAACGCAGGAGACGTAATTTATGCAGCAACATTAGCTGTGAAATTCGGTTTAACTGTTGGAGATCTGAGAGAAACGATGGCTCCATATCTAACAATGGCAGAAGGATTGAAGCTGGCTGTCCTAACTTTTGATAAAGATGTTTCGAAATTATCTTGCTGTGCAGGCTAAGGGAACTTTTTTACAACTCCCTATTCAAGTGAACCAGCTAATGCTTTAAGGGATTTTCTAAGTGCATTTGTGGTCACAAAAATAATTTAACACTGATGATTTCAACATCAAATCTATAATTGATACCTTAACACCGCAGAGTAATAAAGGATGAATAATATGTCAGACTTATTATCCTTACCAGACATTAAAACAATAGAACCGCCACAAGAAAATGAAACCGATATGATGTTTAAAGTTGAAGCAGTCGGACCACCTGAATGTTGTCCTGAATGTGGATTTGACAAGTTGTACAAACACAGTTCAAGAAATCAACTAATTATGGATTTGCCCATTCGTTTAAAGCGAGTGGGCTTACAATTGAACCGTAGACGATACAAGTGTCGTGAATGCGGATCTACCTTCTGGGAACGCCTAATATCTGTAGATGAAAAGCGTAGTATGACCAAAAGGCTTTTAAAGTCCATTCAAGAGCAATCCATGTCTAAGACCTTTGTAGAAGTCGCAGAAAGCGTTGGTGTTGACGAAAAAACCATTAGGAACGTTTTTAAGGACTATGTGGCACTCAAAGAACGTGAATACCAGTTTGAAACTCCTAAGTGGCTTGGGATAGACGAGATACATATTATCCGTAGACCTCGGCTTGTATTGACTAATATTGAACGCAGGACTATTTATGACATCAAGCCTAACCGTAACAAGGAAACAGTCATCCAACGTCTTTCAGAAATCAGTGACAGGACTTACATTGAGTACGTCACAATGGATATGTGGAAGCCCTACAAAGACGCAGTGAACACTATCCTTCCACACGCTAAAGTTGTCGTAGATAAGTTTCATGTAGTTAGAATGGCTAATCAAGCCTTAGATAACGTCAGAAAGTCTTTGAAAGCCCATATGAGCCAAAAAGAAAGACGCACCTTATGCGTGAAAGGTTTATCCTTCTAAAGCGTAAACACGATCTAAATGAACGTGAATCATTCCTCTTAGATACTTGGTTAGGTAATCTTCCTGCTTTAAAAGAAGCCTATGAACTCAAAGAGGAGTTTTACTGGATATGGGATACTCCTGATCCAGATGAAGGTCATCTTCGTTATAGTCAATGGAGACACCGTTGTATGTCCAGCAACTCTAAAGACGCATATAAAGACCTCGTGAGAGCCGTAGACAACTGGCATGTTGAAATATTCAACTACTTTGATAAAAGGCTCACTAATGCTTATACGGAGTCAATTAACAGCATTATTAGGCAGGTAGAGCGAATGGGTAGAGGTTACTCGTTTGATGCCTTACGAGCCAAAATCCTTTTCAATGAGAAGCTCCATAAAAAGCGTAAGCCACGATTTAATTCAAGTGCTTTCAATAAAGCTATGTTATACGATACTTTCAATTGGTATGAAGTGAATGATCACGACATTACAGACAACTTAGGTGTCGATTTTTCCACACTTATTAAGAATTTGGAGAAGGGTGATTTATAAGCCCTTTTCCACCATAAAATCCGAATACCCCTAATTTCATGCACCTATGTGGTGTTGATTACCGAAAAGGTGCAGGCAGTTTCTTTGACGATTGTTTAAATAGGCATGTCATAATTGATGAGTTGAAAATAAAAAAAGATGGAACCACAATGCAAAAGTTACAAGTTTTAGGATCCATTGAGGAGTTATTGGGAAAGCATGTTCATCTAACTGGTTCAGGACGTTATTTGTATTTGGAGTTTGATTATGCTTTACGTACAAGAAAACAGATACTAGCATTAACATTGAAAGAGACATCAAGGAAAATTGTTCCTCAATCTTTATTAGATTTGAAGAGAAAGACAGTATTTCCAAAAGGTCAAAAAGTAATTTCAATTTACTCAAAACATTTACAAACGTCGGAACTTTTTTATTATTTAAAAGATTAGTTTACATATCTTTTGTGGCATAAAATATATTTTTATCATTTTCAGGAGAACGCAGTTTTGGCTCGTTCTCTTTTTTGTTGTGATACTTCTTTCAAGGAATATTTGGTAGGATTGGAGTGAAAAAAGATTAACTAGGAAAGAAGGAAGTATATGGAAGGCATTTATCAACGTGATTCGGATCGAGATGGATTAACTGATGCTCAAGAATTGGCGCTAGGAACCAATCCTCTTAGCGCAGATTCTGATGGTGATGGACGTTCAGATTTAGTGGAAGTAGAAGAAGGAACCAATCCCTTAGAAAAGGATTTACAAGACATAGACCAAACAAGTATAACTGAACCGTCTTCAGTATTTATGGAAATGAAACAAAAGATTTCAGATATGATGGAGAGTCACTACAAGGAATTTATACAGGCTCTTATTAGTATTGAAACAGGGATTGAAAACGAACAAGACCTTGAAGACTTATATACTTACTACATGAGAACAGATTCTGTTTCTCTTTTGTCTAGTGATTTAGAAACCAGTCCTCAAGAGGTTGAAATGGAGATAGAGTTGTAGGGGAATCATGTGATTCTCCTATTTTCATATAGATGAAAGGAGCGAGTATGGAAGTAATACAATTATTGGCTATGTTTCGTGGAACAATTCCAAAAGATAGGGAGAAAATGGACCTATTTCTTCGTTATCAAGCGCAACATTTTGATGAGAAATGGCAGGATTTGGTAGAGAGTTTTTTGGCTGAAGAGGGCAAGATAGAAGAGATTCCTCACGTCTATTCTTTTGATCAAGATATTGTTTCTTTCCTAGAGGCCAGTTCTGAAAATCATGACCAAGATTTAGAAAGTTATACAAGAAATTTTGGACAAGCAGGTCTAAGTAAATTATCTCAATTAAGTAGTTGGGAGAAAAACTTGGTGCTAGAAGTCGCAACCTATAACCTTTCCACTCGATTTTACATCCAATCTGAAAAAGAGAAGTTAGAACCATTAAGTGAGCTTGTATTTCATCAGAATCAGGATGTCAATTTAGTCAATGTCTATCGGGTTGCGAATAATCTATCTGACCGTGTTAGTAGAGATATAGAGGAATTTCTGCTAATGGTTGATTCCAAAGAGCTTAAAAAAGAAGTTCTTGAGATTCATTTTGAAGAAAAAGAGGGAGCTGTTCTAGCCTATTTGGGTTCTGAATTAATGGCTACTTTAGATACCGTGACGGATCTTGTCCATCATGAAGAAAACTACACACAACTCCCACTGACACAAAAGCTGAAGATTATTACTCATTTTGATGAAGTAAAGGCTATAAGAGAAAAGTCTAAGCAAGTAGAGGAAGTGGTCTTACCTTTAGATAATATTGACCAGGTAGAAGAAAATGTGGAAGTTCATTCCCTATCTAAAGTAGATAAAATTGTAGAAGAAGCTTTGAGGGAATATCCAATCAGTTCACAAGTAAGTTATAAAGGTCAAGTATTTCAGTTGGTTTCGATTGAAAATGCCCAGTTAAATGACTTAGTTCGCCTAGAGCTATTCAATGATTCCAAGCAGTTATTTGAAGAAAATCCTATCTTATACTTGAACAGTTTGGAAGAGATTGAACAAGTATTGTCTCTCGTAGAACTTGCAAAAGAAGATTCAGAGATTGAGATTGATTCATCAAGAGAAAGTCAGGAAATAGATTTGTTTTCCTATCTGGAAGAAGAAAATGAAAATGAAAATGAAAAGGAAAAAGATAAGGAAACAGAAACGCTTATTTCAGATATAGAAGAGACGGATGTCCCCGTTAAAGATTTTGTTTTTCCAGATGATTTAGAGGACTTTTACCCTAAGACAAATCGAGAAAAAATTGAAACGAATATCGCCGCAATTGAACTTGTTAAAAGATTAGAAAAAGATGGACGACAAGCGAATCCAGAAGAACAAGAGCTACTAGCCAAGTATGTCGGCTGGGGCGGTCTTGCCAATGAATTTTTTGATGAACTCAATCCAAAGTATGAAGCAGAACGTTTAACTCTTAGGAGCTTAGTAAGTAAGTCAGAATACTCCACCATGAAACAAAGTTCCCTCACAGCCTATTATACAGACCCAATGATTATTCGCCAGATTTGGCAAAAATTACTGGATGATGGTTTTGAGGGAGGAAGGATACTAGATCCTTCTATGGGGACTGGGAACTTCTTTGCGGCGATGCCTAGAAGTATACGAGAGAGGTCAGAACTCTATGGAGTTGAATTAGACAGCGTGACAGGCGCAATCGCAAAACAACTCCACCCCAATACCCATATTGAAGTGAGAGGATTTGAAGAAGTTCCCTATCAAAATAATAGTTTTGATTTAGTCTTAACGAATGTTCCGTTTGGAAATTTTCGGATTGCAGATAAAAACTATGATAAACCTTATATGATTCATGATTACTTTGTCAAACACTCACTTGATTTAGTAAGAGATGGAGGACAAGTGTCTATTATCTCATCTATCGGGACAATGGATAAGCGGACAGATAATGTCTTACAAGAAATTAAATCCAACACTCATTTTTTAGGGGGAGTTCGGTTGCCAGATACGGCTTTTAAAAAGATTGCAGGTACTCGAGTGACCACAGACCTCCTCTTCTTTCAAAAGGATCTAGCAAAGAATCTTAATGAAGATGAGCTTGTCTTTAGTGGCTCTATTCCCTTTGAAGAGGATAAGCGTGTCTGGATTAATCCATATTTTGATGGGAAATACAATACACAAGTTTTGGGTGAATATGAGGTACGTAATTTTAATGGAGGAACTCTCAATGTTAAGGGGGTATCAGAAACATTAGCTACTGACATAATGGAAGCTTTAGAGAATGTGGAAGCACCTAAACAAATTGACAATTCTTTGAAAGCACCTGTTTTTATCCAAGAAGAAGTGGATAATTCTATCCCAAGTCGTATACGTGAGGACTTAGCGCTCTATTCTTTTGGATATGAGGGAAATCAAATTTATTATCGAGATACGCATGGTATTCGGAAAAGTTCAAAAGTAGACGAAATTAGTTATTATGTAGACGAGAAGGGAGATTTTAAAGCCTGGGACAGTTCTTTGTCTGAACATAAAATAGACCGATTCGTGCAACTTCATTTGACAGATGAGGAAGCACTAGATGTTTACAAGTCAGAAGAAGCGAGTAAAAGAGGGAAATATAAGGGACTGTTCAAAAAAACTGTCTTTTATGAAAGTCCCTTATCGGATAAGGATATTAGTCGTATTAAGGGCATGGTTGATTTGAGAGAGACCTATCAATCCTTAATTGAAATTCAACGTCATCAAGATTATAGTCGGACAGATTTTCAGGTATTACTTAGTAAACTCAATCGTGACTATGACCGCTTTGTAAGTCAATTTGGATACTTGAATGCCTCAGTTAATCGGAACTTATTTGATAGTGACGATAAGTATTCTTTACTAGCAAGTTTAGAAGATGAATACATTGATTCTAAAGATCAGAAAGTAAAATATAAAAAATCTTTAGCCTTTGAGAAAGCATTGGTTAGACCAGAGAGAGTGATTGCAAGAGTTTCAACGGCTTTAGATGCCTTAAACTCCAGTTTATCGGATGGTAGAGGGGTTGATTTAGACTATATGGTATCAATTTATCCCGAACATAGCCAAGCTGCTATTTTAGATGAGTTAGGTGACCAGATTTTAATAGATCCAGAAAGCTATTTAAGAGGGGAAAGAAAATATCTTTCTAAGAACCAGTTTTTGTCAGGAGATATTCTCAACAAGATAGAAGTAGTTCAACTATTAGTGGAGGAAAACAATCAAGAATGTGACTGGTCTCATGCTTTAGATTTGTTAGAATCTGTTCGTCCTCCACGGATTCATCTGGCAGATATTGAGTTTAAAATAGGGTCACGTTGGATTCCTCAATCCGTTTATGGTAAATTTGCCTTTGAATGTTTTACCAATCGTGAATTTGAATTGTCTTCGCCTGATGTTGAACAAGTCATTGAAGTGAATCCTGTCGATGGCCAGGTTCATTTAAGGACATCATTTGCTTATCGCTATCCAAGTGCCAAAGATAGTAGTCTTGGAGTCAGTGGGTCACGTTATGATACAGGAAGAAAGATTTTTGAGAATTTACTAAATTCAAACCAACCGACGATTACTATGACTGTTACGGAAGGAGAAAAGAAAAAGACTATCACAGATTTGGAAAAAACCTCTGTTCTAAGAGCAAAAGAGCAGCATTTACAAGAGCTCTTTCAAGACTTTGTCTCACGGTATCCAGAAGTCCAACAAGTCATTGAGGAAAGCTACAATCGTCTTTATAATCGAACAGTTAGTCGAGAGTATGACGGTAGCCATCTAGTCATTGATGGCTTGGCACAAAACATCAGTCTTCGTCCTCATCAAGAGAATGCCATTCAAAGAATCGTAGAAGAAAAAAGAGCATTGTTAGCTCATGAGGTAGGTTCAGGAAAGACCTTGACTATGCTTGGTGCTGGGTTTAAATTAAAGGAGTTGGGGATGGTTCATAAGCCATTGTATGTGGTGCCCTCTAGTTTGTCTGCTCAATTTGGCCAAGAAATCATGAAATTTTTCCCTACTAAAAAAGTCTTTGTGACCACTAAGAAAGATTTTGTGAAGGCGAGAAGAAAACAATTTGTATCACGTATTATTACAGGAGATTACGATGCTATTGTCATTGGGGATTCTCAATTTGAAAAAATCCCTGTCAGTAAGGAAAGACAGATGAACTATATAGAGGATAAACTCAATGAACTACGAGAGATTAAAACACATTCTGAAAATAAGTATACCGTTAAAGAAGCAGAACAATCAATAAGTGGTCTAGAGAAACAATTGGAAGAACTCCAACGTTTCAATCGTGATAGTTTTATTGATTTTGAGAACTTAGGAATTGATTTTCTCTTTGTGGATGAAGCACATCACTTTAAAAATATTCGTCCAATTACTGGACTTGGGAATGTAGCAGGTATTACCAATACAACCTCTAAGAAGAACGTGGATATGGAGATGAAGGTTCGACAGATTCAGGAAGAACATGATTTTAAAAATATTGTCTTTGCGACAGGGACACCTGTTTCCAATTCTATTAGTGAGTTGTATACTATGATGAACTATATTCAACCAGATATCTTAAAACGCTATCAAGTTGATTATTTTGACTCTTGGGTAGGTGCTTTTGGAGAAATTCAAAACTCTATGGAATTAGCTCCTACAGGGGATAAGTACCAACCTAAGAAACGATTTAAAAAGTTTGTCAATCTACCTGAGTTGATGAAAATCTATAAAGAAACAGCCGACATTCAAACACAAGATATGTTGGATTTACCTGTTCCAGAAGCTCATATTATCCCTATTGAGAGTGAGTTAACTGAAAACCAGAAACTCTATTTAGAAGAATTAGTTATGAGGTCAGATATGGTCAAATGTGGAACAGTTGATCCGAGCCAGGATAACATGTTAAAAATTACGGGTGAGGCACGAAAACTAGCTATTGATATGCGTTTATTGGACTCTAGTTATAGTCTAGCAGACAATCATAAACTGCTTCAGGTAGTGGATAATGTTGAAAGAATTTATCGTGAGGGAATGGAAAATAAGGCTACTCAGATGATTTTTTCAGATATTGGAACACCTAAGAAAAAGGATAATGGCTTTGATGTCTATTCTGAAATAAAGGCTTTATTAGTTGATAGAGGAATCCCTAGTAAGGAAATTGCCTTTGTACATGATGCCAATAGTGATGAAAAGAAGAATAGTTTGTCTCGAAAGGTCAATGCAGGAGAAGTGCGGATTCTCCTTGCCTCAACTGAAAAAGGAGGAACAGGTTTAAATGTTCAGAGCAAGATGAAAGCAGTTCATCACCTGGATGTCCCCTGGAGACCAAGTGACATTCAGCAACGCAATGGACGGATTATCCGACAAGGAAATGAAAATAAGGAAGTGGATATTTACCACTACATTACCAAAGGTTCGTTTGATAATTATCTATGGGCAACTCAGGAGAACAAACTCCGTTATATTAAGCAGATTATGACTTCTAAGGAGCCAATTCGTGCTGCAGAAGATATTGATGAGCAGACCATGACAGCTTCTGATTTTAAGGCACTAGCAACAGGTAATCCTTATCTTAAATATAAGATGGAACTAGAGAATGATTTGACCCTATTAGAAAATCAAAGACGTGCCTTTCAACGCAGCAAGGATCACTATCGTCATACAATCTCTTACTGTGAAGAAAATATGCCCATTCTTGAGAAACGATTAAGCAAGTATGAAGGCGACATTCAACAGTCTGAAATGTCGAAAGACCAGGCATTTTCTATGACAGTAGGCAAGCAAGCTTTTGAGCAACGAGCTGAAGCAGGTGAATCCCTACACCGTCTTATCCGTCATAATCAAGCTGACAGCAAAGAATTCCGAACCCTAGCAAGCTATCGAGGATTTGACATTAAAATGCTTAGTCTTCCAACAAATCAACCTCTTCCTGAAACCTTCTCTGTTAAGATTGTGGGAGAAAATCAGTATTCTGTCAGTTTAGATTTGTATTCTCCTTTGGGGACAATTCAAAGACTTCAGCATACGATTGATCACATTAAGGAGGACCAAGTGAAAACTCAGAACTTATTGGATGAATTACAGGATAAATTGACTACTGCTAAAGTTGAAATTGAGAAAAATTTTCCAAAGGAAGAGGATTATCAAACTAAAAAGGCCGAATACGATGTACTCTCGCCATTGATTGAAACAGAAACGGATTTAGATATTATTGATCAGGCCTTAAGACAATTCCACGAAAAAGGAAAAGAAAGGCAAGAACAACTTTCTTTTGAATTAGATTAAAAAATAGATACAAATAGCGGACAAGAAAAGAAAAGCGCGGTAAAATAAAGATAGAAAGAAACGAGGTAACGATTATGATGGAAGATACCTATTATCAATTAGAAGAGGCCTTGGTACAGGGATTTCAAACGCCTGAAGAATACCAAGCCTACAAGGAGCTAAAGGAACATTATGAGGAAGTTACTGGGGATTACAGTTTTTCTAAACGAGAACTCACTAGTCAATTGGAAATAGCTCTTCAAAATCATCGAGGTGTGGACTTTGAAGAATATGAAAAAGAGGAGTATTTGGACTTAGTTCAAAAATTAGAAGAGTTTGATTCCTCTCTTGCCACCCATTATCGTCAATTGATTGACTAGAAAGGAGAAAGTCATGAATGATTTACTCCTTATCCCAGTAATTTTTTTAGCAGTAGGAGGAATTCTCATTCTTTTATGGAGACTCTTTCTTATTGCCAGTGGACTTTTCCTTATTGGTTTTATTAGTTTTCTTATTTTCGTGGAGGTCTATGGAATTTATTTGTTCTTTACTGAACCTAGTTTATATTTTGATGATATCAGACAACATGGTTTAACTAGTTTTACGGCTGTGTACCTTTTCATCAATCTGATGTTGGTTCTAGGATTCAGTTGGCACTTCATTAACTCCATAAATAAGGAAAAAATATGAACTTTTTAGATAATCAAAAGACTTTATCTGAATCTAAATTCGGATAAGGTTTTTTATTTGCCTTGATTCTTTCATATACTTCATAGCTAAATTGGAGTAATAATTTATGAAAATCATTATCCTCACTATTATTACTTGTATTTATAGCTTGTTTATGTCGTTCAATATGAGAAAGAGCTCTTCTCAAATTTTCTTCTTTTAATTTGTTCATATTTATATTATAAGCTGAAGACAGCTAATTTTGATATTTTTCTCTGAACTGTACGATTTGGCGCCTGAAATGTAGGAATTACCTTTCGTTGTGATGTGATAAAACTTACAAGTTCTTTTTGTTATTCTTGACCTAGTTTTTATAGAAAGAAGGTCTAAGATGTTAAATAAAGTCAAAACTAAAGCCTTAATTAGTGTTGGAGCAGTAGCCGCAACTAGCTTTATTCTCATGATGGGATATACTGCTGGTCAACATTCTACTGCTAAACAAAGTCGCAAAGAAATCGAATTGGCTGCAGCTAAACTTGTAGAGGACAAACAAGCAGAAGATAAAGCCAGCATTTTGTCATCGGATACTGTAAAAGAATTTTTGACGCAGTACTATACGAAAGAAAAGCTCGGAGAAAATAATACACGTATTCAACCTTATATGACTGAATCGGCTTATTCTCAAGAATTGTCAAGTCAAAATGATGCTATGAACCAAGTGTATAAGGATTATATTTTGGATTATCATTTTGAAAAAGCAGATATCTTTGTCAATCAGACTACGAATCAAGCCATTGCCATGGTCTCTTATAATGTAACCTATGTATCTGATTTAAAGAATGCCAACCAATCAAAGACTAATCAGACAGAAACAAGAACAGTTAAGTTGTCTTATTCGAAACTACCAGGTAAGTTATTGGTCAATCAAGTACAGGTTTGGAAATCTGGGTTAGATGATTTAGATAAGGCAACTCCTAAAACTTTAGAAGAATCATCATCAATACCATCACTGCCAAATACTACGACAAAATGATGATGTTTTATGAATATAGAGGAATGTAAGCAAATTTCAATTCTTGATGTAGCCAATCGTTTAGGTATTTCCTTTAAACAAGTTTCTAGCCGTGTCTATGAACATCCTGAACACGATTCATTCCGAATTTTTTCAACTACCAATACTTTTAAATGGTTTTCAAGAGATATTCAAGGTGATGTTATTGATTTTGTTCGACTTGTTAAGGGAATTTCCTTTAAAGAAGCTCTAGCTTTTCTTTCTGAAGAACCTTTTCAAAAAGAAGCTGTTCAAGAAAAAAGAGAGAGACCATTTTATTATCCTTTAAAGAGAGTAGAAGATTCTAACTGCAGTCTGGCCAGATATTACTTAACAAAATGTAGAGGAATCTCAGAAGAAATCATAGAAAAGATGATTCAACAAGGTTTGATAGCACAAGCTAGTTGGAAAACAAATGAAACTGTTGAACCTGTTATTGTTTTTAAAAGCTTTGATCATCGTCACAAACTGCAGGCAGCAAGTATACAAGGGATTTATAAGAATCACTCTCTTCCTAGAGAGAGGTTAAAAACGATTCTAAAAGGAAGCCATGGACATGTTGGAATATCCTTTGATATTGGTAAACCAAATAGACTGGTCTTTTGTGAATCGTTTATCGACTTGATGAGCTATTACGAACTTCATCAACAAAGCCTATCAGATGTTCGTTTGGTATCTATGGAGGGATTAAAAAGGTCTGTTGTTGCTTATCAAACTTTACGACTGATAGCTGAAGAAAATCAGAAGTTGGAATTTTTAGATACAGTAATACCTTCAAAGTTATTGCCTTTGTTCAATACAATTCGTGATACCACCAGCTATTTTGATAATCATTCTGATTTATTGACACTGGCAGTAGATTGTGATGATGCAGGTAAAGATTTTTCTGATAAGTTATCTAAATCAGGATTTCCTGTTTTACTGGATTTACCTGATAATGAATATGGGAAAGAAAAAAGAGACTGGAACGATATTCTTCGAGAAAAGAAATCAGATTTACAATTGATGTTCGAGAATGCAAAAGAGACATTGAGGAATCAACCAGTAAGACAAACCTCTCAATGTTTAGAATTGTGATAACAAAATCAAGATGTTTTAGCTAATATTAGAATGAAGGAGGATAGTATATGACCATTATTGAACGCTTAGAAGAAAAGGTCACTAGGCAAGAAAGTAAGGTAGCAAGAGAGACAGAAAAACTAGCTGCTTACAAAGAGCAACTGGAGACAGCGATGTTTGCGACGTTCAAAAGGCGTCAAAGCATCAGTCACATGAGTTTTGAAGAAGCTCTTGATCATGCCTTTGGTAAAGAAAGACAATTCGATGATTCTGAATTTAGAAAGGATGAAATGAGTGAATGACAAAAGATTGGAATTTTAATCAACCATTAGAAAGTAAATCAGAAAATCAAGAAGATCCAGATAAAATTGCGGCCTTATTTGGAAATCATCAAGGAGGTAATGATGTAAATTATGAAGCAGCTTTTCAAAAGCGCAAACAAGCACCTGTGACGGAATCAAATTCTAGTTCTAAACCCAAAGTTACAGAGGTTAGAACAGGAAAAGAGACAGATATCACTACAAGTTATCAGCAACATCTTAAAAGACTTATTGCGGATAACAATAGCGATATTCAAAGTAGTCAAAAGAAAATTGAAGAGCTACATACGTTGATTGACACAAAGAATAAAGAAAATAAGAAATTGCAGTCCATTTATGATGCGATTTCCGAATTACACTAAGCAGTCCTGATAGGCTGCTTTTTTTTGAGAGGTTATAGATGTTTACAACATTTTTTAAGAAAAATCACGACAATAGTGATGTATTTAAAAAGCTAATTCATAGACTATCTGATATGTCTGTCCAAGATCTTGAAAAAATAGACCGACTGCTAGATATTATTTTCACTCCAGATCAAGAAACCGAACAGCTAAAAACAGAAGCAACTTACAGAGAAGAAACTTTGGACGACACATTAAAGGAAGCTAAGAACCAACTTCATAAAGAACAATTGGAGAAGAATTTAGAGAGATTTAGGAAAAATGGAATGAAATAAATGGTTTTATAAAATTTTCTTTTACTTGCATAAAGTCTTGTGTTATACTTTTAGTATAGACTAGAGAAGGAAGTAAATATTTTGGAGTTGACTACCAAGCAGGAAAAGCAACTAGGTCAGACGCAGTGGTTTCATGCTACATTATTGAGACATTTAGAATCCTTAAAAAAAGGAATCGATGTTAAATTTAATTTAGGAAGTGAGCTAGACTTTGGACCTGGTTTCTATATCACACCTGACTTTGAACAAGCTAGAAAATTTATTAACAAGCAAGTTGAAGTATTAAATCGAAGCACTTCTAATAATAATATTTTTGACTCAGAAGAAGAAGTAGGAATTATAGTAGAATTTCGTATTTCAAATTTTATAGAAATTTTTAAGAACCCTGACTATCATTGTCACTATTTTGCAAAACATAAAAAGTCAGAGTCAGATTTAGATTTTGCGGAATTTGTCGTTCAAAATCGGGAAAATCCAGATGAATTACAACACCATTTTGATTTTATCTATGGTGTTCAGACTGATGACAATCCAACCCAAGCTTTAGCTCGTTTTCGTCAGAATGAAATTACAAAAGAAGAAATGCTTGCTGAGTTTAGA
Source organism: Streptococcus mitis SK579 (assembly GCF_000257905.1). Lineage (GTDB taxonomy): Bacteria > Bacillota > Bacilli > Lactobacillales > Streptococcaceae > Streptococcus > Streptococcus mitis_L. The sequence goes on from NZ_AJJL01000049.1 coordinate 49,170, forward strand.
AAACCCTATTCTTTTAAACAATTATCCATTCACAACCAATCTTTTTGTGATATAATGAAAATAGAGAAAGTTTATCAATCAAAGACAGGAGAGGAGTTACAAAAATGGCAGTAGTATCGTTGGAAAATAATATTAAACTATATAGTTCAGAATTATTTCAAGCACTATTAAAAGCCTCTAATTATAAATTGGATGAGCGTATTGCTCAGACTGTTGCAGAAGGCTATGCTCGTAATCTAGATTATTCTGATCCTGAACTGATGCATGTTGGTGTAACTTCGGTTGCTAACAACCTGCTTACAAAAATTAAACAAGAGTATTTTATTGTATAGTATTTTGAAAAGCCACCGAAAAAGGAATTACTCTTTAAGGTGGCTTTTTTAGAAGTAAAGTTTAGGCTAGAAAAACAACAAACAACGCACCAATTTTGGTGCGTTCTGCTTTTTTATGCTATAATGGATTTAGAAAAATAAAGGAGTTTGCCATGATTGGAAAGAACATAAAATCCTTACGTAAAACACATGACTTAACACAACCCGAATTTGCACGGATTGTAGGTATTTCACGAAATAGTCTGAGTCGTTATGAAAATGGAACGAGTTCAGTCTCTACCGAATTAATAGACATCATTTGTCAGAAGTTTAATGTATCTTATGTCGATATTGTAGGAGAAGATAAAATGCTGAATCCTGTTGAAGATTATGAATTGACTTTAAAAATTGAAATAGTGAAAGAAAGAGGTGCTAATCTATTATCTCGAATCTATCGTTATCAAGATAGACAGGGAATTAGCATTGATGATGAATCTAATCCTTGGATTTTAATGAGTGATGATCTATCTGACTTGATTCATACGAATATCTATTTAGTAGAGAATTTTGATGAAATAGAGAGGTATAGCGGCTATTTGGATGGAATTGAACGTATGTTAGAGATATCTGAAAAACGGATGGTAGCCTAATGGAAATCCAAGATTATACCGATAGTGAATTCAAACATGCTTTAGAGAGGAACCTTCGCTCTCTGACAAGAGGAAAAAAGTCCAGTAAGCAACCTATAGCGATTTTGCTTGGAGGGCAAAGTGGTGCTGGTAAGACTACAATTCATCGAATTAAACAGAAAGAATTTCAAGGAAATATTGTTATCATAGATGGCGATAGTTTTCGTTCTCAGCATCCACACTATTTAGAACTGCAGCAAGTATATGGTAAAGATAGTGTTGAATACACTAAAGATTTTGCAGGCAAAATGGTGGAGTCTTTAGTAACAGAATTAAGCAATTTGGGATACAATCTTTTGATAGAGGGAACTTTACGAACAGTTGATGTTCCAAAGAAAACAGCACAACTCTTGAAAAATAAGGGATATGAAGTACAATTAGCCTTAATTGCAACAAAGCCTGAGCTGTCCTATATAAGTACTCTTATCCGTTATGAAGAACTGTACGCCATCAATCCAAATCAAGCACGCGCAACTCCAAAAGAACATCATGATTTCATTGTAAATCATCTAGTTGATAATACCCGACAGTTGGAAGAACTAGCTATCTTTGAAAGAATTCAAATTTATCAACGAGATAGAAGTTGTGTACATGATTCAAGAGAAGATAAAATTTCAGCAGCAGATATTCTTCAAGAGTTACTGTTTGGGGAGTGGAGTCAGGTAGAGAAAGAGATGCTTAAATCTGGAGAAGAAAGATTTAAAGATTTAACTAATTGAAATAGTTGTTAGAACACAAATTTTAAAATATAGTCTACTTATAACTTTTGTTAGTTGTTTAATTAAGGTGGGCGAAAATTTTTTAGAACCAAAAAACGCATAATCTCAGGTGTTGAAAAACTTGAAATTATGCGTTTTCTTGTGGGAAGATTTACTCCATTTTCTTCAGGAATTGAGATTTTGCCCATCTCTTTTTATTATATTTAAGGATATTTGAAAGATATATTTTAGAAAAACAATTATGGAGTTCTTAAATACAGAATATATTATAAATGCTGATTCAAAGTGAAGTTTTATATGTTTTTTGATTTTGTTGAGCATAAAATCTATTAACTAAATTCGAACTACAAAAATTAATTTTAGATGAACTAAACTGTAGGCTTTGGAAAGTTCTCTTATTCGATTTCAGAATGAATCGCTGATACAGGATTAAAAGAACTAAGTATTTCTTTTTGTTTTGAATGAGATACGTGAGTATAGATTTGTGTGATTGATATAGAACTGTGTCCAAGAATTTGTTGAATGTATCGAATATCTACATCATTATCTAGAAGCATTGTCGCAAAGCTATGTCTAAACATATGTGGTGTAATAGTTTTAGATAAGCTATTTTGTTCAACGATTCTCTTTATAACTAAACGTACACTTTGCTCTGACAATGGTTTAAGAGAATGTTTCCCTGGAAACAAGAAATCATTTGATTCATTTCTTGTTTTATTTATATATGTTTCTAATAAATTGAATGTTTTTTGATCTCCTAAAAATAGGATACGTTCTTTCTTACCCTTTCCTATAATATGGAGTGTCTTATTGGAAAGATTAATATCTTTGAGATGAATGTGGCAAAGTTCAGAAATTCTGATGCCTGTTGAAAGTAAAAGTGAAATAATTAGTAGATTTCTTTCAGCGTGTTGTTTTTGATAGTCAGTTTTAGATACAATTACTTTCCGTTCTAAATATATAAAAATGCTTTTCAGAATGTCATACGGAATCGTTTTAGGCACAGCTATTTTGTAATCACGTACTCTCTTTGATAAAAAATTGGAGATTCCTTGACAAATATGCTCTTACGTGCTATTATTTAAGTATCTATTTAAAAGGAGTTAATAAATATGCGGCAAGGTATTCTTAAATAAACTGTCAATTTGATAGTGGGAACAAATAATTGGATGTCCTTTTTTAGGAGGGCTTAGTTTTTTGTACCCAGTTTAAGAATACCTTTATCATGTGATTCTAAAGTATCCGGAGAATATCTGTATGCTTTGTATGCCTATGGTTATGCATAAAAATCCCAGTGATAAAAGTATTTATCACTGGGATTTTTATGCCCTTTTGGGTTTTTGAATGGAGGAAAATCACATGAAAATTATTAATATTGGAGTTTTAGCTCATGTTGATGCAGGAAAAACTACCTTAACAGAAAGCTTATTATATAACAGTGGAGCGATTACAGAATTAGGAAGCGTGGACAAAGGTACAACGAGGACGGATAATACGCTTTTAGAACGTCAGAGAGGAATTACAATTCAGACAGGAATAACCTCTTTTCAGTGGGAAAATACGAAGGTGAACATCATAGACACGCCAGGACATATGGATTTCTTAGCAGAAGTATATCGTTCATTATCAGTTTTAGATGGGGCAATTCTACTGATTTCTGCAAAAGATGGCGTACAAGCACAAACTCGTATATTATTTCATGCACTTAGGAAAATGGGGATTCCCACAATCTTTTTTATCAATAAGATTGACCAAAATGGAATTGATTTATCAACGGTTTATCAGGATATTAAAGAGAAACTTTCTGCCGAAATTGTAATCAAACAGAAGGTAGAACTGTATCCTAATATGTGTGTGACGAACTTTACCGAATCTGAACAATGGGATACGGTAATAGAGGGAAACGATGACCTTTTAGAGAAATATATGTCCGGTAAATCATTAGAAGCATTGGAACTCGAACAAGAGGAAAGCATAAGATTTCAGAATTGTTCTCTGTTCCCTGTTTATCACGGAAGTGCAAAAAACAATATAGGGATTGATAACCTTATAGAAGTGATTACGAATAAATTTTATTCATCAACACATCGAGGTCAGTCTGAACTTTGCGGAAAAGTTTTCAAAATTGAGTATTCGGAAAAAAGACAGCGTCTTGCATATATACGTCTTTATAGTGGCGTACTGCATTTGCGAGATTCGGTTAGAATATCGGAAAAGGAAAAAATAAAAATTACAGAAATGTATACTTCAATAAATGGTGAATTATGTAAAATTGATAAGGCTTATTCCGGGGAAATTGTTATTTTGCAGAATGAGTTTTTGAAGTTAAATAGTGTTCTTGGAGATACAAAGCTATTGCCACAGAGAGAGAGAATTGAAAATCCCCTCCCTCTGCTGCAAACGACTGTTGAACCGAGCAAACCTCAACAAAGGGAAATGTTACTTGATGCACTTTTAGAAATCTCCGACAGTGACCCGCTTCTGCGATATTATGTGGATTCTGCGACACATGAAATCATACTTTCTTTCTTAGGGAAAGTACAAATGGAAGTGACTTGTGCTCTGCTGCAAGAAAAGTATCATGTGGAGATAGAAATAAAAGAGCCTACAGTCATTTATATGGAAAGACCGTTAAAAAAAGCAGAGTATACCATTCACATCGAAGTTCCACCGAATCCTTTCTGGGCTTCCATTGGTCTATCTGTAGCACAGCTTCCATTAGGGAGCGGAGTACAGTATGAGAGCTCGGTTTCTCTTGGATACTTAAATCAATCGTTTCAAAATGCAGTTATGGAGGGGATACGCTATGGCTGTGAACAAGGATTGTATGGTTGGAATGTGACGGACTGTAAAATCTGTTTTAAGTATGGCTTATACTATAGCCCTGTTAGTACCCCAGCAGATTTTCGGATGCTTGCTCCTATTGTATTGGAACAAGTCTTAAAAAAAGCTGGAACAGAATTGTTAGAGCCATATCTTAGTTTTAAAATTTATGCGCCACAGGAATATCTTTCACGAGCATACAACGATGCTCCTAAATATTGTGCGAACATCGTAGACACTCAATTGAAAAATAATGAGGTCATTCTTAGTGGAGAAATCCCTGCTCGGTGTATTCAAGAATATCGTAGTGATTTAACTTTCTTTACAAATGGACGTAGTGTTTGTTTAACAGAGTTAAAAGGGTACCATGTTACTACCGGTGAACCTGTTTGCCAGCCCCGTCGTCCAAATAGTCGGATAGATAAAGTACGATATATGTTCAATAAAATAACTTAGTGTATTTTATGTTGTTATATAAATATGGTTTCTTGTTAAATAAGATGAAATATTCTTTAATAAAGATTTGAATTAAAGTGTAAAGGAGGAGATAGTTATTATAAACTACAAGTGGATATTGTGTCCTGTATGTGGAAATAAAACACGATTAAAGATAAGGGAAGATACTGAATTAAAAAAATTCCCCCTCTATTGTCCGAAATGCAGACAAGAAAATTTAATTGAAATAAAGCAGTTCAAAGTAACTGTGATTACAGAGCCAGACGCAAAGACGCAGAGCCGATAAAATGAGATTAATACAATCTCATTTTATCGGCTCTTTCCGTTATGTATGGATTCTTTTAATTAGTCTTCGATGTTTCTTGCTTCGTTGATACCGCTGGCTAAAGATTCCATTAAGGATAGTTCTTTGTCTGTAAAGCTATCCATGTATTTCTCTATCTGTAATCGTCGGGTGCTTTTTACCAAGTTATTAGCAGGTAAGAAAAATTCATCAACGGAAACATGAAGTAACGATACAAGGTCATAAAGAACTTGTATGCTGGGGTGTTGCCCCTTATTTTCAATATTAGTTAAGTAACGTGGGTCAATTTCAATCAATGCTCCCACTTGTTCACGAGTTAAACCTCGTTTCAATCGAGCTTCTTTAATGGCTAAACCAAAGGCTCTAAAATCATATTTATCTTCTTTTTTACGCATAGTAGACCACCTCTATACATTTTACTGTTCCTATTGAATTAGAAACAGGTATAGAAAAACATGTTATATAGTTTATAGGTTCATATTTAATAAAAAGCACTACTAAACGCCAATAAAAAAAACCGTTATATGGTAGTGCTATTTATGCTGTTAAAATATTGTATCTTACTTCCAAATGGCGGTTTGTTGGAGGTCAAAGTCGCCATGAAGTATATCACATACAATCAAGTTCCCCACATTGAGTATTTATCAAAAAAAGTCGTCTATCTGCAATAGATAAGTACGTCCACCAATGTGGTTTTATAAATCATATAGATAGAAAAATAAAAGCATGTAAACAGAGAAATCAATCTGTTTGTGTGCTTTTTTGGTTATTCAGAACTTTTTTACAAAGTTTATTCATCAGTAATGCAACAAATCCCCCTTTCACATTGGGACTAAGAGTGAAAGGAGATAAAAGAGCAAGGCTCACTTCCTTTCCTAGACAGAAAGGGGGTGAGAAACATGAAACCATCTTTTTTTCAGACCACAATAGAAAATCAGTTTGACTATATCTGTAAACGTGCTATGGAAGACGAGCGAAAGAATTATCTGCTTTATCTTTCAAGGATCGCAAAGCGTGAAGTGTCCTTTTCTGATGTTGGCGATTATCTTGTTAGCCAGTTTGCGACAACAGATAACTATTCAACTGACTTTCAGATTTTTACACTCAATGGAATATCAGTTGGTGTTGAAAATGATTTATTGAGTGAAGCATTACGTGAGTTGCCAGACAAGAAACGTGAAATTCTACTGCTGTTTTACTTTATGGACATGAGCGATTCAGAAATTGCAGACCTGTTGAAATTGAACCGTTCTACTGTCTATCGGCATAGAACCAGTGGACTAGCCTTAATCAAAAAGTTTATGGAGGAATTTGAAGAATGAAAACACAATATCCTATGATTCCCTTTCCTCTCATTGTAAAGGCAACAGATGGCGATACAGAAGCGATTAACCAGATTCTACATCATTACAGAGGGTACATAACGAAACGTTCCTACGACTTATGAAAGATGAATATGGCAATCAAAGTATGGTCGTTGATGAAGTCTTACGTGGAAGAATGGAAACCAGACTGATTACAAAGATTCTGTCATTTGAAATTAAGTAATAACCTCTCTCTTTTCGTGGAAGCGTGCCATACTATTCCACGCTTCCCGAACAGGGAGGTTTGTTATTCCATCAAAGCATATTGAGCTTTCAATGTGTTTTGATAGGCTAACGAGCCATTGTTCTTTGAAAACTGAATAAAAGTAATTGAATACGTTTCGATAAGAAAAGAGCCAACGGAGCTAACCGCCATGACCTATCTTCTAAAGATAGCGAGCGTTTCAGTTAGTGTTCCGAAAAACAATCTTTAGCAGGATTGCCAGCGACGACTTTCTTATCGTGATAATGATACTCCCATACAGTCAATAGTCCGAGCGTTAAAAGCGTCGCAGGCAATGAGTATGGCTACATGAGAACCATGCAGGGGTGGAACTCCCGTGAGCTTTGCTAGAGCTGTTCGATTGCTTGTAAAACAACTTTTATGAAATCCAATAAGTGATTTGGAAAGGAGGATTTTATGAAGCAGACTGACATTCCGATTTGGGAGCGTTATACCCTAACTATTGAAGAAGCGTCAAAATATTTTCGTATTGGCGAAAACAAGCTGCGTCGTTTGGCAGAAGAAAATAAAAATGCAAACTGGCTGATTATGAATGGCAATCGTATTCAGGTTAAACGAAAACAATTTGAAAAAATTATAGATACATTGAACGCAATCTAGCGTAGCCAAAGGGTCTTGTATATGATAAAATAGTATTAAGTCGTATCAGGGCTCTTTCCATAATGGAAAGGAGCAAATGCCATGTCAGAAAAAAGACGTGACAATAAAGGTCGAATTTTAAAGACTGGAGAGAGCCAACGAAAAGACGGAAGATACTTATACAAATATACAGATTCATTTGGAGAACCGCAATTTGTTTACTCGTGGAAACTTGTGGCTACAGACAGAGTACCAGCAGGAAAGCGTGATTGTATCTCACTTAGGGAGAAAATCGCAGAGTTACAGAAAGACATTCATGATGGTATTGATGTTGTAGGAAAGAAAATGACACTCTGCCAGCTTTACGCAAAACAGAACGCTCAAAGACCAAAGGTTAGAAAAAATACTGAAACTGGACGCAAATATCTTATGGATATTTTGAAGAAAGACAAGTTAGGTGCAAGAAGTATTGATAGTATTAAACCATCAGACGCTAAAGAATGGGCGATTAGAATGAGTGAAAATGGTTATGCCTATCAAACCATCAATAACTATAAACGTTCTTTAAAGGCTTCATTCTACATTGCGATACAAGATGATTGTGTTCGGAAGAATCCATTTGACTTTCAACTGAATGCAGTTCTTGATGATGATACTGTCCCTAAGACCGTACTAACAGGAGAACAGGAAGAAAAACTGTTAGCCTTTGCGAAAGCTGATAAAACCTACAGCAAAAATTATGATGAAATTCTGATACTCTTAAAAACAGGTCTTCGTATTTCAGAGTTTGGTGGTTTGACACTTCCAGATTTAGATTTTGAGAATCGTCTTGTCAATATAGACCATCAGCTATTGAGAGATACTGAAATTGGGTACTACATTGAAACACCAAAGACCAAAAGTGGTGAACGTCAAGTTCCTATGGTTGAAGAAGCCTATCAAGCATTTAAGCGAGTGTTAGCGAATCGAAAGAATGATAAGCGTGTTGAGATTGATGGATATAGTGATTTCCTCTTTCTTAATAGAAAGAACTATCCAAAAGTGGCGAGTGACTATAATGGTATGATGAAAGGTCTTGTTAAGAAATACAACAAGTATAATGATGATAAGTTACCACACATCACTCCATGTCGAATGTGTAAGCTTGTTGGAGAAACGTAGTTAATCCTCAAAAGATTCCCCAAACCTTTTGAGTCCCGCAGACGCATCATGTTGAGGCGGTAGCACTGCTTGTACGAGTTGAAGCATCAGAGAAGTAAAAGTAGATGTTCAGCCAATGCGACGAGGTGAGACCGAAGGTCGATAAGGTGTGTTCTGGGTATAGGACTCGTAAAGTAAGTAGGAAATATGACGAGATGATGAAGAGCGCCTGAATTGGTCAGGTGACGTGCTTATTTACATTAGCCTGATAATGAAAATGGAGAGATTATCGATGTTTATATTGGAATTGTACCAAAATGATTATTCTAAAGATTTAGTCGCATTTGATTCCATAGAAGATGGGAAAACTTTTGTAGCACAAATCCCTGGATATACTTTAGAAACAGAAGATGGATTTGAAGTAGAGTTTTTTAATCCTACAAAACTACCAGACTATATGGAAATTATCTATAACGGAAACATTGTACCTTTATCTAAATTTATGTTCAATCATGAGGAAAATGTAGACATTATTTGGAAAGAGATTTCAAATTTATCCCTCAAAAACGATAGAGTGATTGAAGGATATTCAAAAATTGATGCATATGTCGTTAACAACCATGAAGTTAAAGCCTATGTCGAAACAAGAGAAACGAACTATCGTAAAGCAAAAGACTTCTTAGAAAGCTACGGATATGAAATCGACAGAAGCTTTTTCGGAAGTGAAGACGGTGAAGCGATTCTCTACAGAAAAAAAGGGAGCGAAGATTGGCATTTCTTGTGTCACTTAGACCCAATGTTTGTAGAGATTGAAGATGTAGAAGGATATGTTAAAGAAGAAGTGGGAGAGATTCAATAGTCAATCAAAGTTCCTTGTGAGTATGTACCTTTGCTAATAAAAGCGTCAAAACGTTGTAACGAAGGGGGTAAGAAAATCATTGAGTGTAAGCCTTTTTCTTGTTTAGAGGGAAAGTATTAGAGTAGCCTCTCATAATTTATACTAGATTTGATAACTTATTTGAGATAGATTTTATTTCTATAAATACTGTGAAAATTTTTTAATACTAAAGATTTAAAGTTACTGTGTTAAAAATCCTCTCAGCTTTTAAACTAATGTATTATAAAAGCCAGTTGACACAAGTGTTACACCTGTGATAGAATTAACTTGAGGTGATGAAAATGGCAACCGATAAAAATAGAATAATGATTAGCTTGGATGATAAAAATCTAGAGAAACTTGAAAATTTAGTAGAAGATGCTAGAGATAGAAGGGGAATGCGACTAACAAAGTCCCAGGTTATAGAATTACTCCTAAATACTGTTGATTATTTCGATGATATTATGGGGGCTATTTACTCAAAAAAATAAGAGCAAAATTGCTATTATTTTTTTACAATCAGGTGTAACACTAGTGAAAAAGGAGTGATAAAATGGTTGTTTATATTAGACAAAGTAAATTACCAAGTGAGGTTTCAATTAATAAATACAATGCTCAAGTAGGTGCATACTTACAAGGAGAAGAAGTTATTTTATATCAATCTTTTTCTGAAATAAAACAGTTAACAAGTGATGATACTGTTGTAGATTATATAACGGAGACTAGAGCATTACTAAAAATGATGGGGTTAAATGTTCCGGTTTATGACTATCCTATTGAGCTTAAAGAGTTTTATGGTCGAAAGATTTATGCTGGTATTTTAGGAGAGATTGTGAATATACCTGATAATTGGGGAAAATTTATTAAGCCTAAAGCTGGTTCAAAAGTTTTTACTGGAAGAGTTGTTAATGGAACCCATGATTTAATAGGTATTGGTCTCCCTTTCGATTATCCTATATGGATTAGTGAAGTTGTAGAATTCATAGCAGAATGGCGTTGTTTTGTGTTAGATGGTCGCGTATTAGATGTTCGCCCCTATACAGGTGATTATCATGCACAATTTGATCCTAGTTTAATTGATGAAGCAATATCTTGTTGGAAAGACGCGCCAATTGCTTATGGACTAGATATCGGTGTTACTCGTGATGGCAGAACACTTGTAGTTGAAGTAAATGATGGTTATGCATTGGGAAATTATGGACTATCTCCTTTAAACTCAATCAATTTTCATAAAGCTAGATGGAAAGAAATGGTAAAACCTTTTTTTGAAAAAAACGATATCTTTACTATGCCTGAAAATATAAGTTTCTAAAAGGGACAGAAGTAAATCCGTGTTTAACTGCAACTAGTAAGTTGCAGTTTTTTATTTTGAATAATGATATAATAGGATAAGAAAATAATGAAAACGCTATATATTTGAAAATTGTTTAGAAAGTAGAAAGTATGAAAACAATTGATATGATTATTAAATCATTAACTTGAATTATAACAAAGGAGTACTAACATGCCGAAATATACCGACGAAGATATTAGAAAATTAAATAAAATCACATTAAAAATTGCTGGTGATTATTTAGGTATAAGTTCACAGGCAGTTGCTATAGGTCTTAGAAATAATCTTCTTCCAATTGGTTTTGCTATTCATAACGAAGAAAGAGACAGACGTTTCACTGAGAGTTGGTCATATCATATTATCGCTGAAAGAATGATTTCATACAATCACGGTAAGCTATCAGAGATTCGTGTTGAAAATATTGAAACTAGTTTAGATAAAATTATAGAGGAATTTAACGGATTAAAACAAGATTTACTTTTTATATTAAGCGAAAATGCAGAAGTGAAGAATTAGAGGTTTTTGAATTTGCGTTTTCGCTTGGTAAATATAAAAACGGTGATGTAAAATATAAGGGTAAAGGTGTTTCAAATGAAGATGATAAAGACCTTTTCTAGAGAAGAACTCTATGAAGAAATCTGGGAGATAAGTGCAAAACAAGTTTCATTGAAATATGATTTAAGCTATTCAGACTTACTTAAGAAATGCAAAGAGTTTGAAATCCCAATTCCAAATGGTAGTTATTGGTATCGTAAGAATACTGGACAAGATTTAAGTGAATTTATTGTTCCATTACCACAAAATGACGTAAATGAAGTTAATATTGATAGAAAAAGCTTAAAGAATAGTAGAATTAAAGCTGCTAAACATAAAGAAGATAGTACGGAAGATAAAAACGGAGATACTGTTAAACTTGATACAACTAGTATAAGAAGTTCATTATCATTTTTAGAGGACGATAAAATAGAGCTTATTATTGAAGCCGTTTCAAACCTAAACCAGTCTCCAAATAAGAGATTACATAAATCTGTAGCTAATCTAAGAGATAAAATCGCAGAGTGGAATAAGAGGGAAAAAGCTGCTTCCTATCCTTACTTTGATTCTAGACACAGATATAATGATTTAAAAGAACCTAAATTTGTAAAAAATATTTCAGTAAATTCTCTTCCACGTTTATATCGTTTTTTAGATACACTAGTTACTGTAATTGAAAGAATCGGTGATAATGTAACTTCAAATTGGGATATTCAAATTGATAAGGATATTGTTCGTTTTGAAGTTATAGAATCAACAGACAAAGTAAGTCATGAATTAACGAAAGAAGAAGCTAAAGAACTAGCAGAGTACAATGATAGCGTTAAGTTTAATAGATATGCTTTTAAACCAAGAATAAAGAAGTATGACTATATTCCAAATGGAAAATTTCGATTTAAGATAATAGATGGTAAATACATTAAAGATACTAAAGAATTCACACTTGAACAATCAATCCCAGAAATAATCGTTTTAATTTACCAAGAGTATTATAAAGTTAAGAACTTACGACTTGAACGTGAAGAGAGAGCAAGACAATACGAAGAGGAGCAAGAGCGAAAAAGAAAATTACAAAATAGAATCGAAGAAGAGAAGAGGCGGACAATGTCTCTTCTGAATATGCTAGAAGATTTTCAAACAGCAAATGATTTAAGACTGATGGCTGATAAATTAGAGATAGCAGGGAAACTTAGTAAAGAGGAAATTGATTGGATTAGATCCAAAGCTGACTGGATCGACCCAATAGTTTCTTCAACAGACGAATTACTAGGAATTAGAAATCATGAAAATTCTAGAGAACAAAAAGAACAATATCTAAGTGAGAAAAGGTACTACTGGTAACTTTTATGTTGCAGTTTTTCAATTTATACATGGTATAATTAAAATAATAAAAGATTGAGGATTTTTTATGAGTAAAGAAGCAGTATTTCAAAATGTAGAATCACTACAACAAGTTGTAAACATAATTAATGAAGCAGCGGCAGCTCTTAATGATAAAACACGTACAATAAGAGAGAGTCCAATTCCAGAAGTGTTAGCTGGTGCATTGGGGGCAGGTATTGGTGGGATAGGTTCATTCGCAGCTCTTTATGGTTTAGGTACTGTAGGGTTATCAGCGGCTGGCATTACTTCAGGTCTTGCAGCTATTGGCGGTGTCGTTGGAGGTGGTATGGTAGCTGGAGTGTTTGTAATGGCTGCTCCAGTCGTTGTATTAGCCGGAGGCGGTATATTATTAGCTTCTAATCTAAAAAATAAACAACTTAAACAGGAAAAAGAACGGTTATATAAAGAAGCATTGCAAAAACATGAAGCTATTATACAAGCTCTGAAAACTGAGGCAGATGCTGATAAGGAACGCCTAGATTATTTACAGAGTTTAAATATCCTCCTAACTCAAGCAATTAAAGATTTGAAAAACGATTTAGGGGATTAACAATGAGTAAATTCATTTATTCTGATGAAGAACAAAAATTCAATAATATTTTAACTCATCAAACCAAAGAGTTAGATTTAATAAACAGACCCGATATGTCTATTGCAGAAGAACGTATAGAGGAAAGTGAAAAATTATTGAGAGAGCTAGGCTATACTCTGTCTGATTTACCAATACTAGATACCGAAACTAAAAAACAAACTATCGTTGTACCTAAATGGGAAGACTTAGTAATAAAAGCGGAGTGCGAAGTTGGTTCAATGAATGAACTAGATGCACTCTTCACAAATGAAGAATTGGAACTTAATCAGACAGTTATTCAATCAATGCAGGATGATTTTAACAACATTCATAAACTTGATAAAATTGATATATCGATTTGTGCAGGAGCTGGTATATTAGCAGCGATTGTTGATATTCTTTTAATTGGAATACCTGAGAAAACTCCGAATGGTTTAAAAGGTGGCCCTTTATCTAATTATGTAAGAGACTGGTTTAATCAACGATTTTCTGAAGAAGAAATGGAAAAGTTGGCAAATTCAAAGGTCAGTAAAGTCCCTTTTGATGCTCAAGATAATCGTCATACTAAAGTAAATGTTAATGGACTGTCTGCATATTATCATAGATTGTTATCTCTTGGACATGACCCCCTTCTTGGTTTAGTAATTGGTGTATCTGATATTCTAAATGGTAAGATGACTACTATTGATAAAACTGGGAAAATAGTATCTCAATTTATGGATAATTACACAGATAGAAAAGAAAGTGATATTTTTGCAGCAATAGCAAAGCAGATAATTCATTTTAAATCTGATATTACGACATCAATGGGATTACCTGCACCATTGATGGGATTATTTAATTTGCTTCAGTTTGGAAAAATTGGTGACGAGGATCAAACAATAGCAGAAATAGTACAAGGAATGTATTACGAAGGCTATGATTTCATTTATTTTAGTAGTATGGCTATTTCCACAATGATTATTGAAGTTATAATCAGAATTGGATACGCCCTGAAGAAAATTAACGAAGGACATTCAATAAAAAATTCTATTCCTTTTTCGTTGGATAGAGAGAAACACCCCAAATTACATACGATGCTATTTATTGGACATTCTATAGCCGCATCTGCTAATGCAGGGAAAATCTACTTTACAAAAAATCCTATGACAATAAATTACGCGCAATGGATTACTTTTGCAAAATATTCATACTCTCAGTTAAAGTGGGTGCTTATTGAGAAATCCGAATTGAGAGCTTCATATGTTTCGGATAAGATTTATAAGGAAACTCAGGAGGTTTATGAAAAAGTAAATCTTACCTTTAATAACTTCAGTAATGATAGGTTAGTTATATTTGATTAAATTAATAAACTTAGATAAAAGGAAAACAATGAAAAAAAGTCTATACAATCTATTGTCAATGATTCCAATATATGGAACATTTTTAAAATTTTCAAGTAAAGGTGAAATGAGGTTATGTAGTCCACTTTATCAAGATTTTTTAGATGAAGGAATTAATCCAAATGATATATTCTTACTTCTTGAAAAAAAAATATCCTGGTGAGGTAGTTACAAGAGACCGTTTCTACGAAGGTTATAGAGAAATACTGGAATCTTTGAACAAAAAGTAATAAGGAAAAAATTTTCTGTTATAGATATAATATTAGTGAAGTTCTAAAATTCATTTGATGGCAGAACACTTGTTGTTGAAGTGAATGATGGTTATGCATTGGGAAATTATGACCTCTCTCCTTTAAACTCAATCAATTTTCATAGAGCTAGATAGAAAGAAATGGTAAAACCCTATTTTGAAAAAAATGATGTTTTTAAAATAAAACATGACATTATTTTCTAAAAAAATATGTTAGTTAGCCCAAATAGAAAGCATCAAAATGAACAAGGAGAAATCTGATGCTTGGAGCAATTGTTGGAGATATTGTAGGTTCTGTTTACGAATGGAACAATATCAAAACGAAGAATTTTCCTTTATTTCTTGAGGATTGTTTTTTCACGGATGATACGGTAAGTCCGAACCGTTGAATGTGTAAGCTTGTTAGTGAAACGTAGCTAATCCTCAAAATAAGGAAACTAAAACTTCATTATTTTGAGATGACAACCTAAATTGGTTTTAAGGAGGTGTTATATTGATAGAAAGCAGACCTGAGTTTGATAAAATCGTATCATTCGATGAGTTTAATAAATACTATTGGTATCGTGATGAACTTTCACAACTATGTAAGTCATTAGGACTTGAATATAGAGGGACAAAACAGGAACTAAATGATATTATTGAGCAGTACTTTAAGGGTAATTTGATTAAAAAATCATCACTAAAAAGGAAAAAGAAACGAGTAGAAGTCGTTACCTTAAGTACGCCCTTACTTGAATGTGGATTTTCCTTTAATACACACTTTAGAGAATATTTCTCAACTTTAACAGGTGTTTCGCCATTTAAATTTACTGCTGATATGGCTACAGCTTGGAGAAAAGTAAAAAGAGAAAATGATTTGAGTTTTACAATCCAAGATATGCTAAAAGTCTATTATGGAAATTCAGATTATGCCAAGTATGATCATTCGGTTTGTCAATGGAACCAATTTTTAAAGGACTTCTGTGCAGACGAAAATAGTCGTAACTACTCAAACAAGTTAAAAGTAGCTTCTATTCTTTGGAAAGAAGTTAGAAATTCAAAAGCTGAAAAAATTTATTCAAAGAATCTTTTGACTGAATATGCTGATAAAATAAACGAGTATGGGAAGTAGAAAAATCAGTCTAAACCAATAGTTCACAAGGAGGTATCTTATGCTCGGAGCAATTATTGGAGATATTGTCGGTTCTGTTTACGAATGGAACAATATCAAAACGAAGGACTTTCCTTTATTTCGGAAGGACTGCTTTTTTACAGATGACACGGTTATGACCTGTGCTGTTGCAGAAGCGATTATGGATGGGGGACAAAAAGACGACTTCATTGACGCGATGAAGAAATACGGCAGACTGTATCCGAATGCTGATTACGGTGTTCGGTTTAATGCATGGCTAATCAGCGATAACCATGAACCATATAATAGCTTTGGGAATGGATCAGCTATGCGTGTTTCTCCATGTGCTTGGGTCATGGACTGTGATGTCTATGAGAGAACTGGTACGTGGCCATCATCTAGAGGACTTGCGAGTCTTTCTGCAGAGGTAACTCATAATCATCCAGAAGGTGTCAAAGGTGCTATGGCTACAGCTGATGCTATCTTTCTGTGTCGTTTTTACTTTGGTGGTTATTGTAGAGAATACGAGCAACCAATTAATGACAATCATACAGAGTGTAAAAGACGGATTAAGGATTATATAGAGAAAGAATACGGTTATAATCTATCTCAAACTTTAGATGAAATCCGTCCTAACTATCGTTTTAACGAAACATGTCAAGAAACTGTCCCTCAAGCCATTATTGCCTTTCTTGAGAGTAGAGACTTCGAAGATGCGATAAGAAATGCCATTTCCCTTGGTGGCGATAGTGATACACTTGCTGCAATCACTGGTAGCATAGCAGAGGCAGCTTATGGTATTCCTGATTGGATTAAGGATAAGGCCTATTCTTACTTGGATGAACCCTTAAAGGGTGTAGTTAGACGATGGGAAAATAGAATAAAAGCGTATCAATCTCCAGTACGTCAGATTTCTCTTTTCTGAGTTTTCATTATATAATAGCATTATATGTAATGGTAAATGCAGCTACGCTAACATTTCTATTTAAAAATTAAGGAGTATTATCAATGAAAAAAGCAATGTTAATTATCAACCCTACTTCTGGTGGCGAGAAGGCTTTGGATTACAAAGATAAGCTGGAAAATAAAGCAAAAGAATATTTTGAGCACGTGGAAACCAAAATTACCGAAAAGGCGCTAGATGCAACACATTTTGCTGAGGAAGCTTCTCGTGAGCAGTACGATGCAGTGGTTGTGTTTGGTGGAGATGGGACTGTCAACGAAGTCATTTCGGGTATTGCTGAGAGAGAATACATTCCTAAGTTAGGGATTATCCCTGGTGGGACGGGTAACCTCATTACGAAACTGTTGGAAATCAATCAAGACATCGATGGTGCGATTGATGAACTGGATTTCAACTTAACCAACAAGATTGATATCGGTAAAGCGAATGACAATTATTTTGGTTATATCTTTAGTATCGGTTCACTTCCTGAGGCGATTCACAATGTTGAAATCGAGGACAAGACAAAATTCGGTATTTTAGCCTATGCTGTAAATACTATGAAGTCTGTCATGACGGATCAGGTCTTTAACATTAAGGTTGAGACAGAAAATGGAAATTATGTTGGTGAAGCTAGTCATGTTTTGGTTCTCTTGACAAATTACTTCGCTGACAAAAAAATCTTTGAAGAAAATAAAGATGGCTATGCCAATATTTTGATTCTAAAAGATGCTTCTATATTCTCTAAATTATCCGTTATTCCTGATTTACTAAAAGGAGATGTTGTCGGCAATGATAATATTGAGTATATCAGAGCGCGTAATATTAAGATCTCTTCAGATAGTGAATTGGAGTCAGATGTTGATGGCGATAAATCCGATAACCTACCTGTAGAAATCAAAGTCCTAGCTCAGCGAGTAGAAGTATTTTCAAAACCGAAAGAGTAAAAGATAAAAATTAGTTTATTATTCACAACGAAATTAAGTTCTATATCAACGATTGGAGGAGGAATGAATTCTCTATTTGATGAATTTCGAACAATTTGTTCTCATTTAAACCAAGTCGGAATCACTCCGACGCTCATGGGGTCCTTGGGTTTTGAATACCGTTCAAATGAAGAATGGAGGCCGTCTGACATTGACATTCATGTGCCTGGTGATCCTAGAGGTTGGGAAGCACCTGATCATCTCAGAATTTATGAGTGGGACAAGATAATGAAAGTGATGAAACACTTAGGCTACGCCTTAATAGATATTCATGAGCATGAATTCCAAAAAGATGGTCTGAGTGTTGAGTATGGAAGTATCGATTCTTTACCTGATTTTGCAGGAGTTTCGGAATCGGATATAGAGCTGATTCATCTCGAAAACATCACTTTTCGCATTCCAAATCTAGAACAGTTTTTAAGTATTTACAAGGCTTCTTCCCAAGATTCTTATCGAAATGAGCACAATAACAATAAGGATTTTAAAAAAATTGAGTGGCTGGAAAGACATTTGTAAATCATCATTTGGAAAGTAGCAAGTTGTAAGACTGGCTGCTTTTTTATTTATAGAATCAAACCATTCGAAACTATGGACAAACCTTGCAAATAAAATACGAAAGTAGTATACTAGATTAACAATTGTGAAAACGTTTGCGTCGCAAATGCAATCAAGTAAATTAGGAGACAAATTGATGGAATTAAGTGCTATTTACCATAGACCTGAGTCGGAGTATGCCTATCTTTACAAGAATAAGAAACTCCATATTCGGATTCGAACTAAGAAAGGGGACATTGAAAGCATCAACTTGCATTATGGGGATCCTTTTATTTTTATGGAGGAGTTTTATCAAGATACAAAGAAAATGGTCAAGATCACTTCTGATGCCATCTTTGATTATTGGCAGGTTGAAGTGTCCGTTGACTTTGCACGTATCCAGTATCTCTTTGAACTCACGGATACAGAGGGACAGACCATTTTGTACGGCGATAGAGGCTGCGTTGAAAATTCTCTAGAAAATCTTCATGCTATTGGAAATGGATTTAAGTTGCCTTATCTTCATGAGATTGATGCCTGCCAGATTCCTGATTGGGTTTCAGATACGGTTTGGTATCAGATATTTCCTGAGAGATTTGCTAATGGAAATGCTCTATTAAACCCAGAAGGGATTTTAGACTGGGATTCATCTGTCACACCAAAGAGTGATGATTTCTTTGGTGGTGATTTACAGGGGATTATTGACCATCTGGATTACTTACAAGACTTGGGTATTACTGGACTGTATCTTTGTCCGATTTTTGAATCAACGAGCAATCATAAGTACAATACGACAGATTACTTTGAAATTGACCGTCATTTTGGAGACAAGGAAACCTTTCGAGAGCTGGTCGAGCAAGCTCATCAGCGTGGCATGAAAGTCATGCTGGATGCTGTATTTAATCATATTGGTTCGCAATCTCCTCAATGGCAAGATGTTGTCAAAAATGGTGAACAGTCTGCTTATAAGGATTGGTTCCATATACAACAATTCCCAGTGACAACTGAAAAGCTAGCCAATAGGAGAGAGTTACCCTATCATGCTTTTGGTTTTGAGGACTATATGCCTAAGCTAAATACGGCCAATCCAGAGGTCAAGGACTATCTTTTAAAGGTTGCGACTTATTGGATTGAAGAGTTTGATATAGATGCTTGGCGTTTGGATGTGGCTAATGAGATTGATCATCTGTTTTGGAAGGATTTTCGAAAAGCAGTTTTAGCTAAAAAACCTGATCTTTATATTTTAGGAGAAATCTGGCATACGTCTCAGCCTTGGCTAAATGGAGATGAGTTCCATGCGGTCATGAATTATCCTTTATCTGATAGTATCAAAGAGTATTTCTTACGAGGAATTAAGAAGACAGACCAGTTCATCAATGAAATCAATGGCCAGTCTATGTACTACAGGCAGCAGATTTCAGAGGTCATGTTTAATCTCTTGGATTCGCATGATACAGAGCGAATCTTGTGGACGGCCAATGAGGATGTTCAACTGGTCAAATCAGCTCTAGCCTTTCTCTTTTTACAAAAGGGAACACCATGTATCTACTACGGAACCGAGCTTGCCTTGACCGGAGGACCAGATCCAGATTGTCGTCGTTGTATGCCTTGGGAACGAGTATCAAATGACAATGATATACTGAATTTCATGAAGAAGCTGATTAATATTAGAAAACAAGCGTCAGCAACCATTCAGCATGGCAAGTATAACCTCCAAGAACTCAAACCAGATCTAGTAGCCTTGGAATGGAAATACGAAGGACAGGTTCTCAAAGCTATCTTCAACCAATCAACAAAAGATTATATTGTAGAGAAAGAAGCGGAAACAGTAGCACTAGCAAGCAATTGCCAAGAATTGGAAAATCAGCTTGTGATCTCTCCTAATGGATTTGTGATTTTTCATTAAAGAGCAATTAAGAGTAACAGGAAAGTTGTAGTATAGAGAAGATTTTACAAACAGACTATTTGTCGTCTTACTACAATTGGTATATAATTTAACTTAGAGAAAATAGGAGGACTAATCGAATGGAATTAAAAGATTTTACAGAAAAAGAACAGGAAATGATTAAGCAGGGACTTACGACGTCTAAGATTAGTGACAAGGAAACTGCTGAGAAAATTCTTGCACTAGTACCACAAGACTTGATTAAGCGAATCCCATTTTTCGTCAGAAAACACGCTACAACACGTACTATTAAACGCATTTCAATTGAACACCCTGAGCTCTACGCTGCAGCTCAAACAAGTGGTGAGATTCCAGAAAAAGAACGCGAAGAATTGCGTCGGATTATCACAACTATCTTTGAACAGAAGATGAATAAGCATAGTATTAAGTAATTGGATGAGAACATTTTTTATTGGCGGTTTGGGAAGCAATGTCTATCATAGCAAGGATTTTCTTCAAGAGCTAGATTCGCAGGTCTATTTTCTAAATCTATATGAAAAGCATCTTCGAGATGAAACAGAATTGAAATCATGGTTTAAAAATGAGATTGTAGACGAAGAATCTATCTGTCTGATAGGTCATTCTCTCGGGGGTGATTTGGCTCGTTATCTCGCATCGGAATTTGAAGAAGTGAAGAAACTGATTCTTTTGGATGGTGGCTATCTAGATTTAGATAAGATTTTAACTTTAGATGTGGAACTAGAGGAAACTAAAAACTATATCAAATCTCAAATTATTTCGAACCTAGATATTCTTATTTCTAAAGAAAAATCTGAAGCAAAGCATTGGTCAGAAAATATGGAGAAAGCCGTAATACAGTCCTATCACTGGAATTCTGAGTATAATAGATATGAGTTAGCTATAAATTATGAAGATATAGAAGCGATACTCCGCCTACGGAGGAAAATACAAGCTTTTAAGAGAGAAGTGGGAGCTACCTTGTTTATCAGTCCTTGCTATTCTAATGAAGCTACATGGAGAGAAGAAGCCCTAAAAGAATTGCCAGACTATTTTGATACTATTCTTCTAGAAAACGTTAGCCATGAGCTTTATACTGAAGCACCTAAAGAAATCGCTAGTCTAATTAATGAGTGGATCGCTTATTCTCTATGAGCTACTTGTATTGCTGGAAATGGTATAAGATGAAAATCTACAAGTCACTAATTCTCATATAACAAAAAAACGAACAGGCTCTTTTTCTGTCATTCAGAAGAGAACTTGTTCGTTTTTATCTTACTTTCCTTAAAAAGCTCGATACACATAGGGATTTTCTGGTTTATCGACTTTGGTAAAGCTGTCGATTTCCAAGGTTGGGAGATTTTGTTTGAGTTCTTTATGGTAGTGATTGACCAGTTTTCCTTTGGCTGTTATCCAGGTGTTGTTCTCATACTGCCGGGTATTTCCCTTGGTCAATAATCCATACACACCCGAATCTGCGATACAGTGAATAATACCGAAGCGGAACAGAAATTGACTATTGGCATGACTGGGGTCGTTATAGACAAAGCCTGTGAACTGGACTGTCTTGCCCTCGAATTCATCTGGATAGTCGTAGATAGCTTCCATGACTTCCATATAGTTTTCATTCGTGATGTGAATGCTATCTTGGGACAAGTATTGATCCGCCGCCGTTCGCATTTCTTTTTCATAGGCTGTTTTTGAGAAATAAGAACTGGTATCTGGTTTCAAATATTGGCTTGTTGTCCCTTCACTTGTCTGGATGGCTTGATCCGTTCCTTCCGATAAGGGGAAATGATAGCCTTTGGCTGAAACAGTCTGAGAATCTAAGCTAACAGTTGGGAAAGTTAAACCGACAACAATCGGAATAGCCAGAAGAGCAACACTTGTCACCTTGGCCAATCGGCTGTTCAGATGACTATGGGTTTTAACTTGCTTCATCCAGATATACAATTGAACGACTGCCAAGATAAAGGAAAGCACCATGGAAATATAGGCCAGATAGGAATAGTGCATGTTGATGTACTGGTTTAATTTGCCCGACAGATGGAGATAAATGGTCAGTTCAAAATAGCCAGCTAAAACTAAAAATCGCATCATAGAATGGCTCCAATCAAGAGAGAATAGACTAAGACGACAAGAGTCACAATCATTATGAAGTGACTGATAAATCGTGCTTTCAAGTAATTTTTCATCATGAGAATATTTTTGATATCCAGCATTGGACCAATCACCAGAAAGGCCAGAACTGGTGCCAAACCGAAACTAGAGAGTAGAGAAGCACCGATAAAGGCATCCGCCTCACTGCAGAGAGAGAGAAGAAAGGCCAAAAGCATCAAGAGCAGGATGGCAAAAATAGGGGTTGCACTGATAGAGGTCAGAATCCGAGTCGGAACATAAACTTGTATAACAGAGGCAAAGAGACAGCCAAATACTAAATAACGTCCCGTATCAAAAAATTCATCAATTGCTTGCACAAAGACTTGAAAAACTTTTTTTGCAGGGTTCAAGTGAGAAAAATTGTGCTCATGACAGGCCAACCGATTTTCTTTCTGAATCGGTTCTTGCCAGAAAAATCCCAGAAAAATCCCAAGTATAACAGCTACAAGAATGGAACCAAGAGCTCGTAACAGAGCGACATGGAAGGAGTTGCCAAAGGCAGAATAGGTCGCAAAGAGGACAATAGGATTGATAACAGGTGCTGTTACGAGAAAGGGAACAGCCGTGTAACTGGGAACCTTCTTTTCCAGAAAACGATTGATGATGGGGACGATTCCACATTCACAAGAAGGGAAAAGCATCCCGACAAAGGTCCCAAAAAAGATTCTCCCCCAACGATTTCGAGGGAGAAAATGATAAATCTTGTCAGGTGTGATATAAACCTCAATCATCCCTGAAACTATACTTCCTATCAGAACGAAGGGAAGTGCTTCAATGATTATAGAAAGAAAAATCGCCCCAGTTTGAAGCACACTAGATGGGAGTTGTTGAAAAGCAGTCATCTAGTTTTTCTTTTCTGCTTTAGCTTTTTTCTCTTTGTCATCAGGGAAAGTAACTTGTTTCAAATCAGGGAGTTTAGCAAACTCTTCAAACATCTTGTCTAAGTCGTCTCGTTTTGTAAATTTTACTGCCATAGGTGTACCTCGATTCTAAATTCTACCTCTATTATACTATTATTTTGAGGAAAAGGGCGTTTTTTAATTTGTTTTCGATAGTGGAAAAGGATTGGAGAAAGCCTTCTAGCTTGTGGTATAATAGATTTATGGATAAAAAATATGAAAAAATCTCTCAGGATTTGGGAGTGACTTTAAAGCAAATTGATACCGTTCTAAGTTTGACAGCTGAAGGGGCGACTATTCCCTTCATCGCGCGTTATCGCAAGGATATGACTGGTAGTCTAGATGAGGTGGCGATTAAGG
The DNA here is from genome assembly GCF_000257905.1 of Streptococcus mitis SK579. GTDB lineage: Bacteria > Bacillota > Bacilli > Lactobacillales > Streptococcaceae > Streptococcus > Streptococcus mitis_L. Next base: position 73,025 of record NZ_AJJL01000049.1, read on the forward strand.
CCATTATCGACTTGGATAAAAGTCTGACAAATCTCAACGACCGTAAGGAAGCTGTTTTAACTAAGATTCAAGAACAAGGCAAGTTGACCAAGGAATTGGAGGAAGCTATCTTAGCTGCCGAAAAATTAGCAGACGTAGAAGAACTCTACCTTCCGTACAAGGAAAAACGTCGAACCAAGGCAACCATTGCCCGTGAAGCCGGACTCTTCCCACTTGCTCGCTTGATTTTGCGGAATGTAGCGGATTTAGAAAAAGAGGCTGAAAAGTTTGTCTGTGAAGGATTTGCGACAGGTAAAGAAGCCTTGTCTGGTGCAGTTGATATCTTGGTCGAAGCCTTATCGGAAGATGTAAATTTACGTGCTATGACTTATCAGGAGGTGCTAAGACACTCTAAACTCACTTCGCAAGTCAAGGATGAAAGTCTTGATGAAAAACAAGTTTTTCAGATTTACTATGATTTTTCTGAGACAGTTGGAAATATGCAAGGCTATCGTACTTTGGCCCTCAATCGTGGGGAGAAGCTAGGTGTCTTGAAGGTCGGTTTTGAACATGCAACGGACCGTATCCTTGCCTTCTTTGCTGCTCGTTTCAAGGTCAAAAACGCCTATATAGATGAAGTAGTTCAGCAATCCGTTAAGAAAAAAGTCTTGCCTGCTATCGAGCGTCGTATTCGGACAGAATTAACTGAGAAAGCGGAAGAAGGAGCTATCCAGCTCTTTTCTGACAACCTGCGCAATCTTCTCTTGGTTGCTCCGCTGAAAGGGCACGTGGTTCTAGGATTTGACCCAGCCTTTCGTACAGGTGCCAAGCTAGCTGTCGTTGATGCAACAGGAAAAATGCTGACAACTCAGGTTATTTACCCTGTCAAACCAGCATCAGCTCGTCAAATCGAAGAAGCAAAGAAAGATCTGGCGGACCTGATTGGTCAATACGGTGTAGAGATTATTGCTATCGGAAATGGAACGGCCAGTCGTGAAAGTGAAGCCTTTGTGGCAGAGGTTCTTAAAGATTTCCCTGAAGTCAGCTATGTTATTGTCAATGAAAGTGGTGCTTCGGTCTACTCTGCCAGTGAACTTGCTCGTCAGGAGTTTCCAGACTTGACCGTTGAAAAACGCTCTGCCATTTCTATCGCCCGTCGTTTGCAAGATCCCCTTGCGGAATTGGTCAAAATCGATCCTAAGTCAATTGGTGTCGGCCAGTACCAGCATGATGTCAGTCAGAAGAAACTGTCTGAAAGTCTGGACTTTGTCGTGGATACCGTGGTGAACCAAGTCGGTGTCAATGTCAATACAGCCAGTCCTGCTCTTCTTTCACACGTAGCTGGACTCAATAAAACCATCTCTGAAAATATCGTCAAATACCGTGAGGAAGAAGGGAAAATCACTTCACGAGCTCAAATTCTGAAAGTTCCTCGTTTAGGGGCTAAGGCCTTTGAGCAGGCAGCTGGTTTCCTCCGTATCCCTGAAAGTAGCAATATCCTTGATAATACAGGAGTTCACCCAGAAAATTACGCTGCCGTTAAGGATCTCTTCAAACGCTTGGATATCACAGACCTGAATGAAGAAGCCCAAGACAAACTCAAGTCCCTTTCAGTCAAGGAAATGGCGCAAGAGCTAGACCTTGGTCCAGAAACTCTTAAAGATATCATTGCCGATCTTCTCAAACCAGGTCGAGATTTCCGTGATTCCTTTGATGCACCTGTGCTTCGCCAAGATGTCCTAGATATCAAAGACTTAGTGGTAGGCCAGAAGCTAGAAGGTGTTGTGCGTAATGTCGTTGACTTCGGTGCCTTCGTTGATATCGGGATTCACGAGGACGGCTTGATTCATATTTCCCATATGAGTCGCAAATTTATCAAACACCCAAGCCAAGTGGTGTCAGTCGGAGATTTGGTGACTGTTTGGGTTAAGAAAATTGATACTGAACGTGAAAAAGTCAATCTGTCGCTCCTCGCTCCAAATGAAACTGACTGATTACGTTAAGCAGGTTTCACTAGAAGACTTCGGCAGACCTTTTATCCATCATGTCCAGTGGAATTCTCGTCTACGTTCGACAGGTGGGCGATTTTTCCCAAAAGATGGGCATTTGGATTTTAATCCCAAGGTTTATCAGGAATTGGGGTTGGATGTTTTTAGGAAAATTGTCCGACATGAACTCTGTCATTATCACCTCTACTTTCAAGGGAAGGGTTATCAACACAAGGATCGGGATTTTAAGGAACTGTTGAAAGCAGTCGATGGATTACGCTTTGTTCCTTCCTTGTCCAATAGTAACGCCAAGCCTATCAAGCTCTATCGTTGCCAATCCTGCCAGCAAACCTATCAGCGTAAGCGAAGAATTGATACCAAACGCTATCGTTGTGGATTTTGTAGAGGTAAATTGCTACTGATAAATCAGCCTGAGGACTGATGAAAGCCGAGCCTACCCGTGATATACTATGACTAACCTAGCAGAAAGAGGAAAAATCATGAACAGTAAATTTTATAAAATGAGACGAAATCGCATGATTTCAGGAGTTTTGGCAGGTCTGTCAGACAAGTGGAACTTTGATGTTACTCTTGTTCGTTTCTTGTTTGCTATTTTTACAGTCGCAAACTTTGGACTTGGGGTGATTATCTATATCATCCTAGCTTCTATCATGCCAACCAAGGAAGAAATCGAAGCAGAAATGTACGGAACAGGCCCACGTAAACGCAAAGAAGCCCAAGCCATTGACGATAATGAAGGATGGTTTTGGTGAGTTACTTAGCTAATAAGTCAATAGTTGCTTACACATTTAAGGATTTTTCTGTACATGGATAATAGCCTTCCACAGAAGATTTGGAATAAGCAAAAAGCTTTAAATCAATAGTCTAAACTGTTTGATTTAAAGCTTTTTTACTTTTAATGATATTTTTCCAATTTCATCTGTAAACTAAAATCATTATTTTGACCTCAAGTTTCTAATCTACTTTTTGTTGCTGAGAGAAAACAGTTTTTGAAAAATGGTGGATGCTGATAGCAACTGATAACCAGCAAATAACATAAGCAGTACCTGTAAATTCTGTACCGATAAAGTATGTTTTTTCAACTAAGAGCTGACCGATGAATGGAGAGAGCAGATAGAGAAGTCCGATGAGTATATGTTCTTTATGTTTCATTAAAGTGTACCTTCTTTCCTTATAGGGAGGACGGAATTGTAAGTGTTCAATTTAATGGTGTTTCATTGAGGTAAACTTACTAGAGTGATAGTTTTCATCCCCCTTTCCAAAGTAAGCCTTTTCACACTTATATTTTACAATTTTAAAAACAGGAAATCAAATCATTTTCTAAGTAATTTTGCTTACATTCCCCCCAATCTTACAAAAATGTAAGATTAAAGTCTCTTTTGTAAGGTTAGGTTATGGCAAGCGGTCTTTTTTTGATGTAAACTAGACTCATAAAGAACAAAGGAGTAACATCATGAAACAAATCTTACAGAAGAAAACAAGAAAACCAAGCCACAAAGATATCGAGCGCGTTCAGCTGGGATGCGCTATGATGCAAGCAACATTTCATTTGATGGGATATTAAGAAAGGAGATTCTCATGACACTTTTAGATGTAAAACACGTTCAAAAAATTTATAAAACTCGTTTTCAGGGCAATCAAGTAGAGGCCCTCAAGGATATTCACTTTACCGTCGAAAAGGGTGACTACGTTGCTATCATGGGTGAGTCTGGTTCTGGTAAATCCACTCTTCTCAATATCCTAGCTATGCTGGATAAACCAAGTCGTGGCCAGGTTTACCTGAACGGAACTGATACAGCAACCATTAAAAATTCACAAGCTTCTAGCTTCCGTCGTGAAAAGCTGGGCTTTGTCTTCCAAGACTTTAACTTGCTAGATACTCTCTCTGTAAAAGACAATATCTTGCTTCCGCTTGTCTTGTCAAGAAGACCTATTACGGAAATGATGAAGAAGTTGGTGGTGACAGCTGAGAATCTAGGCATCAACCAATTACAAGAGAAGTACCCTTACGAGATTTCAGGAGGGCAGAAACAGCGTGTAGCAGTAGCTCGCGCCATCATCACAGAACCTGAAATTCTCCTTGCGGACGAGCCAACAGGTGCCCTTGATTCCAAGTCATCTGCAGCCTTACTTGATGTCTTTGATGAAATCAATGAGCGTGGCCAAACCATTCTCATGGTAACCCACTCAACAGCAGCAGCTAGCAGAGCTAAGCGCGTGCTCTTCATCAAAGACGGCATTCTTTACAATCAAATCTACCGTGGAGAGAAGACAGAACGTCAGATGTTCCAAGAGATCTCTGATACCTTGACTGTCATGGCAAGCGAGGTGAATTAGTATGTTTCGATTAACCAATAAGTTAGCGGTATCGAACTTGATTAAAAACCGCAAACTCTACTATCCTTTTGCGCTGGCTGTTCTCTTGGCGGTCACTGTCACCTATCTCTTTTACTCCCTAACCTTCAATCCTAAAATTGCGGAAATCCGTGGAGGTGAAACGATTCAAGCTACTCTTGGATTTGGTATGTTTGTCGTCACCCTTGCGTCAGCCATTATCGTCCTCTATGCCAATAGTTTTGTCATGAAGAACCGTTCCAAGGAACTGGGAATTTATGGCATGCTGGGCTTGGAGAAGCGTCATCTAATCAGTATGACCTTTAAGGAGTTAGTGCTATTTGGGATTCTAACTGTTGGAGCAGGTATCGGTATTGGAGCCTTGTTTGACAAGTTGATTTTCGCTTTCCTACTCAAACTGATGAAATTAAAAGTAGAACTAGTCGCTACCTTCCAGATGAAAGTTGTCATTACAGTACTTGTTGTCTTCGGTTTGATTTTCCTAGGCCTCATGTTCCTGAATGCCCTTCGAATCGCTCGTATGAATGCCCTCCAGCTCTCGCGTGAGAAAGCAAGCGGAGAGAAAAAAGGTCGCTTCCTACCTCTACAAACTATTCTTGGTTCCATAAGTTTAGGGATTGGATATTATCTTTCCCTTACCGTAAAAGATCCCCTTACAGCCCTAACAACTTTCTTCCTAGCTGTTTTGCTGGTTATCTTTGGTACTTATCTATTGTTTAATGCAGGGATTACAGTTTTTCTACAAATCTTGAAGAAAAACAAGAAATACTATTACCAACCAAATAACCTTATCTCAGTGTCTAACTTGATTTTCCGTATGAAGAAAAATGCGGTTGGTCTAGCAACCATCGCTATCTTGTCAACAATGGTTTTGGTAACAATGTCAGCAGCGACAAGCATTTTCAATGCCTCAGAAAGCTTTAAAAAAGTGATGAATCCGCATGACTTTGGAATTACTGGACAAAATGTTGAAAAAGAAGATTTGGACAAACTCTTGAGCCAGTTTGCAAGTGACAAAGCTTATAGCGTCAAAGAGAAAGAAGTGCTTCGTTACAGTAACTTTGGTATTGCAAATCAAGAAGGGACCAAGTTAACTATTTTTGAAAAAGGACAAAATCGTGTCCAACCCAAAACAGTTTTCATGGTATTTGACCAAAAAGATTATGAAAATATGACTGGTCAAAAAATTTCTCTATCAGGAAATGAGGTCGGACTCTTTGCCAAAAATGACGGACTAAAAGGACAGAAAACTCTAACTCTAAATGATCATCAATTTTCTGTCAAAGAAGAATTTACTAAAGATTTCATTGTCAACCATGTCCCAAATCAGTTTAATATCTTTACTACTGATTACAATTACCTTGTTGTACCTGATTTGCAAGCCTTTTTGGACCAATTCCCAGATTCGGCTATCTATAATCAACTTTACGGTGGTATGAATGTAAATGCCAGCGAAGAAGAACAACTCAAGGTCGCTGAGGAGTATGAAAAATACCTCAATCAGTTTAATGCTCAATTAAACACAGAAGGTAGCTATGTTTATGGTAGCAATCTAGCAGATGCTAGTTCTCAGATGAGTGCCCTCTTTGGCGGTGTCTTCTTTATTGGTATTTTCCTATCCATTATCTTTATGGTCGGAACCGTTCTGGTCATCTACTACAAACAAATTTCTGAAGGCTATGAAGACCGTGAGCGCTTTATTATCTTGCAGAAAGTTGGTTTAGATCAAAAGCAAATCAAGCAAACCATTAACAAACAGGTTTTAACTGTTTTCTTCCTTCCTTTGCTTTTTGCCTTCATACATCTAGCCTTTGCCTACCATATGCTTAGTCTGATTTTAAAAGTAATTGGTGTAATAGATACGAATATGATGTTGATTGTGACCTTGTCTATCTGCGCTATCTTCCTCATCGCCTATGTGCTGATTTTCATGATTACTTCAAGAAGTTATCGCAAGATTGTGCAAATGTAAAAAAAGATACCTCGACTTCAAAATCGAGGTATTTCTTGTATTTTATACTCAATGAAAATCAAAAAGCAAACTAGGAAGCTAGCCGCAGGTTGCTCAAAGCACTGCTTTGAGGTTGCAGATAGAACTGACGAAGTCAGCTCAAAACACTGTTTTGAGGTTGCAGATAGAATTGACGAAGTCAGTTACATATATATACGGCAAGGCGAAGCTGACGTGGTTTGAAGAGATTTTCGAAGAGTATTAAATGCTGAAAAGTTGTCCGAGCAGGAAGGTAACTCCCATGGTTAAGAGGCCAATAGCGAGGTTTCGAATCATAGCTGTTTTGGTTGGTGCTTTTCCAAGTCTGGCGCTTGTGTAGCCAGTAACCAAGAGTGATAGGGCTACGATAAGAACAGTAGCAGGGATGCGGTAATCACTCGGGAAAATGGTTACTGAGAGCATCGGAGGCAAACTTCCAAGGAAAAAGGCAACAAAGCTAGAAATGGCAGCGTGCCAAGGATTGGTAAACTCTTCATACTCTATCCCGTATTTCTCCTCTACCAAAGCCTTGAGTGGATTTTTAAGAAAGGCCTTGTTGGTCAAGAGTTGGGCAGAGGTTTCACATTCTCCATTTTGGATATAGGCAGCATAGAGGGATTTTTTGGCTAGTTCCATATCTTGGTCTAGCAAGACTTGCTCACGTGCAACGGCTGCTTCCTCTGTATCTTTCTGAGTTGAAACGGATACATATTCTCCACCAGCCATTGAAAAGGCACCAGCTAAGATTGCCGCAAAACCTGATAAAAAGATAATCAAGATATTGGTCGTGGCACTGGCAACCCCGATAACCACACCAGCAATGGAAATAATCCCATCATTGGCACCAAGCACACCCGCACGCAGGATATTTAAACGACCTGCAAAATTTGAATCAATTTCGTGATTTGTTTCTGACATATTATTCTCCTTTTATCCAGTATAAAGGAAAAATATAAGGAAATCAATCTTTTAAAACTGTCTGAAAAAAGTTGCACGATTCTAATGAAAAGATCTTTTCTGTTTAATCTTTATCAATAAAACATGCTATAATAGTTGCAGAAAGGTTGGTATTTATGGCTAGGATACTGGTTATTGAAGACAATAGTGACATTCAAGAGATTTTGCGAACACTTCTTACTGAGGAGCATGAGGTGATTCAAGCCTTTTCTGGTACAGAAGGAATCATGCATTTTGACCAAGGGGGAATTGACCTCGTTTTGCTCGATATCATGCTTCCTGGGAAAAATGGGGATCAGGTTTTAAAAGCTATAAGGGAACAAAGTCAAATTCCAGTCATTATGCTAACAGCTTTGAGCGATAAAAAGTTAATCAGTCAATACCTCTTAGACGGTGCCAATGATTACATCGTCAAGCCTTTTGATTTGGACGAAGTCTTTGCTAGGGTTACTGTTCAATTACGTCAAAGCGTAGAAAAACAGCCGATGGAAATAGGAAAAACTGAAAATCTGCCACAAAACTTGAAAAATATCCAGTTTGATGCAGAAAGTTTCGAAATCAAAAATAGTCAGGAAACCATTCGCCTTGCTAAGAAAGAATGTTTGATTCTCCAAACTCTCCTTAAATATCCTAAGAAGATCTTCACCAAGGAAGAACTTTATGAGTTGGTCTGGGAGGAGAGTTATCTACCTGGAGATAATACCCTCAATACGCATTTGAGTAATCTTCGTAAAAAATTAAACCAGCTTGACCCAAATCAAGAATATATTGAAACCATCTGGGGAGTTGGGGTAAGATTAAAAGGAGACAAGCAATGACCTACATGATAATCGTTGTCCTACTGGTTCTCCTAATCATTTTATCGATTACATTGATTCGTTATCATCTAGCACTTGAAAGCCTGAGTCAACAGATTGAAGACAAGATTCTCACGGGTAGTACGAAAAGAGTAGGAGTCAGCATTTTTTCCAAACATTTTCTACAGCTCTACAAGCAGATTGAGAATCTATTTCAAGAAGTGGAACAATCTCGGTTGGTAATGAAAAGGGAAAAGCAGACTCTGGATATGGCCATCAGCAATATTGCCCATGATATTCGGACACCTTTGACTATCGCGTCAGGCTACACCCAACAATTGATAAAGTCTCCTGAAGACAAAGCAGAAAACTTACAAAAAATCGCCCAGCATCTTGATTTAGTTTCCAAACGCTTGGAGGCTCTTCTAGAATACCGTCGGTTGATGGAAGGAGCTGTCAAACCGAAACTGGAAGAAGTGGATCTTTCCGCTTTTATTACTAAAAAGACTCTGGCTTATTATGATGTTTTTCAGGCGGCAAATATCACGCTTGATTTTAAGGTTGAAGCTGGTTTAAAAACGAGGACTGATGAAGACTTGCTGGATCGAATTTTACAAAATTTACTTGGAAATGTCCTCAAGCATGGTAAGGAAGAAGCGCGGCTATCTTTGCGAAAGGAAAAGGAACAGCCTGTCTTAGAGATTGCAAACCTTGTTAAACAGCCCATCAAAAAAATAGAAAATCTCAGCAATCGTTTTTATTCTGAAAATCTATCTGATACGGAAGAATCCTCTGGTTTAGGCCTTTATATCACTGAGGAATTATGTCATCTTCTCGGTGCAGAGATGAAACTAAGCACAGATGGGCAGTGGTTATCGGTTTTCATTTATTTTTAACGAAATAATACTCAATGAAAATCAAAGAGCAAACTAGGAAGCTAGCCGCAGGCTGTACTTGAGTACGGCAAGGCGACGTTGACGCGGTTTGAATTTGATTTTTGAAGAGTAGAAACCTCCTCTGTAGGCTAGAGGAGGTTTCTTTTTATAGACTTTTCTTTTTGAAAACTGCCAGTCCACTTAGATTAAAGATTACAATAACAGCTAAGGTAACTATAAGTGTATAGAAAATGGATTCACTATTAGCAGTCATAGCATAGAAAAACTGCAATGATAAATATGGCAAAATTTTGATACTTGGGAAGATGAGCATTGGCATAGAAAGTAAGATAGAGCTGACCAAATAACCAATAAATACTGCAAGATAAGAATGGCTAACATAGAGAATGAAGGAAACAATCGAAAGCCAAGCAAGGAGGCAAAGCAATTGAAGGAAAATGGTTATCAGTAGATTGCCAATAAAGCCATCAGGCATGGTTCCAAATCCATTTAAGATAGTTGCTGGAATAAAGGCAATCACAAGGCTGATGATAAGTTGCAAGAGTGCAATACAAGCCACTACAAAGGCTTTGGCAAGGAAAAACTCTGTACGAGAAACCCCTACTGTCAAACTATTTTTATAGAGCTTTCCGATTAAATCAACACCGAGAACTAGACAAGTTAGAATAATACAGAGAAAAACGAGGTTTGAACCTTGACTAGATGCGTTAATCAGGGCTTGTACACCGTCCCAACCATGGGTTGGAATTTCTGGCTCTTCTGTCTGGATTGCCATCAGATGGCCAGTAGCTCCAATACTTGCGCCCATTAGCATGAGAGAAAAGAGAATGACCTCTGTAATCCAAAAACCTTTGGAACGGAAAAGACGGTAAAAGTCTGCTTGAATGGTATGTATCATGATTTTCCTCCTATTCGACTAATTGAGTGAAGTATTCTTCTAGATTTTGACGGGCGTAGTAAATCTCGTCAATAGCGACATCTGCCAAGGTTAAGTCCTTAAGAATCTGTTTGACATCTTGTTCCTGACCAAAGATGTGGATTTCGTTTTCAGGATTGACAACCTTGAACTGGAGTTGGATTTGTTCTTTCAATACTTGACAAGCTTTCTCTTTATCAGCTGTCTTAAGCACAATATAATCCTCACTTAGTGTTTCAAATTCAGCTTTGCTGATTTCACGGATGATCTTTCCTTGATCTAAAATACCAAAGCGATTAGCTACGAGATAGAGTTCTGACAAGATATGGCTAGAGATGAGAATGGTGATTCCTTTTTCTTGATTGAGCCGTTGAATCATCAGACGAAATTCTTTGATACCAATTGGGTCAAGTCCATTGATAGGTTCATCTAAGATTAGGAAGTCTGGTTTGGATAGGAGGGTAATGGCGATACCAAGTCTTTGCTTCATTCCCAGAGAGAAATCTCGAAAGACTTTTTTACCTGTATCTGACAAACCTACATAGTCCAGCGTTTCTTGAATGACTTGATCAGCATTTGGAATATGACGAATCATACAGTAATATTTCAGATTTTGATAGGCTGTTAGGTGATTATGGGCTACAGGTGATTCGATCACTGAACCTACTCGAGATAGGGCCTTGGTCCACTCATTTTCCGTTTTGCTGGAGAAGAGGGAAACAGTTCCTTTATCCGCAAAGAGTAGTTGCGTAATGATTTTAATTAGTGTAGTTTTCCCAGCTCCGTTCTTCCCGATAAGTCCATAAATATCTCCCTCTCTTATCGTTAGATGAAGATCCTGAAGAATAGCTTGTTTGTCAAAGTTTTTGGACAATCCATGAATGTCGAGTACTGTTTTCATGATTCTCTCCTTTTGATTTATTTTGTTAACTTTAGTATAAAGCATAGAAATCAAAGAAAGCTCAAAGATTTCTAAAGAGTTTCTAAAATTTTAGGAATTCTTCAATATCAAAACCCAGTTGATATGAACTGGGCTTCTTAATTATAAAATATATTTCTCAATAGCATGCGCAACGCCGTCTTCTTCGTTGCTTGCTGTAACGTCATCCGCAAGAGATTTGACATAATCGCTGGCATTTCCCATAGCAATGCCCAGCCCTGCAAACTGGAGCATTTCGATATCGTTGTTAGCATCGCCCATGGCCATAATTTCTGAGAAATCAATCTTCAAAATATCTGCTAGTCGAGAAAGAGCGGTAGCCTTTGTTGTTCCAAGTGGCATGGCTTCATAAATGACAGGCTGTGAACGAACGCCACTAAATCGTTGGCAAAGCTCCTCAGCAAAACGCTCTTCAAAATCATCTGTTTGCTCTTTTGTACCCAAAAACATCCCTTGAAACATGCGGTACTTGCCACTAGTCGCTTCCTCAAGAGAAATTTCAGTCAGGTCTGAAAAGACTAGATCGGCATCATTTTGGATGACTTGATTGGGCTTGCCACCGAGGACAAAATAGTGTGTCTCGTCAAAAAGTGTTAACTGAACCTCACTCTTTTCAGCTAGATCATAGAGGTATTCAATGTCAGCTGGACTGAGCTCTTGCCAGTCAACTAGTCCCCAGTCACTTGTCTGGTGGGTTGAGCAACCGTTGTTAACAATCACATACTCATTCTGGAGGTCTAACCCCAGTTTTTTATAGTAGGGGAGGACACCGAAAAGCGGGCGACCCGTACAGAGAACCAGTTTGACACCTTTTTCAATGGCTTGGTGAATAGCAGTAATGTGGGCTTGTGGGATTTCCTTGGCTTCATTGAGGAGGGTTCCGTCCATATCCAAGGCTAGTAGTTTAATCATAGGTCTTCCTTTTCTAGGTGTTTTGCTTTTATTATAGCATATTTTGGGAAATAAAATGGTAAAAGGAACGAGACTAATTGATTTTACAGTTTAGGATGTTTCGATGACAATTCAAAATTTGAAGAGGATATTTGGCAAAGATATGCTATACTAAATTTGTTATTTAATTAAGCAAACCGCTCTATTCAATAATTTAGTCAAGGAAAACAGAGAATTTAATATGAAAAAACGGGCTATTCAAATTTTACTAGCATTGTCCTTAATTTTTTACAAATCAACTTGGTTTTGGAGGCTTTTCAATTATCTCGCAAAGCCCTATCTACCAGCAAGTCGTGAATTTTTTCAGATTCTGCTTTTGATGGAGAGTGGAGTTCTTTTGTTAGCGGCCATCTACCTACTAATTTTTGCAGGAAAGCAAACTTTTCATTTCAAGTGGCAGCTGAGGTATTTTATCTACCTTTTACTGGGATACATCATTTTGTATATGTCTGACTTCCTCTTTTCGTATTTCATATCCACACCTTCAAATCAAATTTCTTTGAATGAAACGATAGAAATGATAGGGAGACAGGAATTACCCTATTTCTTGCTCATATCTTGCTTCATCGGCCCTATTGCTGAGGAATTGATTTATCGCGGTGTGCTTATGACAACCTTTTTCAAAAACTCGCCTTGGTACGGAGATGTCTTGCTTTCTGCTATTATTTTCGGTTATATTCATATCAATTTCGCTTTAACACCTCTTGCTTTTTTCATTTATGCTAGTGAAGGTCTTATTTTAGCTCTACTGTATCGCATGACAAAAAGTCTCTACTATCCAATACTAGTTCATATTCTCATCAATATCACTGCCTTCTGGGATGTATGGTTACTCCTATTTTCAGGAAGTTAGCTTACTAAAACAATGTCGGAACTTTCCGTCATTTTCTTTTCAACAGATGAGCAAGAACTGATTATTTTCAGACTTGGCTGGCTAATCATGGTATAATAAAAGGTAATGAAAAATTCTAACGAGGCAGAGATGAAATTACTTTATACTGATATTCGGACTTCTTTGACAGAAATTCTAACAAGAGAAGCGGAGGAGTTAGTTGCTGCTAGCAAGCGGGTCTTCTACATTGCCCCAAACTCTCTTTCTTTTGAAAAGGAACGTGCCGTGCTGGAATGCTTGCCCCAGCAGGCTTCTTTTGCGATTACCGTCACGCGCTTTGCTCAAATGGCTCGTTACCTGATCTTGAATGATCTGCCTGCCAAGACCAGTCTAGATGACATCGGTCTTGGGATGGCCTTTTACAAATGCCTCACCGAACTTGATCCTAAGGATTTACGTGTTTATGGAGCTATCAAGCAGGATTCTCAATTTATCCAGCAGTTGATTGAGCTTTACCACGAGATGACCAAAGCTCAGATGAATTTTTTAGACTTGGAAAGTTTGACCGATGAGGACAAGAGAGCCGATTTACTCTTGATTTTTGAGAAAGTAACGGCCTATCTCAATCAAGTCCAGTTGGCTCAGGGAAGTCAGTTGTCCCATTTGATTGAGGCTATTGAGAATGACAAGGTTAGTAGTGATTTTAGCCAGATTGCCTTAGTTATTGATGGATTTACCCGTTTTTCTGCCGAGGAAGAGCGGATTGTGGACCTACTTCATGGCAAGGGTGTTGAGATTGTCATTGGTGCTTATGCTAGTAAGAAGGCTTATGCCAGTCCTTTTAGCGAGGGTAATCTCTACCAAGCCAGTGTGGAGTTTCTCCATCATCTAGCTTCTAAATACCAAACTCCTGCTCAGGACTGTTCTCAAACTCATGAGAAGATGGATAGTTTTGACAAGGCCTCTCGTTTGTTGGAGTCTTCTTATGACTTTTCAGAATTAACATTGGATGTCGATGAGAAGGACCGTGACAACTTACAAATCTGGTCTTGCTTGACACAAAAGGAAGAGTTAGAGTTGGTAGCCCGTAGCATTCGTCAGAAATTACACGAGAACTCAAATCTGAGTTACAAGCATTTTCGTATTCTCTTGGGGGATGTAGCTTCTTATCAGTTATCTCTAAAAACGATTTTTGACCAGTATCAGATTCCTTTCTACCTTGGTAGAAGCGAATCCATGGCGCACCACCACTTGACACAGTTTGTCGAGTCTATTTTGGCTTTAAAACGCTATCGTTTCCGTCAGGAGGATTTGATTAACCTTCTTAGAACAGGTTTGTATACCGATCTTAGTCAGTCTGATATTGACGCATTTGAGCAATATATCCGTTATCTTGGTATCAATGGCTTGCCAGCCTTTCAGCAAGCCTTCACCAAATCCCACCATGGAAAATTTGATTTGGAGCGTTTAAATGCTCTTCGTCTGAGAATTTTAGAACCTCTTGAAACTCTCTTTGCCAGTCGAAAACAGAAGGCTGAAAATCTCTTGCAAAAGTGGAACTCTTTTCTAAAAAAAGGAGCTGTGACCAAGCAGTTACAAGATTTGACAGCCATTATGGAACCTCTAGAACAGGAAAGACAGACTGAAGTTTGGAAGGCTTTCTGTCATGTTTTAGAACAATTTGCGACCGTTTTTGCTGGTTCACAGGTTAGTCTAGAGGACTTCCTTGCCTTGCTACATTCTGGAATGAGTTTGTCTCAGTATCGCACCATTCCAGCGACAGTGGATACTGTTCTGGTGCAGAGTTACGATTTGATTGCACCATTGACTGCTGACTTTGTCTACGCTATTGGGCTGACTCAGGACAATTTACCAAAAATCGCGCAAAATACCAGTCTTTTGACAGACGAAGAAAAACAGAGCCTAAATCAAGCGACAGAAGATGGGACGCAATTGATAATTGCCAGCAGTGAAAATCTCAAGAAAAATCGCTACACTATGCTTTCCTTGGTCAATTCTGCGCGTAAGCAGTTGGTCTTGTCGGCTCCAAGCCTTTTTAATGAAAGTGAAAGTAAGGAGTCAGCTTATCTTCAAGAGCTGGTCCATTTTGGATTTAGTCGGAGAGAGAAGAGGATGAATCACAAAGGGCTGTCTAAGGAGGATATGGGGTCCTATCACAGTCTTTTGTCTAGTCTGGTTGCCTATCACCAACAGGCCGAGACGAGCGATACTGAGCAAGATTTGACATTTATTAAGGTTCTGGCGCGTGTCATGGGTAAAAAACTTGACCAAAAAGGCCTTGCAAATCCAGCCCTTCCAACAAGCCCAAGCAGTAAGCAGTTGACCAAAGATACCTTACAAGCTCTCTATCCTACAGATCAGGAGTTTTACCTCTCTACCTCTGGTTTGACAGAGTTTTACCGGAACCAATACAGTTATTTCCTTCGCTATGTTTTAGGCTTGCAGGAGGAATTACGCCTGCGTCCTGATGCCCGCAGTCACGGAAATTTCTTGCACCGCATTTTTGAACGTGCCTTGCAGTTGCCTGACGAAGATTCCTTTGACCACCGTCTAGAACAAGCTATTCAGGAAACCAGTCAAGAACGCGAATTTGAAGCCATTTATCATGAAAGTTTGGAAGCCCAGTTTACCAAAGAAGTTCTGCTTGATGTTGCACGGACGACTGGACATATTCTTCGTCATAATCCATCCATCGAGACTATTAAAGAAGAGGCAACATTTGGTGGAAAAGACCAAGCCTTTATTCAATTGGACAATGGACGCTGTGTCTTTGTAAGAGGTAAGGTGGATCGTATTGACCGATTAAAAGCTGATGGAGCGATTGGAGTAGTAGACTACAAGTCTAGTCTGACGCAGTTCCAGTTTCCTCATTTCTTTAATGGGTTAAATTCTCAACTGCCAACTTATCTAGCTGCCCTAAAAAGAGAAGGAGAGCAGAATTTTTTCGGTGCCATGTACTTGGAGATGGCTGAACCTGTTCAATCTCTGATGGCGGTTAAAAGTCTAGCAGGTGCAGTAGTAGAAGCCAGTAAGTCTATGAAATACCAAGGCCTCTTTTTAGAAAAAGAAAGCAGTCATTTGGGTGAATTTTACAACAAAAATAAGGCTAACCAGCTGACAGATGAGGAATTCCAGCTCCTACTAGACTACAATGCCCATCTTTACAAGAAAGCAGCAGAGAAGATTTTAGAAGGTCAGTTTGCTATCAATCCTTACACTGAAAACGGCAGAAGTATTGCACCGTATGTTCAGCAACATCAAGCCATCACAGGCTTTGAAGCCAATTACCACTTAGGCCAAGCCCGTTTTCTAGAGAAGTTGGACTTAGCTGATGGTAAACGTCTGGTCGGAGAAAAACTCAAGCAAGCTTGGTTTGAAAAAATAAGAGAGGAGTTGAATCGATGAAGACTATTCCCTTTTTAACTGAGGAAGAAATTCAAAAACTGCAAGAAGCAGAAGCAAATTCGAGCAAGGAACAAAAGAAAACTGCCGAACAAATCGAAGCCATCTACACTTCTGGTCAAAATATCCTGGTTTCAGCGTCGGCTGGTTCTGGTAAAACCTTTGTCATGGCCGAGCGTATTCTGGATCAGTTAGCGCGTGGTGTCGAAATTTCTCAACTCTTTATCTCAACCTTTACCGTCAAGGCTGCCACAGAGCTTAAGGAACGTTTGGAGAAAAAAATCAGCCAACAAATCCAAGAAACGGATGATGTTGACCTCAAACAACACTTGGGTCGCCAGTTGGCATACCTACCCAACGCTGCCATCGGAACCATGGACTCTTTCACACAAAAATTCCTTGGTAAACACGGTTATCTGCTTGATATTGCACCTAATTTCCGTATTTTACAAAACCAAAGCGAGCAACTCCTTCTAAAAAACGAAGTTTTCCATGAGGTCTTTGAAGTCTATTACAAAGATAAACAGAAAGAGACCTTTAGTCATTTGCTGAAAAACTTTGCAGGGCGTGGAAAGGATGAACGTGGTCTGCGCCAGCAGGTCTATAAAATCTATGACTTCCTCCAATCCACCAGTAATCCTCAAAAGTGGCTGAGTGAATCTTTCCTCAAAGGCTTTGAAAAAGCTGATTTTACCAGTGAAAAAGAAAGACTAACTGAGCAAATCAAACAAGCCCTTTGGGATTTGGAAAGCTTTTTCCGTTATCATCTGGATAATGATGCCAAGGAGTTTCCAAAGGCCACCTATTTAGAAAATGTTCAGTTGATTCTGGATGAAATTGACTCCCTAAATCAGGAATCCGATAGTCAGGCTTATCAAGCAGTGCTTGCGCGTGTGGTCGCCATTTCGAAAGAGAAAAATGGTCGAGCTCTGACTAATGCCAGTCGTAAGGCTGATTTGAAGCCACTGGCCGATGCCTACAACGAAGAGAGAAAGACCCAGTTTGCTAAACTAGGACAACTGTTAGACCAGATAACGATTCTCGACTATCAAGAACGTTATCATGAAGACACATGGGAACTAGCTAAGACTTTCCAAACCTTCATGAGTGATTTTGTAGAGGCTTATCGTCAGCGTAAACGCCAGGAAAATGCCTTTGAATTCGCTGATATCAGCCATTACACTATTGAGATTTTAGAGAAATTCCCACAAGTCCGTGAGGCTTATCAGGAGCGCTTCCATGAAGTCATGGTCGATGAGTATCAGGATACCAACCATATTCAAGAACGGATGCTGGAATTGCTGTCTAATGGCCACAATCGCTTTATGGTGGGAGATATCAAGCAGTCCATCTATCGTTTCCGTCAGGTAGACCCTCAGATTTTCAATGAAAAATTTCAATGCTATGCGCAAAATCCTCAAGAAGGCAAGCTCATTCTCCTCAAGGAAAATTTCCGTAGCAGTTCAGAAGTGCTGTCAGCAACCAATGATGTCTTTGAGCGTCTCATGGACCAAGAAGTCGGAGAAATCAACTATGATAACATGCACCAGCTTGTTTTTGCCAACACCAAACTGACTCCCAATCCAGACAACAAGGCAGAATTTCTCCTCTACGACAAGGACGGTACAGGTGAGGAAGAAGAGAGTCGAACAGAAACGAAACTAACAGGTGAAATGCGCTTAGTTATCAAGGAAATCCTTAAACTCCATAAGGAACAAGGTGTTGCCTTTAAGGAAATTGCCCTTCTGACCTCCAGTCGCAGTCGTAATGACCAGATTCTTCTCGCCCTGTCTGAGTACGGAATTCCTGTCAAAACTGACGGGGAGCAAAACAATTACCTACAATCTCTAGAAGTGCAAGTCATGCTAGACACCCTTCGTGTCATTCACAATCCTCTTCAAGACTACGCCTTGGTTGCCCTTATGAAGTCTCCAATGTTTAGCTTTGATGAAGACGAGTTAGCACGTTTGTCCCTTCAGAAAGCAGAGGATAAAGTCCAAGAAAATCTCTATGAGAAACTGGTCAATGCACAAAAACTGGCAAGTAGTCAAAAAGGCTTGATTCACACAGCTCTAGCTGAAAAACTAAAGCAATTCATGACTATTCTTGATTCTTGGCGCTTGTATGCCAAAACCCACTCCCTCTATGACCTGATTTGGAAGATTTACAACGACCGCTTTTATTATGACTATGTTGGAGCCTTGCCAAATGGTCCTGCTAGACAGGCCAATCTCTATGCCCTAGCACTGCGAGCTGACCAGTTTGAAAAGAGTAATTTCAAGGGCTTGTCACGTTTTATTAGCATGATTGACAAGGTCCTAGAAGCCCAGCACGATCTTGCAAGCGTGGCAGTCGCACCACCAAAAGATGCAGTAGAGCTCATGACCATTCACAAGAGTAAAGGGCTGGAGTTTCCTTACGTCTTTATTCTCAATATGGATCAAGACTTTAACAAGCAAGACTCTATGTCAGAAGTCATTCTCAGTCGTCAGAATGGTCTTGGTGTCAAGTACATTGCCAAGATGGAGACAGGAGCAGTGGAAGATCACTATCCTAAAACCATCAAACTCTCCATTCCTAGCCTGACCTATAGGCAGAATGAAGAGGAATTACAGCTGGCAAGCTATTCAGAGCAGATGCGTCTGCTGTATGTTGCCATGACACGGGCTGAGAAAAAGCTCTATCTTGTCGGTAAAGGTTCTCGTGAAAAGTTGGAAGCCAAGGAATACCCAGCAGCTAAAAATGGAAAACTAAATAGCAACACTAGACTTCAAGCAAGGAATTTCCAAGATTGGATTTGGGCTATCTGTAAAGTGTTTGCCAAGGGTCATCTCAACTTTAGCTATCGTTTTGTTGGTGAAGATCAGCTTACTAGAGAAGATATCGGAGAATTGAAAAACAAGAGCCCTCTACAAGACAGCTCCCAAGCAAACAATCGCCAGTCAGCAACTATTAAAGAAGCACTTGAAATGCTGAAAGAAGTGGAAGTCTATAATACTCTTCACCGCGCAGCCATTGAACTCCCTAGCGTTCAAACCCCAAGTCAAATCAAGAAATTCTACGAACCAGTTATGGATATGGAAGGTGTTGAGATTGCAAGCCAAGGACAGTCAGTAGACAAGAAAATCAGCTTTGATTTACCAGATTTTTCAAGCAAAGAAAAGGTAACAGGAGCTGAGATTGGTAGTGCTACTCACGAACTCATGCAGAGAATTGACCTCAGTCAGCGACCAACACTTGCTAGCTTGACAAAAACTCTCAAACAAGTTCAAACTAGCCAAGCTGTCAGAGACAAGATAAATCTTGCTAAAATTCTTGCATTCTTTGACACAGCACTTGGTCAGGAAATTCTTGCTAATACCAACCATCTCTATCGCGAGCAACCTTTCTCCATGCTCAAACGAGACCAAAAGAGTCAGGAAGATTTCGTTGTTCGTGGTATCCTTGATGGCTATCTGCTTTACGAAGACAAAATCGTTCTGTTCGACTATAAGACAGACCGCTATGATGAACCAAGTCAACTCATAGATCGCTATCGTGGTCAATTAACCCTATACGGAGAGGCTTTATCTCGAGTCTATTCGATTGAAAATATTGAGAAATACTTGATCTTACTAGGTAAAGATGAGGTTCAAGTTGTAAAAGTATAATCTAGAAAGGAGACCTCATGACACTTCCAGTTAGAAAATCCCTGCATGATGCGGTGTTACAGGCTTCAAAAGCTGATACTTGGGAACAAGCTACCAAGGAATGGAATGAAGTTTCCTTGATTTTTAACGGTATCGGCCGTAGCAATTGTGTCTGTGGAAATGCCATCAAGTACGCTTACGAGCTCTTTAACGGTGTTACAGGTCAACGCCTCTTTCCGATCGGTAGCGATTGTGTTCGGCATTTTCATCGATTAAGCCTTGACCAGCAACTAGAAGAGGAAGAAAAATTACTCAGAAAGGTCGAAAATCTGACCAGAAAAGCCCAGAAAAAGGAAAAAATCAAGCTTAACAAAAGTGACTTTGACGAGCGTCTTCTCAAATGGCTCTGGGAAAAAGGTGTTTTTAAACCTAATCGTGGAAATCAGTTCTCACCTGAGAGAGACTACCAACTCTTCCTAGAAGTCTTTCAAGGAGGAAGTTGGACCAAGGCAGAACCTAAGAAGAAGGCGCGTATGGAGGAAGTTCTTGAAAAGTGTATCAAACCCTTTTTACTTGGAAAACCAGATGACCAACTCTACCTTGTCAAGTTAGGAAAGGAGAAAATTGATTACGAACAGGAACTCCGTATCCAAGCAGAGAAAGAGCGCAAGAAGAGGGATAAAATCGCCAAGCAATATGCAGACAATCTGGTTCTAGCTATGGGCCCAGCAGAGCGTGCCTATCAAGATTATTTTGGTTTTACAGAAACCCTGACTCAAGAAGAACGCAAGTGGGAGAAAATTCTTTTTGGTAAAAATCGGACAGAACGGGCTATCAAAGCCAAACAATACCAAAAAGAGCTGGAAAAAGACCAACGAATTGCTAGTCAGGATCCAATTGAAAGAAAGCAGAAGCAGACCTGGATCCTCAATTCCTATTTCCGTGAGCTTCCTGAAGAAAAATCCCGATTTGCTCGGCTCTTATTAGAATATCGAAAAAGTGGAGAAGTACCCTTTTCAACCGCATACCTGTCAGATCCTCTCATCGACTTTTTCTATAAAATGAAAGCTTTTGAGTTTGAAATCGCACCAGAACAAGTCCGAGATTTTCTAAAAGAAAGCCTTCAGGCAGATCATCTCTCCTCAGCACAAGAAAGCTGGATAGAAGGCATTCTCCTCAACTGCCTCAAACCATTTTTAGAAAGATTATTGATATAAATAACACCTACCGTGGAAATTTCATGGTAGGTTACATTTTATCCAAAAAGAGAAAATAGGAAATGGCAACCACTGATCCTTCGTATTTTATATATAAAACAAAGTATGAAAGCGTAACTCAATTTTAAGACTTTTTTGTAAATTAAGAGTATAATTAAAGTATGTTACCTTTTTATAAGATAACAAGCTAATATAATAAAGTTTGCCTTGCATATTTTTAAAATTTTATTTCAAGGAGGAATAATGGAAAAGTATTTTGGTGAAAAACAGCAGCGTTTTTCATTTAGAAAATTATCAGTAGGACTTGTATCTGCAACGATTTCAAGTTTATTTTTTGTGTCTGTATTAGCTAGTTCAGCTGTAGAGGCTCAAGAGACTAAAGGTGTTCACTATAAATATGTGACAGAGTCAGAACTATCATCAGAAGAAAAGAAGCAGCTTGTCTATGACATTCCGACATACATGGAGAATGATGATGAGATTTATTATCTTGTTTATAAATTAAATTCCCAAAATCAACTGGGAGACTTACCAAATACTGGAAGTAAGAATGATATGCAAACCCTAGTTGCTGGTGCTAGCTTAGCGGCTCTGGGGATTTTAATTTTTGCTGTTTCCAAGAAAAAAGTTAAGAATAAAACGGTATTACATTTAGTATTGGTTGCAGGGATAGGAAATGGTATCTTAGTTTCAGCTCATGCTTTAGAAAATAATCTTTTACTGAATTACAATACTGACTATGAATTGACCACAGGAGAAAAATTACCTCTTCCTAAAGATATTTCAGGTTACAGATATGTTGGATATATCAAAGAGGGAAACATAACTTCTGAATCTAAAGTAAGCAATCAGGAGAAATCACTAGCTACTCCTAAAAATCAACAAAAGGTGGATTATAGTGTTACACCAAATTTTGTAGAACATCCATCAACAGTACAAACTATTCAGGAACAAACACCTGTTTCTTCAACTAAGCCGACAGAAGTTCAAGTAGTTGAAAAACCTCTTTCTACAGAATTAACGAATCCAAGAAAAGAAGAGAAACAATCTTCAAATTCTGCCGTTGTAAGCGCAAAAGGCGAACCTGCAACCCAACCTGCC